>JAIPKB010000074.1 GCA_021733795.1 Akkermansiaceae bacterium | reverse complement strand
ACGAGCAGGCGGCCATGGCGCAGCAGCTGCCGATCAGGAGGATCCGGAGTGGGCTTGACGGGGGCATGGCGGATCAGGGGGAAAGACGTTCCAGGGTCCAGTCGGAGTGGTTTCGCTGGTAAAGAAACCGGTCATGGAGTCTGGCCGGGCCGCCCTGCCAGAATTCGATCGCCTGGGGCACGATCCGGTAGCCGCCCCAGAACGAGGGCAGGGGGATCTCCCCGTGACTGAATTTTTCGCGGATTTCGGCAAGTTTCTGGAGGAGGAACTTGCGCGACGTGATCACCTCGCTCTGGTTTGAGACCCAGGCACCGATCTGGGAATCGCGGGGGCGGGAGACGAAGTAGCGGAGCGACTCGGCGGTGGAGATTTTCTCTGCCACGCCCTGGATGATGATCTGCCGCTCCAGGGTGATCCAAGGGAAGATCGCGCAAACCTTGGGGTTGGCGGCGATTTGGGCGGACTTGCGGCTGTGGTAATTGGTGAAAAACACAAAGCCGGAGGCATCGAAGTATTTGAGCAGCACCGCCCGCTGGCTGGGCATGCCGTCCGGATCCGCCGTGGCCAGGCACATCGCATTGGGCTCGGCCACCCCGAGTTCGCTGGCCTGGGCAAACCAGACGGCGAACTGGGTGATCGGATCGGCGTCGAGATCCGCCCGGTGCAGTCCCCGCGCTGAATATTCCCTGCGAAAGTCGGATAGGTCCATGCCCGAGTAGTAGCCGAATCGCCGGTGACGCGCAAGGCCCGCGAGGCAATCCGGAAAACTGCCGCTTCCTTCCCTTTTTCGGAGGGTTGGAACCCTGTCATCCAACCCATTGGGTAATTCCCGGCCAGCGGTTGCTCCGCGGGATGCGGTTGGGGCGCGGCTCCGAGGCGGCGAGTAGTTCCTGCCGCTGCTCCGGCGTGAACCGGAGTCGGCCGTCGCGACCGGTGCGGATGATGGAGACTTCGGAAGGGGCGGGTGTGGACGGTGGAGGTGTGATGGATTGCATACGCGGCTACGCTGCCGGGCATTTGCGGCTCATTGGCAACGTGGACAATAAGGTCCACGCTCCTTATGGGTCGTTGGCGAGCGATCGCGATTTTCAGGGTGATCCATTGGCAGGCGCGTTGTGACCAACGCGGCCACGGGACTGCGGGCTGAGTGCGTCCTCCGCTTGCGAGTGGTCATCGAAATTACTGTCGAAATCACTTGGCCTGGGGGGAAATCCGGCGTATGGGTCACGGCGATGAGCGACCCCGCCCCTGCCGCCAGGAGAGACCGGACCAACGTCCGGCGACCGGATGTGATGGAACTGGTCTCGGCCGAGGTGGCGAGGCATTATGAATCCTCGCTGGTGGAACAACTCCGCACCCGGGGCGGTCGCCTGGACCTCGGTAATACCACCGTGTTGCTGGCCAAGGAGTTCGGATTTTGCTACGGAGTGGAGCGGGCGATCGATCTGGCTTATGCGGCCCGCCGGGTGTTTCCCCAGCAGCGGATTTTCCTCATCGGGGAGATTATCCACAATCCGGATGTGAACGGCCAGTTGCGGGCGATGGAGATCGTTTCCCTGCCGTGGCGGGAGCTGGATGCCAGCTACGACGGCCTGAGCGAGGAGGATGTGGTGATCGTCCCGGCTTTCGGCGCACCCACCGCCTTCATGGACAAGCTGAGCGAACTCGGCTGCCATGTGGTGGACACCACTTGCGGGGATGTGATGAAGGTGTGGCGCCGGGTGCGGGAGTATGCGCGGGATGGCGTGACGGCGGTGATCCACGGCAAATCCACTCATGAGGAAACCCTGGCGACGGCCTCGCGGGCCCTCGGCAAGGATGGGGCGGGACATTTCCTGGTGGTGCTCACCCTCGCCGATGTGGCGGTGCTCGCAGACTATATCAACGGCCGCGGTGGCTCCCGGGAGGAGTTGCTGGCGCATTTCAAGGGGGGGTATTCTCCCGGGTTTGATCCGGACCTCCACTTGGGCAAGCTGGGCGTGGCCAACCAAACGACCATGCTCAAGAGCGAAACCGAGGAAATCCAGCGGCGGCTCCGGGCGGCACTGGTGACCCGGGACGGCGACGACCGGAATTTCTCGATGTTCGACACGATCTGCGGCGCCACCCAGGAACGGCAGGATGCGCTGTTCGAGCTGCTTGCGGAGCCATTGGACGTGCTGTTGGTGGTGGGTGGCTACAACAGCTCCAACACCGCCCACCTCGTGGAAATCGGCGAGGGCCGCACCGCCACCTTCTTCATCCAGGATGCCTCACGGCTGCGGTCGCTGGAAGAAATCGTCCATTTTGATCTTCATCGCGGCGAGGAGGTGACCACCGGGTATTCGCAGCTCCTGCTGGGCGGCGGTCCGGTGCGGGTGGGAGTCACCGCCGGTGCCTCCTGCCCCAACAACCTGATCGAGGAGACGATCTTCCGGTTGTTCGAGCTGCGCGGCATTGGCCGGGAGGCGGTCACCGCCGCCTGCCGGAATGGCGAAGGGACGGCCTGAGCCAAAGCCCGGCTCTTTTGAGGGCAAACGCCGAGTTCTGAAGCCAGAGCCGTTACCATCCGATGAGCCGGGTGACGGCGGAGCGGAGGACGGTTTCGAGGATGGCGGCCTCGCCGTGGGCGAGGGGGATGCCGACCTTGCGGACGGTCTTGTCCTCGGTGAGTTGGCGGGAGACGATCATGAGATAGGGTGCTTTGGCGGGGTCGTCGCGGAAGGTCAGTTCGAAGGTGCTGTTGGCTTTTTCGGACTGATGGAAGAGCTTGGCCTGGGGTTGGCGACCCTGGAGCACGGCGAGCGCCTGGCCGAGGTCGGGCAGCGTCCATTTCATGATGATTTTCTGGTCCCAGTCGAACTGCCGCTCGCCGGATTGAGGAGCGGCTTCCAGGAACACTGCGGACTTGTAAGGGCTGAAGCCGAAGCGGAAGACGCCGCCGGAACCGCGGCTGTTAGGCTTGTAGATGGGGTAGTCCGGGAGCCGTTCGAAGGTGCCGGTGTTCCGTTCGCTGCTGGCGCTCCGTTCGGTGCCGGTGTTCGGTTCGGTGGTGGGATTCG
Organism: Akkermansiaceae bacterium; assembly: GCA_021733795.1. Taxonomy (GTDB): domain Bacteria; phylum Verrucomicrobiota; class Verrucomicrobiia; order Verrucomicrobiales; family Akkermansiaceae; genus Luteolibacter. The sequence continues at coordinate 23,098 of JAIPKB010000074.1, read as the reverse complement.
GGTCGGTAATGGTGTCGTTCATGGTTTGATGGGGTTGGTTGACAGGACCCAACTTGCCAGAATCCAGGCCCCTTGCAAGAAAAAAGTGTTCAAAAGAACAATTTTGTTCTCCAGCCCTTGCGGCTGTAGGGAAATTGCCGTTCTCCATGCGCTTGCGGTCAAGCACATAGCCTTTGATGGCGAAGTCCCTCAGCACGAAGTTCGCCCCTTTTGGGATTTTGAAATGGATCGGGAAGACGGCATCAGGGTTTATTAGGTTCTTCCTTGGGCCGGGCGACGACCGGCTCGAGTCCGGCGGCTCGGTCCCGTGCGATGACTTTGGCCGCCGCGCGATCCATGGCCGCCTGGGCACCCGCGAAGCGCGAGTCTCTGAGAGGTCGCGGAGATTGACCGACGCATGTGGGGGGGTGATAGGGTAGGTCATCTTCCATGAGCTTTTCGGGTGAGGTGGGGTCGCCCGCGTCGATCAATACTGCGGGGCAGCGGGAAGCATCATAGATCGCCCACTCATCGACAAGCGCGAGACAGGAAGGAACTCCTCAGCGAAGGTTGTTTTCCCCGCGCCGTTCGGCCCCGCGATGATCAGGATTCTCTTCATGCGGCGAGGCAGGAGTGGTTGTGGTGGCATGGAGTGAGGCTGTCCACACCCGCAAACCTGCCGGATCCTGGTTAGAATTCAAGCAAAAAAGCGCAGAATTTGAAAAACGGCAGAGGGTGTCTATGGAAAACTGGAATCTGGCGGTATCGGATGGTTATGGCTGCGGGAATGATGGTGACGGGTGGTTTGCAACGATGGCGCAGGGGGAGGTGAGCGGAGAGGGGTGGAAGGGCAATCGCTATGCCATTTGCTTCAAGCCACGAGGCAGTCACGGAGCGGCGAGACGGCCTAGCCCAGCCTTTGCCGGGATTCTTACTTGGCGAGGGCGTCGAGCGGCTTTAGCAGTTCCATCGTTTCCTGGCGCAAGATCGGTAGAAGATCGCCCTCGTAGCGGTTCCACGCGACCACATCGGGAGGCACCCGCGTCAGGTCGTCGGCCTGCGTCCAATACCTTTCCTCGGCATGATGGAAGGGCAGGGCGAGACCACCTAACAACGGCGGCGACACCGCCAGCATCAGTCCCACCAGCGCCCCCTGCCAGTGTTTTCGCCAGGGGTGGCGGTCGGCGGCTTCGAGGGTGGCGGCGGCTTCCGCCAGTTCTTCGTCGCGACCGGTGCCGGAGGCTGCGATCCGTGCGCGCAATCCCACCTCGGCTGCGGCGCGCACTGCTTCATCCCCCGCCAGCGGGCGGAGCGCGGTGTCGATGAAATGTTGGGTAGGGTCGGGCACGGTAGATGTGCTTTTTGGCGGGATTTCCATTACGCCCGCGGGTGGGCGCTGTCGTAGGCGGACTTGAGGCGTTCCTTGGTGACGTGGGTGTAGATTTGGGTGGTGGAGAGCGAGGCGTGGCCTAACAATGACTGGACGCTGCGGAGATCCGCCCCGGCGTCGAGCAGGTGGGTGGCGAAGCTGTGGCGGAGTTTGTGCGGGCTGATGCCGAAGGGGATGCTGCTGAGCTTGAGGTATTTTTTGAGCAGTTGGTCCACCGCCTGCTGGGAGATGCGGCGGCGGAGTTTGCTGAGAAACAACGGACCGGAGGTGATTTCGGCAGCCTGCCGGTAGCGTTGGATGGCATTGAGCGCCGGACCTCCGATCGGCACCAGCCGTTCCTTGGCACCCTTGCCGAGAACCCGTAGGGTTTCACCGATGAAATCGAGGTCCTTGACGTCGATCGCCAGCAGTTCGGCGATCCGCAGGCCGGAGGAATAGAACAATTCGAGGATCGCCGCATCCCGCAGCGGGAGCCATGGCGGGGCTTTCTTGCTGGGCTCGATCCGCAGTGGCAGCACCATCAGTTCCTCGATCTGGAGCAGGGTGAGCACCACCGGCAGACGACGTTCGGGTTTTGGCAACTGGACGTCGGACACCGGGCTATGGGGCAGCCCCTGGCGGAGGACGAGATACTTGTAGAACGAGCGCAGCGCGGCAAACCGGAGCCGGATGGTGGAGCGTTTGAGCCCTTGTTTCATCAGTGCGAAAAGATAGTCGCGGAAATCGTCGGCAGTGGCCTGCCGCCAGCCGGTGAAGCGCTCGCCCCGCCACGTTTGATAGGCTCCCAGGGCGTGTTCGTAGTTCACCAGGGTGCGCGGCGAGGCGCTCTTTTCAGTGCGCTGGAATTCCAGAAAGGCAGCCTGGTCGGGATCGGGCATGGGGGAAGGTCTGAAGGTCTGAAGGTCGAAGCGCAAGGGGCGCGGGCAGATTTCTAATTTAGGATTTAGGATTTAGGATTGCAGGAGCGAAGTGGTCCCAGCCGCCGCTGAGGGATTCGCCTGCGGCGGGTTCCACGATGGTGCCGATGCGGGTGAGGGGGAGCTCAGGAAAGGTGAGGGGCCAGGCGGATTGCAGGGGTTCCAGTTGCTCGGGTTGGCAGGTGAAGAGCAACTCGAAGTCTTCGCCATCGGTGAGCGCCTGGGCGGGCGAGCAGCCGGGGGTGAGTGGGAGTTGGTCCCGGTCAAGCGCCGCACCACAGCCGGATGCGGCGGCGAGGCGCGGCAGGTCCTTGGCGAGACCGTCGGAGAGGTCCATCATGGCGGCGGGTTTGAAGTGGGATGCCAGCCAGTGGGACTCCGTGATCCGGGGAGTGAATGACAGATGCTTGCCGCGAAGGGAACCGCCGAGGGTGCCGGTGACGAGGATCGGCTGGCCGGGGCGGGCGGAGGAGCGGAGGACGAGGTGTTCGCGGCGTACGCTGCCGGTGGCGGCGATGGCAATGACGGTGGCGGATTGGGGCGGGACACTGGAGGTTTCGCCACCGGCGAGCACGGCGTCGAAGGCGCGGAGGCAGTCGCCCATTCCATGATAGAGCGCCTCCGCCCACTCGATCCGGGTGGCTGCAGGCAGGGCGAGGGTGATGAGAAAACGCTCCGGAAGCCCCCCCATGGCGGCAAAATCGGAAACCACCCTGGCGATTGCTTTCCAACCGACCGCCCGGGGCGGGGTGTCCGGCAGAAAGTGGACATGCTCGACCAAGGCGTCGGTTTTGAGCAACAGCAGGGTGGGGGAGTCCGGTCCAGGGTCGATGACGGCACAGTCGTCGCCCGGACCGGCGAGTGGATCGGGGGCCAGTGGCAGTAGTCGGGTGAGGCGGCGGATGAGCGCGTCCTCACCGATTTCCTGGAGTGTGGTCACAGCGAGTCGGGGAGTTCGATGCCGGAAAGGCGGACGACGAGTTGGATGCCGACGGTGGCGCCATTGAAGCAGAAGTGCATGGCGATGGGAGCCCACAACGAGCCGGTGAGTTCGTAGGCCAGCACCAGCAGCGCGCCGAAGACAAACAAGGGTAGCAGCGGAAAGAGCGAACCGTGGGCCGCCGCGAAGATGAGAGCGGACGCCGCCCCTGCGACCCACGGGCCGGCGAAGCGCTTGGCAGCCGGATAGAGATAGCCGCGGAACACCACCTCCTCACACAACGGGGCCACCAGCACCGCAGCCGCCGCCATCAGTGTGAGCACCAGGGGATCCTGCGTTTCCTGAAGTAGTTTGACGCTCTCCTGGGAGTTTTCCACGCCCAGCGTATTCATCAAATCCATGTAGCCGCACAGGTAAAGGCCGATGCTCACGCCCCACATCACCAACACTGCGGCGGGACCGATGAGCAGCGCCCATCTCCAGCCTTTCCAATCGAGGCCGAGCCAGGCGACCGGGCGCACCCGCCACGCAACCATGGCGACGGTGAGGGCGGCGATGACCAGTTGGAAGGCGATGGACTGAATCAGCCCGTTGGCGCTGATGGTCACTTCGGCCCGGCTCTCGACCATGGCCGCATTGGATAGGCTCAACAGCGAAAACATCAGCACGATGAACCCCATCCAGATCAGATCCAGCATCCGGTAGGGCCAGACGGCCACCTTGCCCACCGGCAGGGGAGGTGGTGGAGAGGCGGGGTCGCCGGGGAAGGCGGGGGTTTGAAAGGGTGAAGCTTCCGGCCCTGCGAACGCTTGCTCCGGGGAGGGTGCGGCGGGAACGGGATGTGAGGGCAGCGGCCGTGGCGTCCGCGGCCTCCTGAACCCGGCGGCGATGAAAAAGGCCGCGAGCGAGCCGGATAAGCACACAAGCAGGACGATGAAGGTGACGCTGGGAGAGGCGGGCATGAGAGATGGATCAGCGTGAACTTCGATTCAGGTTGGGCGGCGATCAGCCCTGTTTCTGGGCGGGTTGGGGCTGGGTGGTTCCCTTGCGGATGTTTTCGAAGGTCGCCTCGACGAGTTGTTTGCCTTGTTCGCCGTTGTTGTTGTAGATGGCGGACATGGTTTGGATGGTGTTGGCGGCGGGACCGGCGAAGTGGAAGGTGCAGTTGACCACCTCGCACTTGTTGAGGACGAACGGGCCGTGGCCGAGGACCACGAAACGGCAGTCGCGGAATTCGCAGGTGTCGTATTCATGGAAATCGAGCACGACTTCCTCATTGGCGAAGGTGTATTTGGTGATTTTCATCGGATTTGTGGCTTTGCGGTGATGTGGATCGGACGTGCGGAATTTCGTTTCACTTGAGGCGGATCCGCCGGACGGGGAACAGGATTGTAGGGGGGTTGCCCGCCGGGAGCAACTCTTGTTGTCATGCGCTGACGTTACGATCCCAGCCGGCTGTCCAATTGGAAATGCTGGCCGGAAGTGTGGGGGAGGTGGTGATGAAGGAAATGGATGAAGCCGGCGGCCGCCTGCGGCGTGTTGAAGGCCCCGAGGGTGTGCTCGGCCAGAACCGCGGCGCGGCGCCGGGAGGTGACTTCCCGGGTCATCCGGGTTTCGAGAAAACCCGGCAGGATGGCGTTGACGCGGACGCCCTGAGCCCCGTGGCGGGCGGCGAGGTCGCGGGTTAGACCCAGCAAGGCGGCTTTGGCGGTCGCATAGGCGGTCAGGCCCGGCGGCGGATGAAGCGCCGAGAAACTCGAAACAAACAGCAGATGGCCGGAACCCCGGGCGATCATGCCGGGGAGCACGGCCCGGGCGCAGGCTGCGGCCCCGGTGAAATTCACCGCCAGCACTTCATCCCAGATGCTCTCCGGGAGCCGGGCCAGCGGTTGCTCTCCGGTGAGCCCGGCCGCACAAACCAGCAGATCGACCGGAAGGTTTGAAAAAAAGGCTGCGATCGCCGCGGGATCGGCCACATCAAGCTCCCGCCGACCGGGCGCGGCGATGTTCCACTGCGGGTTGCGGAAGGCTTCGGCGATGGCGCTGCCAAGGCCACCGGAGCCGCCGGTGATAACCAGATGCTGCATGGCCAGAAGGGTGGGGGGGGCGGCGGACGTTTGACAAGTCCGGAACGAACCTTGTACCGCGCAGATTGAATTGCTGGATGCTCCGCTGGCACGCGAACGTGCATGCCGGGTGGGGTGTATCCGGTAGATCTGGCGCATCCGGCTTGCCTGCGGCGCAGAACGCGCTAGACTCACTGCCGATGAGTCGCAGATCGAGAAGACGAAGAGCAGGCAGCACCCGGTCCGGCGGTTGGCTGGGACGGGTTGCGGTCGGGGTGCTGGTGCTGGGCGTGGTGTGCGCCGCAGTTGGATATTGGGCGCTCAAGAGCTATCTGCACAGCGATGAATTCCGGCGCTTGTTGTCCGCCAAGGTCAGTGAGACGGTGGGAATGGAGGGCGAGTTCAGTGCGTTTCGCTGGGATGGAATGGTAGTAGATACCGGTTCGTTTGAAGCCACGGGCAAGGGACTGATCGTCTCGATGTATGCGGACCGGTTGCGGACCGAGGTGAATCTTTCCGGCGTGCGGCGAGGGGTGTGGGATCTCGATGGTGCCACCGTCAATCATGTGGAGTTCAATCTGGATGCGCGCCGGCCTTCGGCTGAAAACGCCGCCGCGGCGAGGCTGGTGGCCCCGGTGGCGGCTCCCGCGAAACCCGCCCGCAGCGGCTGGCTGCCACAGGAAGTGGAGGTCAAGAATCTGGACCTGCGAAATGTGGTGATCAAGGCGCTGTTCGACAGCGGTGAACTCAGGACCGACGGGATGCGGGTGCACCTCGAACATACCGGAAGTCACAACTCGTATCGCGGCGAAATCGATGGCGGACGGGTCCGTACCCCGTTTTTGCTGCTGCCTCAGGTGGATTTGAACCGGGTGCGTTTCCGCTATCGCGACGGGGAGTTGTTTGTCACCGACGCCAGTGCGCGGGTGTTTCGCGATGGTGTCGTGGATGGCAGTGGCGAGTGGAATCTGGAGACCGGCCAGTATGCCTTCGAGGGGAATGCCCGCGGGATCAAGTGCGATGAGTTTCTCAATGATGACTGGGCCAAGCGCTTGACCGGCACCGCCGCCACCAGCCTGGTGTTGGAACGCCGCGGGACAGGTCCCGTGGCGAAGGGGACGCTGACGATTGCCGATGGGGTGTTGACCGCGCTGCCGGTGCTTGACGTGTTGGCCGCCTATGCCGACACCCGGCGGTTCCGGGTGCTCAATCTATCCGAGGCGAAAACCGACTGGCGGTGGCAGGAAGGGCAGGTTTCCTTCAGCAATCTGGTGATTGCGAGCGAGGGGCTGGTGCGGTTGGAGGGGACGTTGGAGATCCGTGGCCGGCAACTTGGCGGTCACTTCCGGCTCGGGTTGGCTCCGGGCACCCTGTCCTCGATCCCGGGGGCGGAGACCGTGGTGTTCCGCCCCGGCGAACGCGGCTTGCTGTGGTCGCCACTCCACCTAACCGGCACCCTGGATGATCCCGAAGAGGATCTGACCGGCCGGCTCAGGGCCGCTGCCGAGGACCGGATGTTTGAGCTGATCCCGGAAACCGGTGAGCGGGTTCTGAAATTCACCCGTTCACTCATCGAGGAAACCCAACCCGTGCAGAAGGGCGCGGAAATCCTCGACCAAGCCGCCGATACCATCCTGCGGGAGGGGACCGGGATTCTCAACGGTATTTTGGGCGGTGGCTCGCCGCCTCCACCCCCAGACCGGACCCCGGCACCGGATCCGGACCCGGCACCGGATCCGGATCCCCAAGCTCCACCTGCCAGATAGCGCGGGCCCGGCGGCATCCGGCACTCGGTTGCGGGATCGGCCTGTCCGACCCGCAAATTTTGTTCACTCCCTGAAAGAATCACGCTCCCGGATGCGTCATGGACTGCGGGCTGCCGCCTCGACGGTGGGAGAGGTTGTCATCCTGTTTCCCGTCGCCGCATCCGTCCGCTACCGATTTACGATGTACCTCTTCCGCTCTCATTTTCTATTAATTCCGGTATCCCTGTGGTTAGGGGGCTGCACGCTTCCGACCCCATCGGGCGATGCGAGCATGGAGCTGCCCGTGGCATGGAAAAACGCCGGTGCTTTTCCGGTGGCCTCGCCGTCGCGGGATCTGGCCCGCTGGTGGGGGCACTTTGAGGATCCTCTGCTCAACCGGTTGATCGCCGACGCCCTCAAGGCCAACCCGGATGTCTCAATGGCCAGCGCCCGGGTGCGCGAATCACGGTCGCGCCTGGAGGCGGAGCGCGCTTCGTTGTTTCCCTACGTGGGAGGCTCGGCTTCGGGGCGTTCCGGCACCACCCATACCGACCGCGCCGGCACCACTTCCAGCACCTCCTATTCGGCTGGGCTCGATGCCTCATGGGAGGCCGATCTTTTTGGCCAGCGCCGCAGCACCTTGGAGGCTGCGGCCGCCAACCTGGGGGGCTCCGAGGAAACCCTCCACTCGGTCCAGGCCGCGCTCGCCGCCGAGATCGCTACCGCCTACACCGGCCTGCGGGCCAACGAAGCCCGATTGGATGTGCTCAGGCGCAATATCGCGACCCGCGAGCAAACGGCCGATCTCGCAACCTGGCGGCTCCAGGCCGGCGAGGCGGATTCCCTGGAATCGAACCAGGCCCTCAGTAGCCTGGAGTCCGCCCGCGCCGGAGTGCCCGCCCTCCAACAGGCGATCTCCCAGGGGCGCAACACCCTGGCCCTGCTTTCCGGGCTCAATCCCGGCAGCCTGGATGGGACCCTCGCCGCCGGCCGCAAGCAGATTCCCAACCCCTCGCGGAAATTGGCGATCGGCATCCCGGCGGATGTGGTCCGCCAGCGTCCGGATGTGCGGGTGGCTGGCTATCAGCTCCTTTCCGCCGCCGCCAACACCCGGGCCGCGGACGCCGCCCGCTACCCATCGCTCAGCCTCTCCGGCAGCATCGGCCTCACGGCCCTGAGAGCCGGGAAGATTTTCAACCCGGAAACCACCAGCGCCAACATCGTCGCGGGCCTGTCCGCACCGATTTTCGATGCTGGCCGCCTGCGGGCCAACCTTGCCGCCACCACCGCCGCCGAAGACCAGGCGATCGATAACTACAAGGCGACCGTGCTCACCGCCCTTTCGGAATCGGAAAACGCGCTCATTGCCTGCAGCCGGACCGCCGAACGCCTGGCCACCCTGGAAAAGGCCACCGCTCTCGCCCGCGAGGCGGATCTCCTGGCCCGCCAGCGCTACGAAGCCGGTGAGATCGACTTCTCGGATGTGCTCGACACCCAGCGCTCGTTGCTGGGCCTTGAGGACAGCCTGCTCAATACCCGCACCGACCGCACCAATTCATACATCCGTCTCTATCAGGCGCTCGGCGGCGGCTGGTCGTCCTAGTTTCCGGATTCCAACTCCTGTCTATCATTTTCCATTCCTCCATCCAACCATGCCACAAGAATCCAACGAAAATCTAGCCGAAATCGTCGGGAAAGGTGCGTCCAAGCCGCTGCGCAAGTGGCTGTGGATCGCGCTCGCTGCCATCGTTCTCGCTGGTGGCGGCTACTCCTATTATTTCCGGCAGGTTGAAGGAACCGGCAAGCCCGAATTCATCACCGTGCCGGTGGCCCGGAGCCGGATCGCGCTGATTGTCACTGCGGCCGGCAATCTGGCCCCCACCAATCAAGTGGTGGTGGGCAGCGAGCTTTCAGGCACTGCCCAGGAGGTCTATGTCGATAGCAATGACATTGTGAAAAAAGGCCAGCCCCTCGCCAAACTCGATACCTCCAAGCTCCTCCAACAAACCGAGCGCAGTCGGGCCTCGTTGTTGGTGGCCAAGGCCAAGGTGAGCCAGGCCAAGGCCACCCTCCAGGAAAACCAGGCCGCCTACGCCAGGCAGCAGGAACTTCACGAACTCAGTGGAGGCAAGACCCCGTCGCTGGCCACCATGGAAACCGCGCTCGCCTCCGTGTCCCGCGCCAAGGCGGATCTGGAAAGCGCCGAGGCTTCCGTCGTCGGTGCCGAGGCGGAAGTCCGCTCCTTCGAGCGGGATCTGGAAAAGGCGATCGTGCGTTCGCCGGTGGATGGCATGGTGCTCTCGCGGTCGATCGAGGTCGGTCAGACGGTGGCCGCTTCGTTCACCGCGCCCACCCTGTTCACGATCGCCGAGGATCTCAAGAAGATGGAGTTGCTCGTGTCCGTGACCGAGGCCGATATCGGCCGGGTGGAGGAGGGGCAGACGGCCACCTTCACTGTGGATGCCTGGCCCTCCCGCTCCTACACGGCGAAAGTCAAGAAGGTCGCCTTTGGTGCCACCGGTGCCAGCCCTACGAGTGCTGGCGCCACTGCTACCGGCGGCATGGTCACTTATAGCACCGAACTGGAGGTGGCCAACGACGATCTTTCGCTGCGCCCGGGAATGACCGCCTCGGTCGAAATCGCCATTGTCGATAAGTCTGATATCATCGTGGTGCCCAATTCCGCCCTGCGTTTTGACCCGGTGGCGGCTGCGGCCATCGGCAAGCCGGAGGACGGCAAACGTACCCTCGTCCAGAGTTTGTCGCCGGGTGGTGGCCGCCGCTGGTGGCGCAATTCGGCCCCCAAGGGAAGTGCCTCCGACAAGGGACCGCGGGTTTGGACCCTCAAGGATGGTGAACCGGTCGAGGTGCTGGTGACCACCGGCATTTCAGACGGTCGGGTCACCGAGATCATTGATGGGGGCCTGGCACCGGATACCCAGGTGATCGTCAGTATCAAGCCCATGACGCCCGCATGAGTGCGGAAGCCCTCATCCATTTGCGCGGCATTACCAAGACCTACGGGAGTGGTGACGCGGCCTTTGATGCGTTGTGTGGGGTGGATCTCAACATCACGCGTGGCGAGTTTGTGGCGGTGATGGGGCCCAGCGGGTCCGGCAAGTCCACCCTGATGAACCTGTTGGGATGTCTGGATAGCCCCACTTCAGGTTCCTATCAATTCAAGGGCATTCCGGTGGAAACCCTCAACAAGGACCAGCGTTCGCTGATCCGCCGTCACGCGCTCGGTTTTGTTTTCCAGGGATTCAATCTGCTGGCCCGGACCTCCGCGCTGGAGAATGTCGAACTCCCGCTGCTCTACCGGGGGTATTCCCGCAAACAACGCCACCAGATGGCTCGCGAGGCTCTCGCCAGCGTCGGTCTGCCGGACAAGGAACGCAACACCCCGGCCGAACTGTCCGGCGGCCAGCAGCAGCGGGTAGCCATCGCCCGGGCGATTGTCACCCGGCCGGACACCCTGTTTGCCGATGAACCCACCGGGAATCTGGATTCCCGGACCACCCTCGAGATCATGGATCTGCTTCGCAGCCTGAATACCGATCGAGGCATCTCCATCATCATGGTCACCCATGAGGATAGCGTCGCCGCCTACGCCAGACGGATCATCCACGTCCTCGATGGGCTCATTGCCGACGATGTCGGTACTCCATCCGCCACCCATTGAATTGTTATGATTTTCAACGCCCTGCTCATTGCACTCCGTGAAATCCGGCGCAATCTGACCCGCTCGTTCCTTACCGTGCTGGGGATCGTCATCGGGGTGGCGGCCGTGGTGACGATGGTTACCCTCGGTCGTGGTGCCACCGAGCAGGTGAAGCAGCAGATCTCCAAGATGGGCAGCAACCTGCTGATTTTGCGGCCGGGGCAGAGCCGGCACTTCCAAGGTGCCTCGCAGTTCGGGCTGGATGACGTGAAGGCCGTCAGGGAACAGGTGCGCGGGATCAGGGAGGTGGCTCCGTTTGTGAGCACCAACGTGCCGGCGGTTTATCAAGAAAACGAACGCGCGACCGATATCCAGGGCACGACCGCCAACTATTTCGCCATTGCCAACTGGGAACTGGCGTTGGGCCGCTATTTCACCGACGAGGAAGTGGCGGACGGTGCACCGGTCGCGGTGATCGGCGAGACCATCCGCAAGGAGCTGTTCGGGCCCGGAGTCGATCCCATCGGCTGCAAGATCCGGCTCAAGTCAACCGCAGTGGTGGTGATCGGTCTAACCGTCGAAAAAGGCCAGGGAGGGTGGGGCGACGACTATGATGACAATATCATCACGCCCTACACCATGGTGCAGCGCCGTCTCACTGGCCGCAAGTCCGAGCACTACATCAGCCAGATGATGATCGCCGGCGAGGACGGTTATCCCAGTGTCAACATTGTGGCTGATATCAATGCGTTGATGCGCGAGCGGCGCAATCTGACGGGCAATGAGGAGGATGACTTCAATGTCTTCGACTCCCTGCAGCTTGCGGAGGTGATCAGTTCCAGCACCAAGGTGATGACGTCATTGTTAGGCGCGGTGGCGGGGGTGAGCCTGTTGGTGGGTGGTATCGGGATTATGAATATCATGCTGGTCTCGGTAACCGAGCGGACCCGGGAGATCGGGATCCGGCTGGCGATCGGCGCACGCGCCCGCGAGGTGCTGCTGCAGTTTCTGGTGGAGGCCGTCACCTTGTCCTGCGTGGGTGGAGTGAGCGGCATCCTGCTGGCTTACGGATTGTGTGTTTGGCTTGCTGAGATCGTGGGCGCTCCCTTTATGTTCGATCCGAAGATCAACCTGGTGGCGTTCGTATTCTCTGCGGCCATCGGCATCATCTTCGGCTTCATGCCCGCCCGCCGCGCCGCCGCCCTCGATCCGATCGATGCGCTCCGGCATGAGTAGGCATCCGGGCACTGGCCCAGAAAACAGGGCGAATCGGGCTCTGACTCTTTTTGTCATGCACCCGCGGTGAAACGGCTTTTAACGAAAGGAACAACAATCGGGAATATTGATAAATGCGATGACACTTTGGTATAATCCAATCAAAAATGATTGACTGCCTCACCTGTTTTGTTAGATTTCCACCACTGGATCAAACCGGATGAATCGTGCGAGGTTCGGCATCAACATTCCATCAAAACAAACACCGCGTTCCCCACCGATCTGGCTGCCCGCCGCCTGCTGATGCTGGAACATTTCCGCAAACAGCGGCAGGTGTTCGTTTCGGCCACCGTTTACGACCACTGCCGGACGTACGTGAGATGGCAGATCGCCGGGGACCGGAGCCGGGCCTTCGCCGCCTGGTCCAACATCGACTTCAACCATTTCACCGGAATGGGCGGCTACGATCTCGATGGGGTGAGGTATTCGTTTTTCATGCTGGTCAGCAATCAGGATACGGCCCGCCTCAGGGCACGGCTGGAGGCTGCGGGCCGGCAATATGTCCCGCCCGAGCCACCCGCACTGCCGGAATGGGAACCCGCCTTCGTGCTGATGGAGGGCGCTCCCGCCGACGGGGAAGGGATCCTGCCGGTCGAGGGCCTCCACAAGCTCTACAAAACCGAGCGCCTCCGCCTTGCCAACGCATTCCAAGGCCGCGAGCAGGCACGCCTGGCGCGGGAAAGCTGGATCAAGGCAAATCCCCCCCAGCCGAAACACCACGTTCTCTACCACTACGCGGTCCAACCGAAAAAAAATCACCCTCAACGCTTGCAACCAACACCAAGATAAAATACATTGAATTTACATTCTTTGCCATGGTCTCGTCCATTCCAGCCTTTGCCGAGCCGCCCGTCCAGGTGGAAATCGTGGGCACTCCCGCCAACCACACGGTCAAATGGACCACCCGGCTCGAATACGCCTACCGGATCGAGGCCAGTCCCGATCTGGATTCATGGATCGACCCCGGACTCGTTTTCCCGGGCATCGATGGATGGGTGGAGCACGGGTTCAGGTCGGAGGACGACCGCTGGTTCTACCGGGTGGAGGAGGCGCTGGACACCGACAAGGTCGCCTTTCTCACCCTGCCGACTCCGGGCCAGGAGGTGTTGATCGACGACGGAGTCTGCTTTGCCTTCAATCTCGATCCGATCATTTTCCCGCAGTTTCCACACAAGATCCGGCTCTACAAGCGGATCTACCAATCCGGCGCGGCATGGGAACTGATCGGCGCGGTGGATGATTTCTTGGAACTCTACGGCGTCCGCTTCGCCCGCGGCAGCGTGGTCTGGCTGCCGGAGGAACCCGGTGACTACGAGGTGAAGGCCACCGCCGTGGATGCCGCCGACCAGGTGATCGGAAACGCCACCCGCCCGGTGTTCGTCATCCCGAATTCGCCGCCCGTGGTCGTGATCGATAGCGGCCCGGCGACACTGGCAGCGGAGGAGCAAATTGCGGAATTCACCACCGCGGTGAGCGATCTGGACGGGGATACGGCTTCGGCCAATTATCCCCAGAGCGGCTACCCCACTAACACCATTTACATGCCCACCGCAAACTGGACTCCCGGCACCCACACCATTGCGGTGATGATCCGGGACCAGGTCGATGCGCTGGGCTATCTGGCCCTGGTCGATGTGGTTATTGCGGGCACGCCGCCCCCGGTTGGATCTCCATTTGCCGACGCCCTGGTTGCGGACATCGCCGATGAAGCCACGGCACCCGTTTCCAACGCGCGCTTCACCGGAGCCGAGGACTCCAGCGGATTCTTCGATTTCGGGGTGGCCCGTGGTTTGCAGCTTGACCAGGGTGTGGTTCTGACAACCGGCAAGGCAATCTCGTGGAATGCCGGGGACACATCTGAAATAACGGAAATGCCGTGGGGCTTGCCGGGAGACGAGGAGCTTTTCTACCGCGTGGCGGGAAGCTTCACCAAAGATGCCGCCGTGCTGGAATTCGATGTGTTTTGTGTCAACGGGCAGTTGGTGATCGACTATCAGTTCGGTAGCGAGGAATACGATGAATATGTTATTTTAGGTTTCAACGACGCATTCTCCCTCACCGTGAGCGGGCTCGTGGGAAGCGGGGAGATCATCGCTTACAGCGGAACATTCAAAGGCACCCCCGTGCCCATCACCGGGACGGGGGAATTGGTGATTCCCTTCTCGATGATGGAAAACACTGTGCCGATCGACCGGCTCATTAGTTTGGATTTCCGCCTGATCGGTCTCACTGCGGACTTTTCGGTGACGCTGGACCGGATCGCGGCGGTCCCGGAACCCGGCAGTCTGGGGCTGTTCGCTGGAGGGATGGCGCTCCTGCTCACCAAGAGGCGCCGGTGGCGAAGCGTGGGATGATCGTCGCCGTGTTGAGGCTTGGCCTATGATTGCGTTGGCCTCCGCTCCACAGGAAACCAAACGGCAGTCCGCTGACAGGTGTCGAGCCCCGCGCCACAGGCGATTGGGGCGATGATCGCCTCGACCGCGACAAACCGGGAAAACCCGCGCACGGGCAGCGAGCCGAGTTGCCCCGAGACGCTGGAGAGTGGCACGGGTGCGAAATCGCAGGGTTCCGGAACCGATAATCACGCCGCGTGGCGGATCAGGGCGACGAGAACTCCCTGGATGATCAGCTCACGGGCTGGGATGAGATCCGGGAAGTCCGGGTTCTCAGCCTTGAGGAAGGCCTTGCCCTTTTCGACGAGATAGCGTTTGAGGGTGGTTTCGCCATCGATGAGGGCGGCGACGATGTCTCCCTTGCGGGGTTCCCGGAATTCGAGGATGACGGTGTCGCCGCTGCAGATGTGGGCGTCGATCATCGAGTCTCCGCGGACGCGCAGGGCGAAGGTGCGCGCGTGGCGGGGGATGCCGAGGGTAGTGATGTCGATGGAGATGCAGCCATCCTGTTGGGGCTCGGCGTCCTGGGCCATGCCGGCGGCGATCTGGCCGTAGATCGGGACATCGATGATTTCCGGGCGGTTGAGTTCTCCGGGGAAGATGACGGCGCGGGCTTTACCCGGCAGTCGTTGGATGACGCCCTTTCGTTCGAGCGAGCGGAGGTGGCTCATCGCAGCGGTCTGGCTGGCGAAGCCGAAGTAGTGTTGGATCTCGCGGGTGGACGGCATGAGTCCGTTTTTGCGCTGGGCAAACCGGAGATATTCGAGGACTTCCTGTTGGCGGTTGGTGAGTTGTGGTTGCATGGTTTTGAACAGTGTTCCGGAGAACAATATCCGATTTTGGCCAGGCCGCAAGCGAAATTTTCGAAATTTTTCAGCGCCGCGGTCACTCGATTTCAGCCCCCCATGCAAGGCTCAAATCCGGTCGCTGAGGAAACATCACGGCGGATATTTGGCCGCGGGTGGAAATCCGCCGTGCCCGGGGTGAACGAATGCGCATCCGGACTTGACCGGGGGGGCGTGGACGGGGCAGGGTCCCGGCCATGCGAATTCTTACCGGTCTACAGCCCAGTGGCAAACTCCACGTTGGCAATTATTTCGGAGCGATGGAACCCGCCGTCCGGATGCAGGACGAGGGGGAGGGGTTCTATTTCATCGCCGACTATCATGCGATGACCTCGACCCAGGATCCCGCCGCATTGCGGGAGAGCGTGCGGGAATTGGCGGTGGATTTCCTGGCCTGTGGGCTGGATCCCACGCGGGCGGTGTTTTTCCGGCAGAGCGCCGTGCCGGAGGTCAACGAACTCGCCTGGATCCTCTCCACGGTCTGCCCGATGGGCTTGTTGGAGAAATGCCATTCCTTCAAGGACAAGGTGGCCAAGGGGATTTCGCCGAATCACGGGCTCTTCGCCTATCCGGTGTTGATGGCGGCGGATATCCTGCTTTACGATTCGAACAAGGTGCCGGTGGGCAAGGACCAGAAGCAGCATCTGGAGGTCACCCGCGACCTCGCTGGCAAACTCAACGAGGCGTTCGGCCCGGGCACCGTGGTGGTGCCGGAACCGATCATCCGCGAGGACACCGCCGTGGTCATCGGTCTGGATGGCCAGAAGATGAGCAAGAGTTATCACAACACCCTGCCGATTTTCGGGGTGGAAAAGGAGTTGAAGAAGCGCCTCATGCGGATCATCACCGACTCGACCCCGGTGGACGAGCCCAAGTCGGTGGAAAACTCGGTCATCCTGGCCCTCTACAAGTTGTTTGCCGGTGCGGACCAATACGCCGCCATGGTGGCGGATCACGAGCGGGGAGGCGTGGGCTACGGGGATTTCAAGAAACGGTTGGCAGAGGCGTATTGGGAGTTTTTCGCGCCGATGCGGGCGCGGCGGGACGCGATCACTGCGGATCCCGGATATGTGGACGAAGTGCTGCAGGCTGGCGAGGCGCGGGCGCGGCAGGAGGCGGCCAAGGTGCTCGACCGCGTGAGGCAGGCGGTGGGGCTGCGATGAACCCAACGGGATCCCTCGACGAAGCCCTGGGAACGTGCCCCCAAATCCTGAAGTAGCCCGCCGGCGGAAATGGCCAGTGCTCTGCGGCTTGGTCTGGGAGTTGTCGGCTTGACCCTGCGCCGCCGACGGGATCGAGATTGCTTGAGAGGATTGAGATCTTTCGGAAGATTTGGTGGTTGGAAAATTTGGTTTGCCAAACAAGCCGGATCGGCCCAGAGTCCCGCCTGTTGGCGCGCTGCGCCACCGCCAATCCAAATGGCAGCGGGTCCACCGGTCCCGCCCCTTTCGCCGGCTTAGCTCAGCGGTAGAGCAGCTGATTTGTAATCAGCAGGTCGTCGGTTCAATCCCGACAGCCGGCTCCATATGGCTCTAAGGATTGCGGCGATTCCCTAACCTGCTTTGACCACCTGCTTTGACCACCTTACGGCAGATTTCGCTTGATTACTGATCGAGTTTGAGCGTTTTTCGGACATGGCAACGCCCCCGACATGGAAGCAAATCGGCGAAAACTTGGTGCGCTATCGCGGAGGAACGATCTACCTACGGGCGAAAGTAGGCGGCAAGGTGGTGCGGAAGTCGCTCGGCACGGCAGACGTGCGGATCGCCAAAATCAAGCGTGACGCGGAACTTGAAAAGCTGCGGGCAGCCGCGGAAGCGGGGGAAGCGGGCGGGACGGGCGCGGCCGGGATTCCGGCGACGGTGGGCGAGGCGCTGGAACTGGTGGGCAAACGGGTGGTCAACGCGGCCGGCCTGAAACCCAAAACCGTGAGCTACTACGGGCAGTTGTTCCAGACGTTGCGCGACACGCTGCCCCTCGATGCGGTAGGGGCGTCGTGGAGCGCCGACGGGGTGGCTGCCTGGTGGAAGGATTACGCGGGTGCCCGCAGCCCGCAGCAGGCGAACAACGCGCTGCGGGAAGTGGCGCGGGTGATCGAGGTCTTTGTGGATGCCGGGGCGCGGAGCGACAACCCGGCGCGGAAACTCAAGCCAATGAAGTTGGTTTCACGGCGGATCGATGATCTTCCGGGGTTGGAGGAAATGGAAACGGTGCTGGCCGACGTGCGCGGGCAGGGGCTCCGGTTCTCCGAGGAATGCGCGAACTTCATCGAGTTCCTGATGTGGTCCGGGATGCGGCTGGGGGAGGTGCAGGGGCTCCGGTGGGAGGATGTGGGCGCGGAGTGGGTGATGGTCACCGGCGGCACCGGCGGCACCAAGAACAGCGAGCGCCGGCGGGTGCCGATCAATGAACACCTGGCCGGGGTGATCGGGCGGATGCGCTGGGGCGTGGAGCACGAGGAGCGGGGTCCGGTATTCTCGATGATTTCGCCGGTGCGGGCGCTTACCGGGGCGTGCCGTCGTCTTGGCCTGCGGCATCTGCGGGTGCATGATCTGCGGCATTGGTTCGCTTCCCGGTGCATTGAAAGCGGGGTGGACGTTCCTACCATGTCCCGGTGGCTGGGGCACAAGGACGGCGGGGCGCTGGCGATGCGGGTGTATGGGCATCTGCGCGACGATCATTCTTTGGCGAGCGCCGCGAAACTTTCCCATGCGCCCGTTACCGGCCAGGTCGCGGTGGGGTAGTCTCCCGCGCATGGCAGGCCTACTTGAAACATCCAACAACGGCGAGTGGCCCGCAACAGCGGCAAGAATCGTAGAGAGGCACCAGGGGAGACCGAAGACGAAGTCGGCCCCGGAGCAACGACCTCAGTGGATCGACGACCGCCGTGCCGGGAGCGTTTTCTGCCTTTCGCGCAGCACGCTTTACCGACTCGCCGACGGGGGTATTTCTACGTTGATCGAACGCTGGTCAGGAACTGAATCAGGCCGTTCGATGACGAATCAGTGATCCATCAGTGATCCATCAGTGATCCATCAGTGATCCATCAGTGATCCATCAGTGATCCATCACCTCCGGAAGGGAAGGGAATAGGGAAGGCCCCCCTACTACCCCCAGAGGGGGGATCGGAGTCAATCCTTCCTTTTTGCAGCACCAAGTCATTAACAACCGGGAAAGACCATCTAACCTACCGGAGCCCGCGGAACCATTGCAACCAGATGATTCGACGCGTGGGGCACGCGTGGGGCACGCCTCTTGTGCAAGATCAAGGGGAAGGGAATAGGGAAGGGAATAGGGAAGGGAATAGGGAAGGGAATACCCCCCTACCCCCAGAGGGGGGGGGAGTTCAAAACCTCCCGATCCACTACCGACCAAGCCTCGCTTGGCGGAGATGCCGGAACCACCGTTTTAAACGACTGATTTTTCGGAGGCGTGGACCGCGTGAAGAAACATCGGTCCGAGATAAAGAAGAAACTCACGCCGACCTCCGTCGCCCAACAGTTCAAGAAGTTCACAGAGTGGGGCGAGCGCCGCACGATCACGGCGATCGAGCACACATCGAAAAGGGCTGGCAGGGACTTGTAGAGCCGACAGCAACCAACGGACACCGGGCGGAGAAACCTGCCCGCATGGAACCATGCACGCCGTGAGTGCGACAACGACGGGGCGATGGAATCTCGGCAGCATTTTTTTGCAGAACGTTTTGTTCACCCACACCCCAGAAAAACCCAACCTGATACACAACACCCCAACCAAACGAAGAAATGAACAATGTAAACATCATCGGCCGACACGGATCGGACCCGGAACTCAGATACACCCCGAAAGGGATCGCCGTCGCTGAAATCACCCTCGCCGTCGATGACGGATGGGGGGAGAACAAGACAACCTTATGGATCGGGGTTGTCATTTGGGACAAGGCGGCCGAAATCCTCGCCAAGTATGTCCAGAAGGGCGACCAACTCGGCATCACCGGGAGACTGACCCAGGACTCCTGGGAGGACAAGCAGACGGGCAAGAAGCAGACCAAGACGAAGGTGACCTGCGAACAAATGACGCTGTGCGGCGGGAGGCGCGACTCCGGGTCGCATGAGCCGGTGGCGGCCCGCAACGCCCCGGCAAGGGCATCCGCGCCGCCCCCTGCCGCCGATGACGGCGAAGACACCGACGACCTTCCGTTTTAACGATAACCCAGCATGAAACTCGATCCTGGATTCCCGAACCACTGGAAAACCGAAAGGCTGATTGCCGACCTCGGGGCCGAGGGCGTGGTCGCAGTCCTACGGCTCTGGGGTAACGCTCAGATTCGGAGGGAGTTCAGCGGGTTGAAATTTACCCCGCGCCGGCTGGCAATGGAAACCAAATGGTTTGGAGATGAAAACCAACTGTTCGACGTTCTCACCGATCCGGATTCACCCTGGCTCGACCCGGAGGAAGGTGGAACGTGGGCAATCCACGGGTTTGCAGAACACCAGCACCAGGTGATAAAGCTGTGGGAAAACGGGCGCAAGGGTGGTCGGCCAAAAAAAACCAGTACTTCCTCTTCCCCTTCCCCTTCCCCTATTTGCGAACCAAATGGAAACCAAATGGTTTCCCCCCCTGCCCCCATGGGGGAAGAAGGGTTTCCGAAAACACCTGCCGATCCTCCACCCGTCAAGCCGCCCCCTATCGAAGGATTGGAACTACCGTTTGAATCAATCGAGTTCGCCGCAGCCTGGGCCGCGTGGAAGAAACAGCGGTCCGAAATCAAAAAGAAACTCACGCCGACCATCGCCGCCATCGAGCACACGATTGAATAGGGCTGGCAGGGGATTGTCGAGCCTCCATCAACCAGCGGATTCCGGGAACCGTCTGTCACCGAAGCCGCCCGGAGCCATACTCCAGTCCTGATGACCCGCTCAGTCCCCGCCATTCGTGCCACGCCCGACGCTGGCAGGCGTTCACGCTGCCGGGTGCGCACGGACAGCGGAAACTGCTCTGGCGCGTTTTTGGGAGCATCCTGGCGCGAATCTCCATGCGCCCGTAGTCCTCGATGTGGCCCGCCATTCCTGCGGCACGTTCCACTTGGGAGCATTCCGCCATGCCGGGGAGACCGCAATTCAGCTTGGCCACGGTGGCAGCCCGGAAATGCTGCACCGGCATTACAAGGGTATTGCCAGCGAGGCGGAAGCGAATTCGTCTTGGCAGATCCTGTCCGCCGCCGGTCCCGCTAACATGGTTTCCATGGATCAGCGCAGCGAGCCCCTGTCAGACCATCCGGCGCGGTCGGCGTCTTCCCAGTAAGACTGCTTGCGCCAGAGCGTGGTTTCACCAGAGGAACCACCCGCTTTTGCGCGGTATGAAAGCCGGTTTTTGCCCCTGTGTTTCCACATTTGCCGACGGCTAACCCGCTTGGAATATGGAAAATTGCAGTTTTTCCCATGCGCCCGTTATGCGCCGCCATGCAGAAGCGCAAGCTCCCGCGCATGTCTACCAACCAAACCAAATTATTGACCCGACCGGCCGCCGCAGACAGGCTGGCGAGTTGCCTCCGCGTCGTTGACGAGCAGATCGCCAACGGCAATTTGCCCATCGTCCGAATCGGACGCAGTGTCAGAATCAGCGAAGCCGCCCTCGAAGAGTTCATCGAGGCCCGGACCGTGCGGGTTCGTCCGCCTGATTTGCGCAAGAGGGTATGGAAGCGGCCCGTCATCGAGCAGCGATCGCCCGCCTGAAACACAACGGCCCGCCCCCGGTGGATTAGAAAGCGAGCCGTCGCGTCGTGACTGATGCGCGGGACGAGACCACACCGGGCCGGCTGCACAACCACTAACTCCCCACCGAACCATGACCCACACTCAACTCGACATTTTTACACCGCGTCCTGTCACCATCATGCGGTTGCCCGTGGTCACCACCACCCCGCGCATGGCGAAGCGGACCTGCCCCATCGTGGTAGGCCGGTTGCCCGAAGGACCGACCGATGACCTAGAGCCGCTGGTGGTGATCGGCGAGAACCTCAACTTGAGGGCCATCAAGCGATGAACCTACCAACAAGCCCCCTCCACATCCCAGTCGAAGTGCATCAGCATCCGCAATCGCAGGCCCAGCCACGGCTGCCCGACGGCCACGTCGAGTTCACAGACCAGGACGAACTGGCCGGAATGGCGGGGCAGATTCAAACGGAATTCGACCGGGCTAAGAGTGCTGCCGAGAAGGCGGTGGATCACGCCATCCGGTGCGGCCAGTTGTTGGTCATCGCCAAAACCAAAGTGCCGCATGGATCTTGGATGAAGTGGGTTGAAAACAATACCACCATGTCTCGAAGCACCGTCAACGCCTTCATGTTGTTGGCGGCAAATTACCAGACCTCTGGTAATTTGAAATCCATCAAGTCAGCTCTCTCCGCCATCGCAGATAAGCACAGGCAACTTCGCCGTGAGATTGCCGAGGATGATGCGCCACCGGGCGGCAAGCCAACTGAAGCCGAGCACGAGGCCGATCCTCCAAACCCGCCGCCGCAACCGCCACCGTCCGGAAAATCGGGAGCGGTAATACTGAATGCTGAGGTCGTGGCACCAGCGTCCGCACCACCTACCAGTGAGGTAGAACATGAAGAGGTTGTGGTGCATCAAACCAAAAGAGCAAAATCCTCTCGAAAACCCACCGTCTTCAAGCTGCTGCCCTCTGATGTGGAGTATAGCGAATCGGAACTGTCAAAAAATGCCAAAGACTACATCACCTATCTTATCAAGAAAAAGAGGCTCACTCACGAGCAAATACTGGCGGTTGCCAAGCATATTAATAGAAAATACCCGTTGAGACCACGGCCAGCCCGGGAGAATGGCAAAACCCGCGCTAGATGCATCCAGGCCGAGTTCGCTGGCATACACCCGCCTGCCACCCGGTCACAGCGGGAAATCTCCAAACTCGACCGCATCTTTCAGGAAATCGAAACCAACTACAACAACAGAAGGGAAGCAACAACGTGAAATTCTTTGCAATTTTCAACTCCGACCTCGACACCGAGCATTTCACCGCTGCCAGCAACGACCAGATCTCGACCTGGCTATTCCTTCACAGCCTATGCTCCAAGCAGACCAACAGCGGAACCATCCAAGGGGCGGCGACAATGCCGGACAAGTTTTGGAGTCGGCAAAGCATCGAAAAGACGATCATCGACGAACCTTCTCCGCTGTGGAGTTGGAGCGGAGACGACCTGACGATCTTTCCATACGACCTCGACGGAGAGGAACTCTATTTGAAGAAAGTGAAGGGCGGAAAAGAGGGGGGAGACAAGAGATGGAAAATGGGGGAGAATAGGAGTCCTAATAGGAGTGCTAATAGGAGTGCTAATAGGAGTCCTGATGCACCCTACCCGAGAGTACCCGAGAGTATCCGAGAAGAGAACACCCCCCTGCTCCCCCACGGGGGGAATGAGCCGAGCGAACCAAATGGAGACCAAATGTCTTCCGTGACTGGTGACGACGCTCCGCTTCCGTTTGCATCCGAAAAATTCAGAGCAGCTTGGAGCGATTGGGAGAAGCACCGTTCCGAGATAAAGAAGAAACTCACGCCGACCTCCGTCGCCCAACAGTTCAAGAAGTTTGCAGAGTGGGGCGAGCGCCGGACCATCGCCGCCATCGAGCACACGATTGAAAAGGGATGGCAGGGACTTGTGGAGCCGACAGCAATCAACGGATTCCGGTCGGAGAAACCCGCCCGGGTGGTGGATACCGGACCCAGGACGGCAGACGTAACCGAAGTGTGAACCCAAACCAGCGAACGACACCATGAAATGCACCATCACCTGCAACAGATGCCAAGCCACCTTCGAGTTGGAAGACAACATCACCGACGTGTTCGGGGCCGAGATGGCCGAAACCTGGAAGCCGAAGTACTGCGACC
>JAIPKB010000073.1 GCA_021733795.1 Akkermansiaceae bacterium | reverse complement strand
CGTCCCCCCAAACCGAGACCCAGTCCACTCCCCCGAAACCTTCCCCCGCACCGGATTCTCCAACACATACCGCACCTGGTTCTTGAAATCCTCGCCATCCCTAATCAGGTGATCATAATACTCCGCCTGCCAAAAGACACCCGTTACCCCGAGCCTTTCATTCGCCCGCTTTGCCGTGAACGATTTCCATCCCTGGACGATCTTCTCCAATTCATGCCCCGCCGCAGGCCGCACCACGGCATGAACATGATTGGGCATCACGGACCAGGCAAACAAAGTGTAGCGGTCACCATCGAAATGCGACAGTGCCTGCCGCACCATTTCCGCCAGCTCCGGGTCTTTCAGGTGGCAGGCACCGTGCCCCTGGTGCAGGACCGGCTCGACCATTTGCTCGTACAGCAGGGCGATTTCCGCGCGGATGCCAAGCAGGGTTTCAAGCGCACTGCGGGAGCCGCTGTCCTTGGCGGCTTGAGTCAGGCGTGCGAGCAGGTGGTCTTTCCGGTTGGTGTAGTCGGTTAGGGCGCTGGCGGGGACTGCATCGTGGAGGCGGAAGGTCACGGCGTAAGTAGCGCCAGGGATCCGCCAGTGGGGGAGATAGCTGGAGTCCTTGCGCTGGAGGAGGTTCCAGTTTGGGCGGATGGAGTGGGCTTGAGTGTTTAGAGATTCGAGGCGAGACGCCTCGAAGACGGCCTGGGGCGAGCCGCCCCAGCCACCCGCCTCGAAGACGGCCTGGGGCGAGCCGCCCCAGCCACGGTCGGCGTTTGCCATGGCTTGGGCCACTGGGATCTCGTGGATCGAATCCTCTGTTAGCGAAACGCGGATGGTATCGCCGATGCCATCTTCGAGCAGTGAGCCGATGCCGATGGCGCTCTTGATGCGGCCGTCCTCACCATCGCCGGCCTCGGTGACACCGAGGTGGATCGGGTAGTTCCAATCCGGGCCCTCCTGGTTGAGGCGGGCCACCAGCAGGCGGTAGGCCTCGATCATCACCTTCGGGTTGGAGGCTTTCATCGAGAACACCAGGGCGTGATAGTCGTGTTCGCGGGCGATGCGGGCGAACTCCAGCGCGCTCTCGACCATGCCCAGCGGGGTGTCGCCGAAGCGGTTCATGATCCGGTCCGAGAGCGAGCCGTGGTTGGTGCCGATCCGCATCGCGCGGCCGAGGTCCTGGCACAGCCTCACCAGCGGGGAGAATTCCTCGCGGATTCGGTCGAGTTCCTCCTCGTATTGGGCATCGCTGTATTCGCGGATTTCGAACTTTTTCTTATCGGCGTAGTTGCCCGGGTTGATGCGGACTTTCTCCACCCATCTGGCGGCCTCGAGGGCGGCATCGGGTTTGAAATGGATATCCGCCACCAGCGGCACCTGGCAACCGGCGGCACGGACGCCACGGGCGATGTGCTCGAGGTTTGCGGCATAAACCCGGGTCTGAGCGGTGATCCGGACGATCTCGCAGCCAACCTCCGCCAGACCCAGCACCTCCGCCACACAGGCGGCGGTGTCGCGGGTATCCGCGGTGATCATCGACTGGACCCGGAGCGGGTGGTGCGCACCGACGCCCACCCCCCCGACCACCACCTCGCGGGAGGGGCGGCGGGTGGGGGCAAGCAAATCGGGGCAGTAGGACGCGGGGGCGGGCTGGGTCATCCGGGGAGACTCATAGCGCGAATCCGCCGGTTTCGCAACGCCGCTGAACAACTTCGCGCGGATTTGAACGAAATCGGCCCATCGGCGGCGAGCTAGCTAGGGTAAAGTCTAAAGGTCGAAGGTCTGAAAGTCGAAAGTCGAAGGTCGTAGATCGTAGGCGCGTTGGTCACAACGCGGGCGAATGATAAGGACCCTGAAAAGCGATTCCTGTCCCCTGTCCCCTGTCCCCTGTCCCCTGTCCCCTGTCCCCTGTCCCCTGTCCCCTGTCCCCTGTCCCCTGTCCCCTGTCCCCTGTCCCCTGTTCCCTGTTCCCTTCGCGTTAGGAAATCAAAAGTCGGACTTCAGGGTTTCGCAACAAGACAAGGGTAAACTAATGATGACCTTGATTTTTCGGAATCGATTCCGTAATTTCAAGGCGCAATGATTCTGCGTCAACTGACATCCACCTTGCTCAAGCGACTTCGCCAGTCGCCGGCGGTCGCCTTGCTGGGGTCACGGCAAGTTGGGAAAACCACCTTGGCGCGAGAATTCGATCTCGGGAAACCCTGTCATTATCTCGTCCGCACGCTCTCACCCAAGCTGACTTCCGGACTCGCTGAAAGCATGGCAATGCTCAAGGCGGACCGGGGGGGATCGTCATTCCCGAAGGAGAACCTTACCCCTTATCCGAAACCGTCACCGCCACAGGTCTGCTTTCATTCCTCAAAACCTTTTCCTGAGCCATGACCATCAGCAAGCTCCGACACAATCCGAACCAGCAGTCCGCAAACGCGTCGGCGGTGGTTTCCCCAACCATTCCCTCGCTGAGCATCGCATACAGGGTGGTCTGGTCGGTGAATACCCAGCCTGCTGGCCAGGGAAAGCGAAACGCGGAGGCGCGGAGATCGCGGAGGGAAGACGCGGAGGAGATGAAGCAAAGAATTCGGGAGGCGGTGCCGCAAACACGATGTGCCGGTGCCCACCCGCAACGCCCCCGTGGCCGCGTTGGTGACAACGCGCCGCGCATGAAGTGCCTTTGAACAGGCTCATTCCAGTCTTCCCTGCCCGGCATAGCCCGGAGGGCGACGAAGGGTGTCTTCTGTCTCATGGTCTTCTGTCAATCTCCCCAACCCGTTGTTTCCTTGTGCATTGCGGGCAATTCTGGCGCGCCCGGGAAATGTTTTCTCAAAAAGTAAAAAAGGAGTTGACGACCCCCCTCCCCCTCGTGTCAATCCTTTCAGCGTAATCGCAAACAAAAACAAATTACGCTCCTGACACCGCCTCCCGAATTCAACGAACCCCGCCGTTCCTTCGTGAAGAAAACCCTCGCCACATCCGTGTCCATCTCCTTCGCCTGACTGATCCGGCTAAGCATATTTAATCACCAAGAGTAGGTTCTCCCAAGCATATATGAACTCGAACAAATTTGGGCGCATTTTTCTATTTGGCATTGCAATAGTTGCTTTGGCATCAGCGATTCTGTTGATCTTCTCCACCGGTGAAGGTACAATAGATTCCGGCATGGAAAGCAAGGACGGGAACAGCTTACGCAGTCCTCATGCAATTATTCCTGTTGAAAGAGATAGGAACGAATTTTCGAAAAAAGCTGCAACTCGGAACGATAAAAGGTCCGGTGCCGAACCGCTGACAGCCTCTCCCGCCACAATCAACGTTCATGGTTTCATCTCGGCAAGCATCATAGACTTGGCGGGGTTAACCAAAGAGGAGACGAATGCTGTTCAATCTCTTTTTAATGAGCATCGCGACAGCATGCGAAAATTGATTCAAAAGAACATGAATGCCGATGATTTGAGATCGGATCCAGACTTGGGAATCCGCGCATTTGTAATAAAGCCTTTCGCATCCGACGGCGAAGCGGAATACGGCCGTCTTGTTTCAGGACTTGATTCGACAATAGGCCAATCCAAGCGCAATTTAATCCTCCAAGGATGTCCTGATACCGAATTTTTTTCCTATGGTAAGACTGAAGTCCTCGTCAGACTATTTTGTGGCGATGCAGCCGGCAACCTGTTGGCACCGGATGACGATAAAACAGGTATTAGAACAATGACTCGAGTCGAAGTTGTGAGATACGATCCCGTTACTGGGAAAACAGCAGGCAGGAGTTCCAGTGACATCGAAAGCTTAAAGGAGGCAGTCGGTGACATCTTCGGAGATATTGATTTGTAGCAGATAGCTTACACTTGAATTTTTGTTGAAACAATCGATGACGAGTATTTTCTTGGCTTTACACCCTGCACCCAGGTATGGTGTAATAGTAATGTTCTTCCTGTTTGTCGTATTCTTATGCCGCAAGGGCGAGAGAGATATTGCCTCGGAAACGGAGCGAGACCGACCGGTCACCGTGCGTAATGGAACACACAGCTCAGACCAGAGACACTTGGCGGCCCGGTATTTGGATCTATGGGACGATGCTCTCGTGACCGGGTCTGGAGTGGCGCAGGCCAAGGAGCGGGAGGCGCTGATTCGGCAAGCTGTTGAGGTGCTAGGGGGAGGTGCTGCGCTGGGCGCGTTCATTGAGGGGCTTGATGAGCGAAGGGAGACGGAGTTGGCGGGTGGTGGTGGCCATGTTTCCGGCGAGGGCGCCGGAAACCACACGCGAGGGCGCGTGTGCTCCCCTCGCCACTGCGCCGGCTCATTCCAGTCCTCCGTCCTCCGACCTCCGACCCCCTGATTTTTGAACGAATTCCCGGCCAGGTGACGTTCAAACAGAGTGAAAAAACGTCATTTGCTGCGTGCTTTGGCACCTCTGATGTTGTCGTTGCCGTTTGCCGCGCTGGCGGAGGAACCGGCGAAAGTGGAATTCATCCGGGTGGATGAGGACGCCGCTGCCGCCCGCCTGCAAACCGCCCTGACCCGCTATGAAAAGGACGGGGTCACGGTGGACTTGATCGGAGCCATCCACATTGCGGACAAGGCATACTATCAGGACTTGAACCGGCGGTTCGCGGGGTATGACTCGCTGCTCTTCGAAATGGTGGGTGGTGAGAAATTCGGACGCCAGCAAGCGGCAGCGAAGGAGGGTGATGACCCGCAGGTCCCGGCCGACAAGGCAAAGGATCGGGACGGGAAGCCGGAGGACGACAAACCGAAGGACGAAAAAAAGGAGGCCGGGCAGTCCGCGCTCCATCAGATCTACAAGATGGTAGCCACCTTCCTCGGACTCACTGGGCAGGTCGACCAGATCGACTACAACCAACCGAATTTCGTCCATGCCGACCTGACCCAGGCCGAGTTTGACAAGATGCAGCGCGAGCGGGGCGAGTCGTTGCTGGGGTTTGCGCTGAAAGCGGCAAAGGAGGGACAGGCCCAGGGAACCCAGCCCGACCCCGCGAAGCTGCTGGAGGCGATGCTCAGTGGAAAATCCAACCTGGTGAAACTGGAGATTGTCCACACTCTCGGCCAGGGCGATGACCAGATCGGCGCGCTGGCTGGCGAGAGCGTTATTCTAACTGATCGAAACGCCCGCTGCCTCGAAGTGCTCGCACGGGAGGTCAAAACAGGCACCAAAAACCTCGGGATCTTTTACGGAGCCGCCCATTTCAGCCATCTTTCGAAGCAGTTGGAGGAACAGGGATTCAAACGCGCCCATCAGGAATGGCTGACCGCCTGGGACATCCCGAAACCCAAGAAGGCACCCAAGGAAGAGCCCGCCCCGGAGGCGGCCGACGAGGAAAAGCAGGCGGCATAAGGAGGGTGGACATTCCTGTCCACCGGCGAAAGAGGCGGGAAAGAAGCGCCCAAGATCAGCCCGATAGAATCGGCTTGGGCTCACCTTTCGCACGACGGTCACAGACCGCCGCTACAACTCGTTCCATGCACGCGCCCTGGAGCGCGCTACCCTGCCTAGTCCTTTACAAACCCCTCATCCTCCAGCAGGCCAGGGGCGGCCACTGCGGCGTTGGCCAGGGCATCGCAGCGTTCGTTCTCGGCATTCCCGGCGTGGCCCTTGACCCAGTGCCAGTGCAGTCGGTGGGGACCGGCGGCCGCGAGCAGGCGCAGCCAGAGGTCGCGGTTCTTCACCGGTTGGTTGGCGGCGGTCCGCCAACCGCGGCGCTGCCAGCCGGCCAACCATTTCTTGGTCATCGCATCGATGATATATTTCGAATCCGAATATACCCTGACCTCGCAGGGCTCCTTGAGCAGCTCGAGGGCGGCGATCACCGCGCGGAGTTCCATCCGGTTGTTCGTTGTTAGAATGTAGCCTGCCGCGAGTTCCTTGCGGTGTTTGCCGCAGACCAGCACGGCGCCATAACCACCCTTGCCCGGATTGCCCTTGCATCCGCCATCGGTATGGATCACCACGAGTTTCATCGATGAATGGGAAAAAGCCGGACAGGGAGGATCCTGTCCGGCTTGGTGAGTGAAACGGGCGGCAGCCGTGAGGCCACCGCCCGTTGGAGGGGGTTACATCATGCCACCCATTCCGCCCATGCCGTGGTCTTGACCACCGCCGCCGGCGGAGGCTTTCTCCTTCTCCGGCAGATCGGTGATGAGCGCCTCGGTGGTGAGCAGCAGGCCGGCGATGGACGCGGCGTTCTGCAAGGCGGTGCGGGTCACCTTGGTGGGATCCACCACGCCAGCGGCGATGAGATCTTCGTAGGTGTCCGTCGCCACGTTGTAGCCGTGACCGTCCTTGTTGGTCTTGACGTTTTCAACGATGAGGGCGGCTTCGCGGCCGGCGTTGGCCACCAGTTGGCGCAACGGAGCTTCCACCGCACGGGCGACGATGCTCATGCCGGTCTTCTCGTCCTCGTTGGAGGCGGCGTCGCAGCAGTTGGCATCGCAAGCGGCCTTGAGGGCGCGGATGAGGGCGGTGCCGCCACCGGCGACAATCCCTTCTTCCACTGCGGCGCGGGTGGCGTGCAGGGCGTCTTCCACGCGGGCTTTCTTTTCCTTCATCTCGGTTTCCGTAGCGGCACCGACGTTGATGACGGCCACGCCACCAGCAAGCTTGGCGAGGCGCTCCTGGAGCTTCTCGGTGTCGTAATCGCTGGTGGATTCCTCGATCTGGCGGCGGATCTGGTTGACCCGGCCGGTGATGGCTTCGGAAGTGCCGCCACCTTCAACGATGGTGGTGTTTTCCTTGCTGACGGTGATGCGCTTGGCTTGGCCGAGGTCGCTGAGATCGACGCCTTCGAGCTTGATGCCGAGGTCTTCGGTGATCACGCGGCCACCGGTGAGGATGGCGAGGTCTTCGAGCATCGCCTTGCGGCGATCACCGAAACCGGGTGCCTTGACCGCAGCGATGTTGAGGATGCCGCGGAGCTTGTTGACCACCAGGGTGGCCAGCGCTTCGCCTTCCACGTCTTCCGCAATGATGAGCATCGGGCGGCCGGTCTTGGCCACCTTCTCAAGCAGCGGCAGCATGTCCTTGAGCGAGGAGATCTTCTTCTCGTTGATGAGGATGTAGGCGTTCTCGAGGTTGACTTCCATGCTCTCGGCGTCGGTCACGAAGTAGGGGCTCAGGTAGCCCTTGTCAAACTGCATGCCTTCGACCACTTCGAGGGTGGTTTCGATGCCCTTGGCTTCTTCCACGGTGATGGTGCCGTCCTTGCCGACCTTGTCCATGGCCTCGGCGATGATGGTGCCGATGGTGCTGTCGGAGTTGGCGGAGATCGAGGCGACCTGGGCGATTTCCTTGGTATCGGAAACCTCCTTGGATTGGGCCTTGAGCTGGGCGACGATCGCCTCGGTGGCCTTCATGATGCCGCGTTGCAGCGAGATCGGGTTGGCACCGGCGGTGACGTTGCGGAGACCTTCCTTGTAGATCGCCTCGGCGAGCACGGTGGCGGTGGTGGTGCCGTCACCGGCGATGTCCGAGGTCTTGGAGGAAACCTCGCGGATCAACTGGGCACCCATGTTTTCATAGGGGCACTCGAGTTCGATTTCCTTGGCCACCGTGACACCGTCCTTGGTGATGGTGGGGGAACCGTATTTCTTGTCGAGGATGACGTTGCGGCCGGCTGGGCCGAGAGTCGCCTTGACGGCGCGGGCAAGTTTTTCCACGCCGCGGAGCAGGGCTTGGCGGGCGGATTCGTCAAATAGGAGTTGTTTGGCCATAGTCGTTTAGTAGTTAGTATTTAGTATTTGAAATTTGAAATTTGAAATTTCAGATTTGAGATTAACCAACGATGCCGAGGATGTCGTTTTCGTTGATGATGAGGTGTTCTTCGCCGTCGATTTTGACTTCGGTGCCGCCGTATTTGGAGATCAGCACCTTGTCGCCCACCTTGACGGTGAATTCGATGATTTCGCCTTTTTCGTCCTTGCCGCCGGTGCCGAGGCTGATGACCTCCGCTTCCTGCGGTTTTTCCTTGGCGGTGTCCGGCAGGACGATGCCGCCTGCGCTGATTGCTTCAGCTTCGAGGCGCTTGACGAGGACGCGTTGTCCGAGTGGTTTAATGTTAGCCATATTTTTTGTTTGGTTGTTGGTTGTTGGTTTGGGGTTGGTGAGAATATCAGGATTATCGCAAATCTTGTCTTTGTTCCTTGGTGATGGGCGGGTGATGTTTTGGGGCTTGGCGGTTGGAAACCGCCGCCGCGGTGTGCTCAATCGACGACTTCCGCATCGACGACCTTGCCCTTGGCTTGCTTGGGCTCGTTGGAGGCGGCTTCGCCGGGATCGACGTCGGGCTCCTGGCCACCGGCGCCGGCGGCAGTGGCAGCGGCTTGGGCGGCCTCGCCGAGAGCTTGGAGGGAGCCTTCGAGGTCGGTGACGGCCTTGCTGATGGTCTCGGTGTCGTCGCTGGAGATGGCGTCCTTGACGGCCTTGACTTTGCCTTCAAGCATTTCCTTGAGTTCGGCCGGGGCCTTGTCGCCGAGTTCGGCGAGCTGTTTTTCGACTTGGAAGACGAGGTTGTCAGCCTTGTTTTTGGTATCGACCTTTTCGACTCTCTTCTTATCTTCGTCGGCGTGAACTTCGGCTTCGTGTTTGGCCTTTTCGATCTCGTCCTTGGACAGGCCGGAGGAGCCTTGGATGGAGATTTTCTGCTCCTTGCCGGACTGCTTGTCCTTGGCGGAGACGTGGAGGATGCCGTTGGCATCGATGTCGAAGGTGACTTCGATCTGGGGTTCGCCGCGGCGGGCGGGGGCGATGCCGTCGAGCTTGAAATTGCCGAGGCGTTTGTTGTCGGCGAACATTTTGCGTTCGCCCTGGCAGACCTGGATGTCCACGCCGGGTTGGTTGTCGGAGGCGGTGGAGAAGATCTGGGATTTCTTGGCGGGGATGGTCGTGTTGCGCTCGATCATCGGGGTGGCGATGCCGCCCATGGTTTCGATGGAGAGCGTGAGCGGGGTGACATCGAGCAGGAGCACATCCTTGACGTCGCCGCGGAGCACGCCGCCCTGGATGGCGGCACCGATGGCGACGACCTCATCCGGGTTGACGCCCTGGTGCGGGGCCTGGCCGGCGAGTTCGTGGGCGACTTCGACGACCTTGGGCATGCGGGTCATGCCGCCGACGAGGACGAGTTCGTCGATTTGGGAGGGTGAAAGCCCGGCGGCGGCCAGGCAATCGCGGACGGGCTTCTTGGTGCGGGCGAAAAGCGAGTCGGTGAGCTGCTCCAGTTTGGAGCGGGTGAGGGTGAGCTGGATGTGCTTGGGGCCGGTGGCATCGGCGGTGATGAAGGGCAGGCTGATGTCGTAGGACTGGGTGGAGGAGAGGGCGATCTTGGCCTTTTCGGCTTCCTCCTTGATGCGCTGGAGGGCGTCGGGTTGGCCGGACAGGTCGATGCCCTGGTCTTTTTTGAACTCGGCCACCACCCATTGGATGAGGGTGTTGTCCCAGTCGTCTCCGCCGAGCTGGGTGTCGCCATCGGTGGCGAGAACTTCGAAGACGCCCTCGCCGATTTCGAGGACGGAGATATCGAAGGTGCCACCGCCGAGGTCATAGACGGCGATTTTTTCGTCGGCTTTCTTGTCGAGGCCGTAGGCGAGGGCGGCGGCGGTAGGCTCGTTGATGATCCGCAGCACTTCGAGGCCGGCGATCTCACCGGCGGCCTTGGTGGCGTTGCGCTGGGAGTCGTTGAAGTAGGCGGGGACGGTGATGACCGCCTGGGTGATTTTTTCGCCGAGTTTGGCTTCGGCGTCGGCTTTCAGTTTGCCGAGCACCATGGCGGCAATCTCCTGGGGAGAGAAGGTTTTGGTTTCGCCGGCGACTTCGATCTGGATGTGGGCGTCGCCATTGGAGGCGGCGGTGATCGCATAGGGCATGTGTTTGTCCGCCTCGGTCAGTTCGGAAAACTTCCGGCCGATCAGCCGTTTGGCAGAGAAGATGGTGTTTTTGGGGTTGGTGACGGCCTGGCGTTTGGCAGCTTGGCCGACGAGGCGTTCGCCATTCTTGGCGAAGGCGACGACCGAAGGAGTGGTGCGGGCACCTTCCGAGTTTTCCAGCACGGTGGACTCGCCGCCTTCCATGACGGCCATGCAGGAGTTCGTAGTGCCGAGGTCGATTCCGAGAATTTTTGACATTTGATCGTTTCTTTCTTGGTTACCGCCCGTTGAGCGGGCTGTTCTTCAGTAACCCTTTCGCAGGATGCGTGCCAACATCGGAACATTATACTTAAGAGGCTGATTTCCAGTGGTTTAAAATTTTGAGAACCATTTTTGAGGCCTGCTACCGGGCAATCATGCGCGACATTTTGTCACGCCCGCGCAGTTGTGCCTGATCGAGGCGCGCCAAAATGTCACACTTGACCCTGAAGCGGCGGCCACTTGATTTCCCCGGATGGTGGGTTAGTCTGGGCGCTTCATGCCAAACCAGCCCAGTTCAGAGACCGCATCCGAGACCCGCAACGCCAAGGGTGAGTGGCGGCCGCCTTATGGCATCAAATACGCGCCGCTGCTGAGCTGGCCATGGCGGCCGTTGCAAGTGCTGAAATGGTTGGTCAGCTATCCGGGGTTTGCGTTGCCCACCAACCTGCTGTTGCTGGCAATCTCGGCTCTGTCGTGGATGCTCACGCAGCCGGAGGTGGCCCGCTGCGCGCATTTCAAATGGGACTGGATGCTGTGGATCCTGGTGCGCAACCAGGCGCTGATCTGGATGTATTATGGGGCCTACTACCTCTGGCTCTACGTGTGGAAAAAGGAGGGAACCAAGGGCAAATACGATCGCCGCTGGCCGGCCCGCAACAGCCGGGTGTTTCTCTTCAACAACCAGGTTTGGGACAACATTTTCTGGACGGCCGGCGTTTCCGGTCTGATCTGGACCGGTCTGGAATGGCTGACGATGTGGCTGTATGCCAACCACCACATCCCCTATCTCGATTGGAACGAGCATCCGGTGTGGTTTGTGGCCTGGATCATCGTCATTCCGTTTTGGCGCGAATTCCATTTCTATTGGGTTCACCGGGCGATCCATTGGAAACCCTTGTATCGCCGCGTCCACTACCTGCACCACAAGAACATCAACCCCAATCCCTGGTCCGGCATGGCCATGCATCCGGTGGAAGGGCTGCTCTATCTGAGCGTGGCCCTGATCCACTGGGTGATCCCGTCCCACCCGTTCCACTTTCTGTTCAACCTGCAACATGCCGGGCTCGGCCCGGCCGGCGGCCACGATGGGTTCGAGGGTCCCATCGTTCACGGCAAATTTCCCACCGGTTCCTATTTTCACTACCTCCATCACCGGTATTTCGAGTGCAACTACGGTGAATCCACCCTGCCGCTGGACAAATGGTTCGGCACTTTCCGCGACGGCCTGCCGGAGGGCGAGGGGGCCACCCTCAAGGATGAACACCCGGGCAAGGGGTGAGAGCCTGTCTGAAAAATCCCTCAGGCAGGGACCGTTTTCCGAACGGTCCGCGAGAATGGGTGGCGAATGAACGGCCAATCCGGCTTTTTCATTCTCAGTTCATTCGCCCGGACGCTTCGGAAAAGCGTCCCTGCCATTTTTCAGACCGGCTCTAAGAGAAATCGCCAAAAAGTCGCTTGGATCGTCGTGAACGGGGCCTTGTTCCCAACTAATTAAAACCCATGACCCTGTTTCCTGCACGACCCGGTTACGGCTTCTTCAACTGGGTTTGGGGCGTGGCTCCCTGGGTTTTGATTTCGAGCGGCGGCGCGGGTTTGGGGGCAGGAGGCGCGGGCTGAGCCGGCGCGGCCGGGTCGGTTGGCGTGGCCGGGTCGGTTGGCGTGGCCGGGTCGGCTGGCGCGGCCGGGTCGGCTGGCGCGGCCGGGTCGGCTGGCGCGGCCGGGTCTGCCGGTGCGGGTGGTGGCGGCACGACCCGGATGGCTTGGAAAAGGAGATTGTAGTTGTGGCGGAGGACCGCCGGATAGGAAACGCGGCCGGCCTCGACGATTTTCTCCCGCAGCATTTTGGCGGAGAGGTCGGCGATGAGATCGGTGCCGATCTGCACCGCACGGTCCACGCCGACGAGCTGCTGACCGGCATTGGTGCCGCTGCGGATCAGGTCGGTGGTGATGGAGCGGCCCTGGAGGGCGATGGTGGACTGGGCGGATTCGATTTCACCCTTGGCGCTGATGGTGATTTCCAGCACGGCGTGATCGTCCGAGGAGAGCCAACCGCGGATGTGGTCGATGCGCAGGGAGGCGAACAAACCGCCGTCCGGGGTCGGGGTGACCTCGGGTTTGTAGGTGCGGTAGTCGGCACCGGAAAGTCGGTATTCGGCCGCTTGTTTGTCGCGTTTGGTCCAGCCTCCGAGTTTGTCACCGAAGGCATCCTGATCGAGGCTCACCTGGGCGTGGGTGAAGGTGGCGGTGAGCGCGGCGAGGCAGAGAATGAGGAGCGGTTTCATGGGATCGGAGATGGCTGGCGTGACCAGCCGGTCTCTGATACGGAAAACCGGGTGGATTTATTCAATCAAACCCCGGAGACGGTGGCGGGACCTGCTGGCACCTGCCGGTCAAGCCGGGGCGTGGGGTCGTCCAGAGGTTGGAAATTTTCTGGATGAGGCCGGGACAAATCGGCGGGTTTTCGATTCCTGCTTGTGCCGGTGGCGGCGGGCGTGCACATTCCGGGTCTGATGATGCAAACCATACCGCCCCTGCGCTGGATCGCCCGCGGGAACCCCTTTCACCCTGGTGAAGCGGGTTCGAACGGGGCATTCCCGGCGATTCTGGAGCAACTGATCCTCCAGCGCGGGCTGCCGGAGGGGGTGGGGCTGGAGGATTACCTCAACCCGAAGCTGAAAACGCTGATGGATCCCTTGCTGATTCCGGACATGGCCCCGGCGGTGGAGCGGATCCTCCAGGCGGTGGACCGCAAGGAGCGCGTCTGTATTTTTGGCGACTACGATGTGGACGGCGTGACTTCGGTCACGTTGCTGCGCCGGATCCTGCTGGCGTATGGCCTGGAGTCCCGCTATTTCATTCCGAAGCGCGGAGTGGAGGGATATGGCTTGAGCGAGGCGGCGCTGGAGCGGTGCATGAGGGAGGGGCCGGTGCCTGAGCTGCTGATCACGGTGGATTGCGGGACGGTGTCGGTGGCTGAGGTCGCCGGGTTGAGGGCGCGGGGGATCGATGTGGTGATCGTGGATCATCATGAGCCGCTGCCCGGAGAACGGCCGGATTGCACCGCGCTGGTCAACCCGAAATGCGGTGAGAATTTCACCTATCTGTGTGCGGCCGGGGTGGTTTTCAAGCTTGGACATGCCCTACTGAAAACCCGCCCTGCGGAGTTTGACCTGAGGACCGTGCTGGATCTGGTGGCGGTGGCGACGATCTCCGACATCGTGCCGATGATTGGGGAGAACCGCCTGTTGGTGAGGCACGGGTTGAAAATGCTGGCCCATACGAGCAATCCGGGGCTGCGGGCCTTGCAGCAGGTCACCGGGATGAGCGGGGAGGTGAGTTCGATGGATGTGGGGTTCCGGATCGGGCCGCGGCTGAATGCGGCGGGCCGGATGGACCAGCCGGACAAGGCGCTGGAACTGCTGATCACGGATGACCCCGAAGAGGCAATGGCCTTGGCGCGGGAACTCGACGGGCACAACCGGGAGCGGCAGACCCATGAGTTGTTGATCCGGCGGCAGGCGCTGGAGATGCTCAATGGCTTCGATCCGACGCGGGATCCGGTGATCGTGCTGGGCTCGCGCGAGTGGCATCCGGGGGTGGTGGGGATTGTGGCCTCGCGGTTGATGAGGCAGTTTTACAAGCCGACGTTTGTGGTGGCGATCGATGGGCAGGGCAAGGGCAAGGGTTCCGGTCGGAGTATCGCGGGGGTCTCGCTGGTGGAGGCGATCCGGGACTGCAACGGCGATCTCGATGCCGGTGGCGGCCACGCGATGGCCGCCGGCATCTCGGTCAGCGAGGAGAAACTCGATCAATTCCGCCAACACTTCGGGGAATATGTGATGGCGACCACCAGTGAGGAGCAGCGGCTGCCGCGGCTGTATTTCGATGCGGAGGTCGGGTTCGACCAGTTGTCGCTGGAGTTTCTGGAGAGCTACGAGCTGCTGCAGCCCTTCGGCAGCCAGAATCCGCAGCCGGTGTTTGTCTCGCGTGGGGTGAATCTGAGCCGCCCGCCGCTGCGGATGAAGAACAACCACCTGCGGCTGACCCTGCGGCAGGGGCTGCCGGAGTTGGATGCGGTGTTTTTTGGCGGTGGCGAGACGCAACTGCCCGATCCGCCGTGGGATGTGGCGTTCACCGTGGATCGCAACACGTTTCGCGGGCGCACCGCCCTGCAGCTGGTCATTCAGGACGTGAGGGCGGCGGTCACCGGGCCGGATGGAACCGCACGCCAATCCGCTCTCCCGTAGCCGCCTGGAAGTAAACACCCCCCAAGCAACGGCTGATCGGAGCGCTGGCCTGGGTGGAAATTCGTCCTTCATTGACAGTTTTCGGTTTTCATCCGGGGGTGGACAGGCTTGAATCCGCCCGCCCATGAGCCATTTCTCCCTTCGCATCGCTCTCGGCGCCGATCACGGTGCCTTTGCCATTCATCAAGCCGTCGTCGCCCACCTCACCGCCGCAGGGCATGAGGTAATGGATTTCGGCACGCATTCGGCGACCCCGGTGGACTACGCCGATTTAGCCAATCCGGTGGCGCAGGGGGTGGCGGACGGCACTTATGCCTTGGGAATTCTCGCCTGCACCAGCGGGGTGGGCATGTCGATCGCCGCAAACCGCCACCGCCATGTGCGCGCGGCGGCCGCCAGATCCGTAGAGGAGGCGGCGACCATCCGTCAGCACAACGATGCCAATATCCTCTGCCTGGCGGGCAAATTCACCGATGCCGCCACCAGTGTGGCGATGGTCGACGCTTTCCTCGCCGCCACGTTCGAGGGTGGCCGTCATGCCGGACGGGTTTGCAAGGCCTCCGGCAGCCGGATCGAGGAGACTGATCCGGCGGTGTATGCGGCCATCACCGCGGAGGAATTCCGCCAGCGCAACAACATCGAGTTGATTGCTTCGGAAAACTTCGCCTCGCCCGCCGTGATGGAGGCCCAGGGGTCTGTCCTCACCAATAAATACGCCGAGGGCTACCCCGGCCGCCGCTGGTATGGCGGCTGCGAGAATATGGATGTGGTCGAGCAACTCGCGATCGATCGGGTGAAGGAACTTTTCGGTGCGGATCACGCCAACGTGCAGCCGCATTCCGGCTCCCAGGCGAACATGGCGGTCTATTTCTCCGTGCTCCAACCGGGCGACAAGATCCTCACCATGGACCTCGCGCACGGCGGTCACCTGACCCACGGCCACCAGGCGAATTTCTCCGGGAGGTACTACGAGGTGACCCACTATGGCGTGAGCTCCGACGACGAACGGATCCACTACGACCAGTTGGAGGCGACCGCTCGCGGGCTCAGGCCGGCCCTGATCACGGTGGGGGCTTCCGCCTATCCCCGGATCATCGACTTCGAACGGATGGGGCGCCTGGCCCGTGAAATCGGTGCGTATTTGTTCGTCGATATCGCGCACATCGCGGGCCTGGTGGCGGGCGGAGTGCACCCCAACCCGGTGCCGCACGCCGATTTTGTGACCTCCACCACCCACAAGTCCCTGCGCGGTCCGCGCGGTGGCATCATCTTGTGCAAGGCGGAGTTTGCGAAAAAAATCGATTCCCAGGTGTTCCCCGGGATTCAGGGTGGCCCATTGATGCACGTGATCGCCGCCAAGGCGGTGTGTTTCGGCGAGGCGCTCAAACCCGGGTTCAAGGCCTATCAGCAGCAGGTGGTCAGCAATGCCCAGGCCCTCGCCGCCCGGTTGGCATTCCACGGCTTCCGGATCGTTTCCGGCGGCACCGACAACCATGTGATGCTGGTGGACCTCCGGCCCAAGGGCATGAATGGCACCCAGGCCTCCCACGCACTGGATCTGGCCGGCATCACGGTCAATAAGAACTCCATCCCCTTCGATACCGGCACGCCTATGAAACCCAGTGGCATCCGCATCGGCACCCCGGCGGTGACCACCCGCGGGATGAAGGAGCGCGACGTGGAGCAAGTCGCGGACCTGATCAATGAGGCACTCGCCAGTTTCGAGGACGAGGCCGCATTGGACGCCATCCGCGAGCGGGTGTTCGCCTTCAACCGCGCCTTCCCGCTGCCCCGTTGAATGGGGGAGACCGGTGTTTCGGTGTTTCGGTTGCCTGCGGCGCGGTGTTCGGTGGGGAGATTACCGGCTTGGAGGCGGAGCGCGTGGCGGAGGAGGCGCGGGAATAGGTGGGCGGGTGCCGTTTTAGGGGAAGACTCGCCGCGAGCCGCGCCGAAGACTGCCTGCGGCGGGGACGCCACAGCCACCGCTCGGAACTCCGACACTAGAGTCCTTGAAACCGGGAAGGTGTTGTCGTTAGGTCAAATTCTTCGTCTTGCTTCTTGCCTGCCCGGCATAGCCCGGAGGGCGACGACCGGGGGCTTGTGGTCTTGGGTCTGAGGCGAAGCCTCGCTAGGTTAGAACAACAGCGCCTGGCCACCAGGCTCGATTAGACCGGTGGACTCGGACTCGGACTCGGACTCGGACTCGGGCTTTGGCTCGGGTTTCGGCTCGGGCTCGGGCTCGGGCTCGGGCTCGGGCTCCGGTTCGGGCTCGGGCTCCGGTTCGGGCTCGGGTTCCGGCTCGGGCTCGGGCTCCGGTTCGGGCTCGGGCTCCGGTTCGGGCTGGAAACTGGCTTCGCAGTCGGCGGAGGCGGTCATCAGGGATTCCTGCAACAGGCGCTTGATGAGGTCCCAGCGCATCGGCCGACCTTCGAGAAAATACGATTGGGCCACCTTCAGGCGGATGAAGCCATAGTGCGCCTTGGGAAACATCGCCCCCAGGTCCTTGGCCAAGGCGGAGTCCGTGACTCCGCGCGAATGACCGGCGTTCAGGCCTTCCATGATCATCCGATTGCACCAGGCGGAGGCAAGGGCCTCGCCCAGTCCCGCCGGATCGAAGGATTCCACGGTGATCCGGCCGTCATCGTCGTCGGTGGTGCGGATCGATACATGAAACACCATCGAATGGCGCCGCAGATCGTCGGCGATGCGCTGTCGCAGCGTGGTGCGGTAGGTCCCATCCTCGCGATCGGCAAGCCGCAACCGGGTGGCTTCGGGAATTTTGATGGAAAAGCGGCTCCAGCGCTCGTCACCGCTCTTGTCCAGATCCAGCAACAGCCGGGTGTGCGAACCGTGCACCAGCTGGGTGCGGAATTTCATCGCGAAGGATTGCGCCAGATTCAAGGAACCGGAGTCCCAACCGCTCGGCGAGGTCACAAGTTCCTCCACGCCCTGATACAACTCCCGGTACGCTTCGGGAATCGCACAGGTCGCGTATTCACAACTGATTACAAAGGACTTCATGGGAAACGGCCGCCGCGCACCGAGAGAATCAGAAAACCCGGGCGGTGTCAGCGCAATTATCCAAAAAGGACGCACAAACGGCCCGGTGCCCCCTCCCCCGCCCCCAGGCCCGCGCAATCCTGGCCACTTAATCAAAACCCCCAAAGTTTCAGGTGGTTAGGAACAGACAAACCGCTGAAACGCTGAGTACCGCTGGAACCGCTGCAAATCCCCAAGGAATCAGTAATCAGCGGTTCTCAGCGTTTCAGCGGTCATCTTATTGCAAGTTGCCAGCCAAGCTGGCCATGGCTCAAATGGCCAGTATTGCCCGGCCAGCGGGCCGGACTGAAGGCTCTTGAGACTCATTGGCAGCAGTAAAGTTAATCACTGGATTGGGCATGCGGCGGATTGACAACCGCGCTTGCCCGGATAGCCTCCGCGCATGGAGACCGAGCATTCCGAACCGTCGTGGCGCATTTTGTTGATTTCCGCAGCGGGTTGCGGGATCTGCACATTGTTAGGAATCTGGTTCGAGCGGTTTCCCGGGCTGGACAATCTCTCGCACGCCTCGTATGCGGCGGCATTTTTGTTAGGCGGGTGGGACGCGGCGGTGGACGCCTACGACCGGCTCAAGCGGTTCACCCTGGACATTCATTTCCTGATGCTGGCGGTGGCGATCGGTGGGGCGGCGATGGGCAGCGGGTGGGAGGGCGGCGCGCTGTTGTTCCTGTTTTCCTTGAGCAATGCGCTCGAAGGCCTCGCGGAGGCCCGCACCGAGCGGGAAATCCGCAGTCTGTTCAACGACGCACCCAAAACCGCCACGCTGGTGGCCGACGATGGCAGCGGACGCACGGTGGCCGCGGACAGCCTGGTCCCCGGCCAACACATCCGGATCCTGCCGGACCACCAATACCCGGCAGACGCCCGCGTGGTGAGCGGCCAGTCCGCCGCCGATGAATCCTCACTGACCGGCGAGTCCGAGCCGGTGGAAAAACAACCCGGCGACACGCTGTTCGGCGGCACGCTCAACACCTACGGGCCGCTGCTGGCGGAGGTGCTCCGCCCGCCCGCCGAGAGCGCCCACGCCCGGATCATCCGCCTGATCCGCGATGCCCAGGCGAGCAAGGCACCGTCCCAGCGCTTCACCGACCGCTTCGGCACCCGCTACACCGTTGGATTGTTAGGAGCCACCCTGGCGATGTTTTTCGTCTGGCATTTTGTGATGAAAATCCCCGCATTCACCGCGTCCGGTGAGGAACGATCGGCATTCTACCGGGCGATGACCCTGCTGGTGGTGTGTTCGCCCTGTGCGCTGGTGATCTCCATTCCATCGGCCGTGCTAACCGGCATTGCGGCGGGGGCCCGCCGCGGGATTCTCTTCCGTGGCGGCATCGCGCTGGAAAGCCTCGCCACCATCACCCGGTTGGCAGTGGACAAGACCGGCACCCTGACCAAGGGCGAACTGGTGCTCACCGGGATCGAGGCCCGCCAACCGGGCGGCGAGGACGAAGTCCTGCGGGTGGCGGCCACGCTCTGCCGGCAATCGACCCATCCGGTGTCGCGCGCGGTGGCCAACGCCTGGTTGCAACGTCACGGCAGCGATGCGCCGCCGGCCGCGGCGCTCACCTCGCTGCCGGGCCAGGGCCTGCGCGCCGAACTCGACGGCCAAGATATTTTGTTAGGACGGCGGACGTTGTTTCCCGATCATGTCTGGGTCCAGGCGCTGCCCGACCCCGAGCCCGGCCTCACCGAAGTGCTGGTGGTTCATGGTGAAACCGCCGGCCGAATCCTGCTGCGCGACGGCCTGCGGCCGGAAGCCGCCGGGTTGATCGACCAACTGCACGGCCAGGGGATCCGGGTGACGATGCTCACCGGCGACCGCCCGCAGGCGGCGGAACTGGTGGCCAGGGAACTGCACCTCGACGACGCCCGCGCCGGGCTCACGCCGGAGGGCAAGGTGGCCGCGATCCAGGAATGGCGGGCGGCAGGCGAGCGGGTGGCGATGGTGGGCGACGGGGTCAACGACGCGCCGAGTCTGGCGGCGGCGGATGTTTCAATCGGCATGGGCTTGCGCGGGTCCGATGCGGTGCTCGAGCAGGCGGACGTGATTCTCACCCAGGACAAACTGGAGCGGGTGCTGGAGGCGCTGGTGCTGTCCCGGCGGTGCCGTGCGGTGATCCGGCAGAATGTGGCCGTTTCGTTAGGGGTGGTGCTGCTGCTGGCGGTTTCCGCGCTGGGCTCGTGGATTCCGCTGCCGCTGGGGGTGCTGGGGCATGAGGGGTCCACCGTGATCGTGGTGCTCAACAGTCTGCGCCTGCTGTGGCGGTGAGGCTTATCTAACAATGCGTTCCACCACCCGGCCGGCGGCGATGAGGCCGAAGCAGGCGGTCACATGGGTGGCCGTGCCGAGGCCCGAGGCGCAGTTCAGGCGCAGTTCGGAATCCTCCGGGCGGTCCAGCGAAACCTCGCCGTCGCATTGGACAAACCGCGGTGGTTCGTCGGAAAACACCGCCTCTATTTCGAAGGGATCCGGCTCGCTGGTTTGCGGGACTTTTGGGAAACCGTGATCGCTGCGCAGCCCCCGCCGCACTTTGGCGAGGAGCGGATCCTTGCCGCTGAAGGCGAGATCCGCCACCCGGATGCGGGTGGGATCCCGCCGCCCGCCCGCACTGCCGCAGGTCACCGCGAAGATCTCCCGCCGCAGGCACTCGGCCAGCAACAGGCTCTTGTGGCGGCTGGTATCGATCGCATCCAACAGCACGTCGAACCCGGCATCCAGGATCTCCGCCGCGGTGCGCTCGTTGAAAAACGCCGGCACCACGGTGACCTCGCAACCCGGGTGGATCGCCCGCGCCCGCTCGGCCATCGCCTCGGTTTTCTGGCGGCCGATCTGGCCATCCATCGCGTGGAGTTGGCGATTGACGTTGGTGACGCAAATCTCGTCCAGATCCACCAGGGTCAGACTGCCGACGCCGGAGCGGGCGAGCGACTCAACCGCCCACGAGCCCACCCCACCGATGCCGATCACCGCCACCCGGGCCCCCAGCAAGCGTTCGAGCCCCGACCGGCCATACAACCGGGCGATTCCGCCAAACCGATGATAGAGATCCGTTTCCGC
This sequence comes from Akkermansiaceae bacterium, assembly GCA_021733795.1. Lineage (GTDB taxonomy): Bacteria > Verrucomicrobiota > Verrucomicrobiia > Verrucomicrobiales > Akkermansiaceae > Luteolibacter. Next base: position 6,052 of record JAIPKB010000073.1, on the reverse strand, counting down.
TGCCACGCGGCAGTTTAGCCCGCCCGGGGCAAGAAGTCACGCCGAATGCCGGGCAAGAGGGCTAGGCTGGAACTACGATGCACGCATGGCAAGGGAAAACACCCTGCCTAAAATGCCGGGATCCGCAATATTCCGCTTGCCGGATGACCCATGCGATGGGACATTCGCGCCATGTTGCAAGCATCATTCCGCATTCTAATTGCCATTACCTGCCTTGGTTTTGTTGCGTGTTCGACCGGCGTTGATCAACCGAAGGGCACCAGCAAGGGCTATACCTCCGCCCGTCTCGTCCGGCGTGATCCCAAGCTGCCGCCCATCACCGCCACCACCGAACTCAAGATCCACCGCATGGTGCAGCAAGCGCTCGCCAGCCAGTTTGAGGCGAATGGAATCGCCTACGGCAAGCCGGATGCGGAATTGACCGTCGCCTACCTGGTGATCTACCAGGAGCCGGGGATGACCGCCAGCTACCCCGATTATTTCGGCTACGGCCGCTCTTCCGAGCAAATCGCCGAGCTGGCACACACCCGCGGTGCCGTCGATAGCAAACGCCCGGACTATTTCGAACGCGCCGGCATCGTGGTGGATGTGATTGACACCCGCACCAACAAGCTGGTGTTCCGGAACCACGCGGCGGGCGATATCCACCGCAGTGCTTCGGACAGTACCCGTGCCGCCCGGATCGATGCCGCAGTGGGACAGGCCCTGCTGCCGTTCTTCGGCAAGCGCTGACGCCTGTTTTCAGAGCGAGCCCGGTGGTCAATCCATGCTGGACAAACCGGGGAGGCTCTGGCATGGCTGGCCGCCGCATGTCCGAGTTGCCCAAAGCCTATGAACCCCAAGCCGTGGAAGCCAAGTGGTATTCCGCGTGGATCGATGGAAAATGTTTCGAAGCCGATCCGGCGTCCGACCGCGAGGGGTATTCGATTGTCATTCCACCGCCGAATGTCACCGGCATCCTGCATCTGGGCCATGTCCTCAACAACGCGTTGCAGGATATCCTCGCCCGCCGCGCCCGCCAAAATGGGAAGCAAGTGCTGTGGCTGCCGGGCACCGACCACGCCGGCATCGCCACCCAGGCCAAGGTCGAGCGCGAACTGCGCGAAACCGAAGGCAAGTCCCGCCGCGACCTCGGCCGCGATGAGTTTCTCAAACGCATCTGGGACTGGAAGGATCACCATGGTGGCATCATCATCCAACAACTCAAACGTCTCGGTTGCTCCTGCGACTGGGGCCGCGAGCGTTTCACCATGGACGAGTCGTACTCGCATTGGGTGAGCCAGGTCTTCGTCGAGCTATTCAAACAGGGCCTCATCTATCGCGGCAAACGGATCGTCAACTGGTGCCCGGTCTCGCTCACCGCCCTGTCCGATGAGGAGGTCATCATGACTCCCCAGCGCTCGAAGCTGTATTTCATGAAATACGAGTTGGCGGACGCCCCGGGCGAGTTTCTGCCCATTTCCACCACCCGGCCGGAAACCCTGATGGGCGACGTGGCCGTGGCCGTCAACCCCAAGGACCCGCGGTTTGCCGCCTACGTCGGGCGCAAGGTGCTCCGCCCGTTCCCGCGCGCGGAAATCCCGGTGATCGCCGACGACCATGTGGATGTGGAGTTTGGCACCGGCGCGCTGAAAATCACTCCGGCCCACGACAAGGCGGACTTCGAGATCGGCATGCGACACGACCTCGCGATCATCGATGTACTCACCCCCGACGGCCACATCAACTGCCCGGACTGCCCGGACCTCCACGGCCTGGAGCGCTTCGCCGCCCGCAAGGTGGCCGCCGCCAAACTCGAGGCACTCGGCCTGCTCAGCAAGGTGGAGGAATACGACAACAGCGTCGGTTTCTCCGAACGCGCCCATGTGCCGGTCGAACCGCGGATTTCCATGCAGTGGTTCCTCAAATACCCCTGCGTCCCGGAGGCCGCCGCCGCCGTGGCCAATGGCGATATCAGGTTCCGCCCCGAACGCTGGGCCAAAACCTACGCCCACTGGATGGAAAACCTCCAGGATTGGTGCATCAGCCGCCAGCTCTGGTGGGGCCACCAGATCCCGGTCTGGTATCGCAAGGACCACCTCGATGAACTCAAAAACGCGGAGTCGCTGGGCATGGAGGACTTCGACCAGGGGCGGATCCACGTCGGCCTCACCGCACCGGACGACGCCGCTGGCTGGGTGCGCGACGAAGACGTGATGGACACCTGGTTTTCGTCGTGGCTGTGGCCGTTTGCCACCATGAGCGGGGTGGGCGAGGAGAGCGCCACGCTGCGGAAATTCTATCCCACCGGCGACCTGGTGACCGGCCCGGACATCATCTTCTTCTGGGTGGCCCGGATGATCATGGCCGGTTTCCGCTTCACCGGCGAACTGCCGTTCAAAAACGTCTATTTCACCTCGATCATCCGCGACCTCCAGGGCCGCAAGATGAGCAAGTCGCTCGGCAACTCGCCCGACCCCATCGAGCTGATGGAGAAATACGGAGCCGACGGCCTCCGCTTCGGGCTGCTGCGGATCGCCCCGGTCGGCAGCGACCTGCGCTTCGACGAAACCTCGGTGGAGGAAGGCCGGAACTTCGCCAACAAGCTCTACAATGCCTGCCGGTTCCGCCAAATGGCGGGCACCGATCCGGTCGCAGCCTGCGCCAGCCCCGGCGAGCTGCCGCCCTATCACCTCGACATCATGGCGAAGCTCGACCGACTGGCCGCGGCGCTCGGGGAAAGCTATGCCGAATACCGCTTCGGCGAAATCGCCCAATTGTTATATGAATTCCTCTGGAGCGAACTCTGCGACCGGTTCCTGGAAGCGGTGAAACTCGATCTGCGCGAGAGCGCCACGGCCGCCGCCCGCGAGGCCACCCTGGCCACCTTTGATGCGGTCATGGCCCGCTACCTGCAGTTGCTCTCGCCCTACATGCCGCACATCACCGAGGAGCTTTCACAGCGGATGGGCTACCTGCCGGATGGCGGGTTCCTCATGCTCCAGCCGCTCCCCACCGTGCCGCTGCTCGCGGGCGTCGACCCCGCCCGGATCGCCACCGCCACCCATCAGGCCGCGGCCATTTACGAGGCGGCCGGCCGGATGCGAAACCTCAAGGCCGAATACAAGGTCGGCTCCCGCAAGGATGTCCGTTTCATCGTCAAATCCCCGCCGGACTGGCTCCCTGCGGAAACCAAGGTGCTCGCCCTGCTCGTCGGTGCCGCCGGGATCGAACTCGACTCGGGCTACGAGGCGCCCAAGGGCACTCCCGCCGCCGTCACCGCCGTGGGCGAGGTTTACCTGCCCTTGGAAGGCCTGGTCGATGTCGCCGCCGAGCGCATCCGGCTCACCAAGGAGATCGAGCGCATCCAGGGCGAGGTCCGGAAAAGCGAGGGCAAACTGGGCAATCCGAGCTTCGTGGACCGCGCGCCACCGGAAGTGGTCGTCCAGGAACGGGCCCGCCTCGAGGATTGGCGCGTCAAGCTCCAGCAACTCACCGAAATGCTCACCGCCCTGGCCTGAGCCTTGCCATCTCCCGTCATCACGAGTAAACTGGCCCCGCGCACCCCATGACCGACCTCAAAAGCATCTCCGGGATTGGCAAGACCTCGTTGGAATTGCTCGAGGCCGCCGGCATTCTTGATGCCCGGACCCTGGCCAACGCCGGGCTGGAGGAACTGGCCGCCGAACTCGAACGGGCGAACCGCATCCTCCGCATCGCCAAACGCCCGCCGCGCAAGGCTGAAATCGAAAAATGGATTCTCACAGCCCGTGAGGACCTCGGTTTCGAGCCCCTCACGGCCCCTCCCGCCACCTCCGATACCCCGCCGTATGCAGCAAAGGACCCGCTCCCCGGCACCATGCCGGTCAACTACGAAGCCACCGAGTCGGTCCGGGAAATGTTGGCGGCGGCACCGCTGGCCATTCCATTGCCCGCCCGCCAGTTGATTGACGCCGGGGTGGCCGTTTCCGAAATTCCGTCGGCCATCCTCCTCAACCGCTATGCCGGTGATCTGGAAATCCGGGTCATTGACCGCAAAGGCCCGCGGGGCATCCCCAGGGCTCCCAAACTCACCAAATCCCGGGCGGCATCCGGAACCTACGTCCAGCTTTCCGACCCCACGCCCTCGAGGCGGCAAATCGATCCCACCCGGCTCCGTTCGATCACGAATCTGGAACCGGCCCAAACCCGCGTCCCCGCCGCCCGCACCGCCCCCATTGCCAGCGGCGGAGAAGCCATTACCACTTCTCCCGAGACCGATCGTGTGGCCCTGCTCCGGGCACCGCTTGCGGCGACCAACCGGGGACGCAATCCGCAGTCCCGCCGCTATATCCGCGGAGTGCTTCACAGCCACCCGGGGTCGATGATGTTCGGGGCGCTGGTGACCCTGGTGATGATGGTGCTGACGGTTCCGGCCCTGGTAGCGGCGGCACTGCTGCTGTTATCCGATCTTTATCCACAGGTATTCCACTGGGTCTCGCCGCGGTTGCTGATGCTGCCCTGCGCACTGCCAGTGGTCGGGGTCCTCTATCTGATCTACGCCGTGAAAGGCAAATGCCGGATCTGCAACCAGCGCCTGTTCTTCCGCAGGTCCTGCCGTAAAAACTCCAAGGCCCACCGCATCCCGGGGCTCGGCTACATCGTTTCCGTTTCCATTCACATGCTGCTGTTCCGCTGGTTCCGCTGCACCTACTGCGGCACCCCGGTGCGACTCAAGAAATAGGATCTCACAATCCGGATCCCGCCATCGACATGAAGCCCTCCCTACCATGGATCCTGCTGCTGGCGGCCGGCCTCAGCTCATGCTCCACGGTCGATCCACCGGACGGCCAGTCCGGGTCAGACGACGAATCCCAGAAGTTCGGCCCCAGCGGCATCCCCGGCCACCTGCGCGCCAGGACCGACCCCGCTGGCACCCCGGTCCAACCGGGTGGCAACCGGGTCGATCTGGCCGGCTACACGTCCACCCCGATGGAGGACATCGTATTCACCAAGGACAACGCAATGCTCCCCGAGTTGACCGAACTGCTCGCCGCCCCCAAGGCGAAAACCTGGGAGGAAAGCGACACCATCGCCCGCGCCCGGGCGGCCCGGGAAGGCAAACCCACACTGATCTGGTTCACCAACAGCCAGAGCAGCCCGCTGTGCAAGGCGCTCAGCCAGGAGGTGTTCTCCGACTCGGATTTCGAAGCCTGGGCAGAGGAGAAACTGGTGCGGCTGAAGGTCGATTCCTTCTATCGGAAAAGGGACCTGGGCTCCTCGATTGGCGAGGCGGACGACCACGAAACCAGGGTCAGGGACTACGTGAAGTCGATGAAAAAGCGCTACAAGGTCATGGGGCATCCCACCCTGGTCATGCTCAATCCCAGCGGCGAGGTCATCGCCAGATATGCCGGCTACAAGCGCGGCACCGCGGATTTCGTCCGGGGCCAGTTGAAGCACGCCGAGTCGGTCTCCACCAGCGCCTACACCGATTGGCGCACCCGCCTGGAAAAGAAAGGCTACCGCGAATGGAACGACCACCGGGACCGGAAAATCTTCGCCAAACTGGTGTCCTACGACGCCGGCGAGTTGATTCTAATCGATCCCGACGGCTCGCGCTTCCGCACCCAGGAGTCCAAACTCTCCGCGGGGGATCAGGACTGGATCGCCGCCCAGAAAAAACTCCGCAACATGCCCTGAGTTTTGGTCATGCGGGCGGCAGGAAACACCATCGCCCCCACGATGACAGAGGCTGAGTTCGGGAAAGAGATTGTGCAATCACTGAGGGCACTGATTTTCAATATGTTCAGTGTTTTCAGTGGTCATCAGTGTGTCAGTGGCAAAAATCCTATCGGAGAGGACCCAAATTCCACCTACCCATTGACCTCTGTCGGGGCCGTGCAAAAATCCGCCCTGTCCCATCACCCTCCGGCACGCCAAGTCAACCGGATTGGGCAGCAAGGACCCATCCAGTCACCCGTGATCCGACTGGATCAGGCGGGCCGCCACAGTTTGGCGGCGGCGTAGCGCATGGCCATCCGGGCGCACTCGGCGGCGGGGAGGTAGGTCAGCAGGCCGGCGGCGACCGCCA
>JAIPKB010000072.1 GCA_021733795.1 Akkermansiaceae bacterium | reverse complement strand
AACCTTTAAACATCGGGAGAGGGAGTCGGACTACTTGCAAGCGGCCCTGGTGCGGCGTAGACTGTCCCAAGGCCCAGTTGCCCATTCTCCATGATACAATCTTCACCGCATTGTCGACGCGCTTGGCCGGTTGGCTTTGCGCTGGTTATCACGCTGACGCTCATGCTGTTGCTCGTGGTGCTCGCCGTGGGTCTGCTGTCGCTTTCGGCGGTGAGTTTGCGCAGCGCGAGTGCCGGGCAGGCCCGGACCGAGGCTCGGGCCAACGCGCGGCTGGCGGTGGCCTTGGCCTTCGCACAACTCCAGAAGCAAACCGGTGTTGATACCCGGATCACCGGGCCGGCGGATTTTCTCGCGCCGTCCGGGCCCGGCACGCTCGTCAATCCCGGCTGGTGCGGGGTGTGGCGCTCCAACCCGAGCCTCCCAAAGTCCTATCAGCCCGCCCGCTCCGACTTTTTCGTCGAGTGGCTGGTCACTGCCGCGGACCAAGCGCCCGGCATGGAAGCCGCGCGCACTTCGGTCCAGGGTGAGTCCGCCGTCGTCCGCAAAACCGATGGTTTGCCGGACGTGCGGGTGCCCCTGGTCGCTACGCCGAACCACGGACGGCTCGGCTGGTGGACGGATGACGAATCCCTCAAGGCCCGCGCCAACCTGCCGCTCACCGTGCCGGCCAGCAAGGGCGATGCCGCCGTGGCGGGGCATGCCGCGCCGCGGACCGCCCCAGAGACCTTGCCGGAGATTGTCGGCTTCAAGCCGAGCGTCAAGAACACGGCGGCCATGGTGACCTCCGGGCAGTTTCCGCTGGGGGCTGAAAAGTGGCCGGACCGGCAGGGGGTGCATTTCACCGCAGATTCGCGCTCGGTGGTGGTCGATGTTCGCAGTGGCGGGCTGAAACAGGACTTGAGCACGCTGTTCGAACAGCCCGCCGACCGGATCAGCGAGTTTGGAAAGTGGACGGGCCAAGGCAGCCAATCCAACAGCAAGGTGTATCTTTACGGACCTGCCGGGAGCGCCATGGGAGCCCGTTGGAACCACCTCTATGCCTATTACAACCTCTACAAGGATGTCACCGTCGTCGGCGGTGAGCCGCGGGTGGAACCCAAAGCCGAGTTGATTGACTGGCATCTGGCGGACCAATTCGTGAGCTTCGGGGACGAGGCGGGCGGCTTCCGCTATCCGCGGATGGCGAAAATCATCTATGTTTTCTCGTACACCGGGGTGCGGAATCCGAACCCGCCCAACCCGCAGAAGCCATACAAGCTCCAGCTTGCCACCGACGTTTTCGTCACCTTGTGGAATCCCTTCGACGTCCGGATCCACTTTCCGATGAACAGCAAGTTCTTTGCGAAATTCAGCTTTGTGCTGCCGATGCAATTCGAGTGGCGGGTCAACGGCACGCGGGTCGCCACCCTCGGTCCCGGTGACATCAACGGCACCGGCTGGTTCCAGAAGTATTTCAACAACCCGAACGGCAACCGGCTGTTTTCGATGGGACCCGGAGAGACCGTGGTTTTCTCGTTGAAAAACGAGGCCGCATCCGGCACCCAGCAGTTCTGGCCCGGCGCGTTTTTCGATGGCATGACCAACGATGTCGCGCAGATCACGGGCAGCGGCAGTGAGACGATCAGCGTGGGACTCAAGCCGACCCAACCGTCCGACGCGGGGGGTGGCGACGCCGAGGCGAACTCTCAATACATCGATTTCTGGATCAGGGACTCGGTCAAGGGATGGCCCTGGTATGAGCATCGGGGCGAGATCCTCTCGCGGGCCGGGGCGCCCTTTATTCAACAGATGCGCACGATCGACGCGGCCGACGTGCCGTCCGTCAGGCTCGCTTTTGAGCTTCCAGCAACCACGGTCACCTTCGACATCAAGGCCGCCGATAGTCCACCCGGGACACCGGTCAAATTGCAAATCGAGGCAGGCAAGAACCAGTTCACCGCACCGGTCAAGCTGTCGGCAGGTCGCTATGTGGCAAGTTCCAAGGCCTTCAACGCCCCGGCCGAGTTCACTCTGCCTGACAGCAGCGACACCCGCTTTCCGACCGCCGCCGGCGGTTTTTCCAACAGGTTTCGTCAGTTGCCCGCCTCTCGCCGTTTCTTCCGCTTCGGCCCGGCTTTCTTTTTGTCCTTGGCCGCCGGCGATTTGAAATAGAGGCGGACCGTCGAGATCACGGAGATCTCCGGCGTCATCGGCAATTCACTCGGCTGCACGTCGCCGTCGATGTATAGCCCGCGGTAGTAGGTGTTGCGCGGACGATAGGTGTGGATATATGGTACGTTGCGCCGCATATCTCCGGTAACCGCTTCTTCATAGCTGTGGGTGAACGAGTGATATAGCGATTCCGGGTAACGAACCGTGGTCTGCTCCTGCACGTTGATGACCGGCGGCCGGTCGTTGAAAAGTACTCCGAGCAGGGCGTCGGCCTTGCCGCGTGCCGCCTTCAGCGCCTCCGCCCGGGCGGTCACCTTCGCGGCGTCCAGCTCCTTGCTCCAATAGTCGAACGCGATGATGTCGGTGAGTCCCTGTTCCAAGGCTGTGGTCAACGCCGCCTGCGCCTCGGCTTCCCCATGCGCGGCCAGATGGACGTTGGTCTGCATGCGATAGCCGACCTTCTTTTCCACCTCCGCGTCCAAATCTCCATGTTTTTCGGGGCTCCATTCGTAGCGGGGCAAAACAGCGATGAAATCCACCACGACCCGGTCCGGCCCGATCCCCAGCTTGGACCATGCCGCCCGCAGACCATCGATCGCGGCATCAATGGATTGCTGGCATTTCGGAGCGGTCTCGTCTTCGCTCGTCACCGCCAGTACCATCCGGACTTCCGTTGGCGGCACGCGGACCTCCGCGCGACCCTCCATCGTGATGTAGCCTTCGGCGACCTGCGGCTGCAGGAGTGGCAGGTTCGCAATGTCATCGGCAACTCGTTCAGTGGCACCGCGGGATCCGGCCATCTGGCCCATCACATGGGGCAGCGGGACCAATGCGACGGCCAGCAGCACGGCGGCGGAAAATGAACGGGGCGAGGCGGCCAGAAAGTTGCTTTGAGGGTGGGCATGCATGAGCGAAGCATGGATCGGCAACCGGCGGAGTGCAATCCTTCATGTGGGATGTCCTGCAGGCCGGAGAGGGCGAAGCGTTAACCCGCAAACCCCAGATGGACGCGGATAGGCGCGCTGCTACAGGGCCAACAGGTTCGGGCGGCCATCGAGCATCTCGGTCATGTCTTGCAGCAGCAGGTTCCAGCCGAGGAAGCCGCCTTCCAAGCCGTGTTTGGATTGGGCGGCGGACGGGGCCAGCGGTTGGCCGGTTTCGGCGTCGTAGTTCTCATGCAGCGAGCCGCAGAACTCGAGGTCCCGGAGATACAACCGGGTCAGCCGGCGAACCACCTCACGGGCTTCGTCGCGGAAGCCGTAGTTCATCAGACCGACAAAGAAGAAATAGTTCGCGATCGGCCAGATCGGCCCCTGCCAGTTCGAGTAGGGGATGATCATGTTGCGGTTGTTGTAGTCCGGGTCCTGCCGCGAGAGCGAGCGGAGGCCGTAGGGGGTCAGCAGGTGCGCGTCGTTCCAGAGGTAGCGGCGGATCATCGCCTGCGCCCGTTCGGCCGGCACCATGCCGGCCCACAGCGGTACGAAGTTCGAATAGGAAACCCGCCGGCACCATTGATGGGTGCCCGCGTGCAGATTCCAGTAGGATTCGGCTTTGGCATCCCACAGGTGTTCGTTGACTGCCTGCCGCAAGGCGGCGGCCTTGGCCGCGTAACCCGCCTGCTCGGTGTGACGCCCGAGACGCCCGGCCAAGCGTGCCAGCGCCAGGTATTCGCGATACTGCAGCGCGTTCATGCCACACGCCGCCACTGTCCTGGCCGCCGCCGGATCATTGCCAACCGCCGGATTGTTGTCCGCGCCGGATTGCATGGCGTTATCCCAGGCATAGAGGCCGTAGGGTTTGATGAAATGGGTCGCCTCCCGGCGGGTCGCAATCCTGGCGATCTCGGCGTAATGCTCATCGATCCATCCGTAGTCGTCGAGCAAGCGGGCCGCGAGTTCCGCACCTTGGGCGAGAAACGGTTTCAAGCGCAGCGAGGGGTGGCCGGTTTTCGGACCGTCGGGACTGATGCAGGCCGCCACTTCGCCGTCGGGAAGAATCGATGACAGGACATTTAAGGTCCAGTATTTGAGGTACTGCGGCTGCGGCGGGTTGCGCGCCGCCAAATGGCAGGCGATGAAGAAGCCATCCCAGTCCCATTGTTGGTCGTAGAACCCGCCGGGAATGCAGTAGGGATACTTGATGAACTTGTGGGCCGGTTTGATCACCGTCGGTCGCAGGCGCTCGAGATGGGCCAGCACTTGAGCCTGCTCCGAGGCTGCGGCGGAGTCGTCTTCCGGTGCGGTTTCCCGCAGCCCCGGTTCTCCCACAGTCGATGGTTTCGGGGGGGCTCCACGCGGGGAGTTCGTGCCCGCGACGGGTTGGCTGGAATGGTTTGCGAGGGGTGGCATGGTGACTGAAACCCAAGCATACGTGACTTTCGTCCCTTAGGAAAGCGGCGGGAGCCATCCCGGCGATGTCCAACAACGGAACAACTACAGGTCCGCACGGCCACCGGCGGTTTCTCCATCCACAAACTCGGGCATGACAATGCATTGCCCGATGGAAGTCTTGATGGCGGGGTTGAGTGCTCTGAGCATCAGTCGGGCCAGTCCACGGCCCAAGCGCTCTGCATCCACCTGGTACCGGGCGACCGTCGGGATGCTCTCCACGAGCAGTCGTTCGTCCATCCGTGAAATCACGGCGGCTGTCTGCGGCACCGGATACCGGCGGCGGGTAAGGTGACCGATGGTGGCGGGCACATGGTTGGGAACCGCGACCAAGTAGGCGTTGGGAACGGGATTGGTCAGCAGGAGTCCGTCGAGCTTGCGGCACAAGTCAGGCACGGTATCGTCGTAAACCACGATTTCCGCGCGCCCTCCGGCGGCGGCGGCGGCGGCGGCGAATTCGCGCCCGCATGCGAGATCACCCGCCGTAGCCCTTTCCACCGTCAGGAACACCATCCGGAGATGCCCGCGCGAGGCAAAGATACCGGCGGCATGACGGCTTGCCGCGACCAGATCAAACTCGCCATGCGAGAGCGCGATTTCCGGGTAGATGCCGCCGATCACCACGGTCGGAATTTCTGCGGCCGCGAACCATTTCTGGACAACTTGCGTCGAGCGGTAGAGGACCCAACCGACCGTGTTTGGCTGGGATGTGATCTTACTCAGCGCCGAATCGGGGTGGTGCAAATCCCAGAGGCCGGGGTGATGTTCGAACTCAAAATGCAGGCCCGCACGGCCTAGGGTTTCACTCAGTGTTTGGAAGATGATTTGAGTCTGTCCGGAGATGATGAACCGTGGTTGCGGACTGAGCACCCGCACCAGATTGCCGCTCAGTACGTGAAGCCTGCGTTTGCGCCCGTCCGCTTTGGCGACGATCGCATGCCGCCCGCCCCGCCCGCCAGGGCTGAGCAAATTCTCCGCGAAGAGCACGGCCAGCGCGCTCCGGAGCGTGCCTCGGGAAACTCCCAGTTCGCGGCACAGTTCACCTTCCGCAGGCAGGTTGCCCTGCCACTGATTTCGCCGCAGACTCTGCCGGATGCATTCGGCGGCCTGTTCGGCGAGCGTCACCCTGACGGGCCGGGAATGAGGGGCTAAAGGATGCGTGCTCATGATGGGTCTAGGCGCCCATGATGTACAAGCCTTGCACATTGTTCAAGCCTAAATGAGGGCGTTGTCGGCGGCCACACACCACGCATCATCCGCTGGTGCCACCGGGATGGACCAGAGCTACCAAAACAGGCAGCGGCACCTCGACGCTCTCCGGCACCGCCAGTTTCACCGGCCCGACCACCGTCACCGAGGGCGCCCTGGCGCTCGCAAACGCCCGCAGCCTGGGGGACATGGCCGAGGTCCATCTTGCCGCAGGGGCGACGCTGGACCTGAACTTTGATGGCGAAATGCATCTTGGAACGCTCTATCTCGACGGAAAGCTTCAGCCGGCAGGCAAGCATGGCGCGAGCAACGCGCCCAACCCCCGCCTTCCGGTGCAGCCACCAGCTCTTGCCACGGGCTTCACCCCCAAAGACGTTCTTGGCGTTCGACGATTTCTCCCTGGCGGGAATATTTGGCTGGCATTGCCCGGTGATGTGCCTAGCTTGGGCGTGAAATGCAATCACCGTTGAACCCCAAGAGAAGCTTGCCCCTCTGCCATCCGGTCCGGCCCAACGGCTCTTGCAACGGCCTTCGTCCCCAAAGCAAGTTCCTAGCAATAGAACCAACCACTATGAAGATTGCGCGCCGCACCTTCATCCGCACTGCCGCCACGGCTGGGCTTGCAGGTCTTTTGGACTCGTCATTCACCGGCGTGTTGGCGGCGGAGCCCGGCAACCTCGCGGCCAGCTTGTTTGAATCCCCGGATCCCGCGGTCCTCAAACTGGTGGAGGAAGTCTATCAGAAGTGCATCCTCGGCAAGATCTTTCCGGCTGAGCCCCCCCTGCGGCACAACTGGATCGGACCGGGTGGCGGCTATCGGGGCCAATGGATATGGGACACGATGTTTGTGGTCGATCTGCTAAGTCTTTTGCCGGGCAAGCAAGAGATCATCAGGGGGGTGTTCCAGAACTACTGGGACTTCCAGATGCGCTGGAACAAGGAAATGCCCGCTTATGCCCATGACATGGTCCCCTGCATGATCGAACCCGGCAAAAAGGATTGGCTCAAATACCCGGCATATTCCCAGATCGCGATCCTGGCCTGGGGCGTGGAGCGGGTCTATCAACGCAACCGCGACCAGGAACTCGTCAGGCAATGCCTGCAGCCGTTGGAGCGGTTCCACGAGTGGTATTGGCGCGAGCGCGACGTGACCGGGTGCGGACTCGTCGCGGTGGGGGCCTATAGCGGCGACATCCAGCACGCACGGTTTGAAACATTTGATTTCGAATGCAACATGGACGGCCTGAAGCTGACGCCCCACCCGACCCGCAAAGGTGACCAGGAGGGCGCGTGGTACGGTGATCTTTGCGTGCCGGGCAACACGGCCTATCTGATCCTGGGTGAGCAATGCCTCATGCGCCTGGCTCTCATCATGGGTGACAAGGAAATGGCCGCACGCCGCAAGGCGAGAATCGACAAGGCGGTCGAGGCCATGCGCCAACACATGTGGGATGAACAGGCGGGTTTGTTCCTAACCGTGAATCGCGACACCATGGACAAGGTCCCCGGCGGCACCATCGGCAGTTGGATTCCGCTCACCGCTGGCGTGCCCACCCCGGCCATGGCCAAACGCATGGCCGACACCCTGCAAACCTCGGGTTGGCACACCCCGCTGCCCGTGCCCACCGTGGATCGCAACGACAAACGCTGGAACTCCGGCTCCTTCTGGCGCGGCGACGTCTGGCCAGCCACCAACTATCAGATTGCCAGCGGCCTGGCTGCCTATGGCCACCAGCAACTGGCCGCAGACATCGCCGACAAGACCGTCGCCAACGCGATCAAAAACGGCATCAGCGAACGCTACGATTCGGTGTCCGGGCAAAAATTGGGGGTGGAATATCTGGGCATGACCTGCACCGTCATCACCATGATGATCGACGGCCTCTGCCGGAAACATCAATTGCGGATCAACTCGGGATCTCCGACCAATTCCTCTTCGGCGCCAATCCGCTGACCGCGCTCTCCGGTCCGGCCACTGGCCCTTCCCAAGGCGGTCACCAAGAACCACAATTTCCTTGCACTCAAATGAAATCTATAAATCGATGAATCCATTCCCCATGAGAATGTTACTAATCCCCGCGACACTGGCTGCGGGCGTGATGATCGGGTACGCAGAACCCGCCAAGGTCGATGATCCGATGGGGATCCTGCGCAAGCCGATCCCCGACAAACTGGTGGTGCTGACGTTCGACGACGGCCCCGCCAGCGGTTACACGGTGGTGGCCCCGATCCTGAAGTCATTGAAATTTAGTGGCTCGTTCTATGTCTGCGACTTTGATTCTTTCCGCACCCGTAAGGATTGGTACATGACCTGGCGACAGATGAAAGCCATGACTGACGAAGGGTTTGAAATCGGCAATCACACCACGGGCCACGCGGGAGGTTGCGCGATCGGCGGCTTCCTGAGCCTGGATGACGACTTGCAGGCCAACGGCGTACCCAAGCCGACGACCGTGGCCTGGCCCGTCTTCGCGGTGAACACCGGCACTTACCCCGATCTGGCTGCGAATGGATATATCTTCGGGCGGGGTGGTCACTTTCGCCCCTATCGGCCGACGGTTGACAATCCCTTTGATATTCCGTGCCTCGGTGCCGGCACGATGGAGGAGTTTGTTGAAAGCGTACGGCAGGCCAGCGGAGGGAAAATTGTGGTGCTCATCTATCATGGCGTACCGGATATGGAGCATACCGCCTGCTCCCTGGATCCTGCGGTGTTCAAGCTGCAGATGCAATATCTGAAGGACAATCACTACAAGGTTGTCGCTCTGCGTGACCTGGCCGAATATATCGATCCGGCCAAAGCCGCCAAATTGCCGCCGACGTCCAACGAATACAAAGAGTCCGGTCCCGCCGTGTTGGCCAAGGAAGACAAGCCGTACGTCGCGGCGAGCATCCCCATGGCCAATGCCGCGCCGGCACCAGTGCCCGCACCACCGGCTCCCGAGACCAAGGATAAAGTCGCCGCTGTCACGGTAATTCATGCCGGCCAACCCAACGTGTTTACCTGGAACAACGCCGAGGCTGGTAACTGGAGTGACGCCTCCAAATGGTCAAACAATCTAACTTCAAGCGCGGCACCGCTGGCCACCGGTCAGACTGACTATGTCCTCACCTTTGACAAGCCGGGCAATTATTCCCTGGCGAACGATCTGCATGAGGATTTCGTGGTCAATCAGGTCAATTTCAATGGTTCATCCGCGAAAATTGAAGGCCAGAGTCTGGCCTTCACCGCCAACGGTGCTGCCAACCCGCCACGCCTCACCCAGACCGTTGCAGGCGCCGCACAGATTGCCGTCCCGATCAAGCTTGCGGGCGATTTGACGGTGGACGTAGCGGTCAGGGACGGACAGGTGATACTGCCGGGCCTGGTTTCCGGCACGGGGAGCCTAATCAAAAACGGCGAAGGCACCCTGCGGCTCGACAACGCGAAAAATACCTTTAGCGGTGGCACCACGATTAACCGCGGCTGCCTCTGCATGTATGTGGCGAACGAAGGCCTTGGCTCCGGCCCGATCACACTCAACGACAATGCCGCCCTCGGCCTCGAACATGTCAATGGGACTAACCCGCTGATCTTGAATGGTGGCACGATCCATGCCGGCAACGGCTTCGGTGACAGTTGGAGCGGCCCCATCACGCTGAACGGCAATACCAACATGACATCCTACGCGGATTTCGTGCTCAGTGGCGCAATGAGCGGACCTGGCGGCTTTTCCCACATTGGAGGCCTCGGCGGCTTCGGCCCATCAAACAGTGGCACGGTGACGCTCACCGGCACCAATACCTACAACGGCCCGACCATTGCCAGGCGCGGCACCCTGAGAATTCTCAAGGTGGCATCGCTTTATAACGGAAATGCCGCGAGCTGGTCCCCTGCGAATATCACTGTCCATCCCTGTGCCACGCTGGTGCTCAGCGTCGGCGGACCGGACGAGTTCACCGGCTCGCACGTCGGAACCTTGCTGGAAAATCTAGCGGGCCAAATCAACGACAACGGCTTGATGGAGCGTGCGGTCCTGTGCCTGAATACCGCCAACGCCA
The DNA here is from genome assembly GCA_021733795.1 of Akkermansiaceae bacterium. Lineage (GTDB taxonomy): Bacteria > Verrucomicrobiota > Verrucomicrobiia > Verrucomicrobiales > Akkermansiaceae > Luteolibacter. The sequence continues at coordinate 16,997 of JAIPKB010000072.1, read as the reverse complement.
AGACCCCGGTGGTGATTCAGAATAATATATCGGACTCCAAGGGTCCCGGCGGCGGCGCGTTCCTGCTCAAGAAATGCGGCGCGGGAACCATGCAACTCGTCGGCTCCAATACCTATACCGGACAGACGATCCTTGAGGGCGGCACGCTGAGCGCAGCCTCCTTCAACAGTTATGTCAAAGGCAAGCCCAGCAGCAATCTGGGAGCGCCCACCGACATCGGGACCGGCGAGATTGTCATCGGCAGCGGCGACGCCCCCTGTGCCTTGGTCTATACCGGCAGCGGCGAAACCTCCGACCGCGTGATGAATCTCGCGGGCAAGAATTTTACCGTGACCTTCGACCAGTCAGGCACCGGCCTGCTCAAGCTCACCAGCACCTTCGTGCTCTCCGGCCACAGCTCGAACAAGACCATCGCGCTCACCGGCAACACCGCTGGCCGCGGTGAAATCGCCGGCAATCTGGCCAATCCCTACGACCGCGCCGGCAAGGCAACCACCTCTGTGGATAAATCCGGCACGGGCACCTGGACGATTTCCGGCACCAACACCTACAGCGGCAAGACAACCGTCAGGCAGGGCACACTGTCGATTACGAGCGCAAAAAGTCTCAGCGATAGGTCCGACGTCTATCTTTCTGAAGGCGGATTACTGGAGCTGAACTTCAAGGGTGAAGTGAAGATCGGCAAGCTTTATCTTGACGGAAAGGCTCAGCCCGCAGGTGCATTCAGCGAGGAAGATACCCGGAAGTTTATAAAAGGGAAAGGTATTTTGAAGAATCAGTCATAGCGCGGGAAGAGAGCCTGGAATATTGAAGAAACACGTTTTGAATATGATCTTGGTAGAAAATAGATTCCGGTTCCGGCCCAACCAAAACTGGTCGACACCCCCAATCCCGATTTCGGCGGCCTCTACGGATATGCCGAGCGGCTGGTTCCCTACGCCTTCAAAAGCATGCTCTGGTATCAGGGTGAATCCAATGGCGACGACGACGTGAACATCTATCTACCCAAACTGAGGGCCCTCATCACGGGCTGGCGCAAGGTCCGGCAGCAGGGGGATTTCCCGGTGGCAAGCTCAAACAGTTCGCGATCGCCGCGGCCGATCCGGCTTCACCGGGAGGCCTGAAATGGGTTTGGGCCGAGGCGGTTATTGATGACGGGTCATGGATTGTGATATGGGAAGGATCGAAGAAGGTGCGTAAATGACCAGCCACCGTTGGCCATTCCTCCCTCGGGCGACGAGTTGTCTCGACGAATTGTGTTGCCAGTCAGGGTCGAAAATGGCTAATTCGCTTTGTCGCAAGAATTCAGCGGTCAACCAATCCCAACTCCACCCCTATGAATCCTCAAATCAGTAGACGGTCATTTCTCAAAACTACCGCCGGTGTCGGCCTCTCCAGTCAATTTGGCTTGAATATCCTCCACGCCCAGAACAAGGGCGACAAACTCCGCCTTGCCATCATCGGCACCGGCGGCAAGGGTGGCGAACATCTCAATTGCGTCAAGCGGGCCGGCGACCTCGTGGTGGCCCACTGCGACATTGACAGTGGCCGCCAGGGGATTGCTCCGGGCACGTGGCCGGGTTCCAAGTTCTATCAGGACTACCGGGTGCTGTTGGACAAGGAAATGAAAAACTTGGATGCCGTCATGGTGGCCACGCCTGACCACAGCCACTACCAACCCACCGCGCTGGCAATGGCGGCAGGCAAGCATTGCTACACCCAAAAGCCGTTGGTGCATACGGTGTGGGAAGCCCGCCAACTCAAACTGGGCGTGGAAAAATTCAAGGTTGCCACCCAAATGGGCAACCAAGGGCACTCCGGTGAGGGCAACCGCATCATCTATGAATACGTCAACGGTGGCTTCCTCGGCGACGTGTCTGAGATCCATTGTGTCACCAACCGCCCGATCTGGCCCCAAGGCGGGCCGCGGCCAGTGGGTGAAGACCCGGTGCCCGCCAACGTCAACTGGGACTTGTGGCTGGGGCCGGCTCCAGTGCGTCCTTACAAGAATGGCGTCTATCACGATTTCAAATGGCGCGGTTTCTATGACTTTGGCGGCGGCGCATTGGCCGACATGGCCTGCCACACCATGGACAGTATTTTCTGGTCGATGAATCCCGGCACGCCCAAGAGCGTCGAGGTGCTGGAAATTTACAAACACAGCGACGACATGTTCCCCTCCGGAGCGATTTTCCGCTGGGTCTTCCCCGCCGGCAAGCTGCCCAATGGCAAGCCCCGCCCGGAACTCACCATCTATTGGTATGAGGGAAAGCTACTCAAGGACGGCCAGGAGGTGCCCGCCCTGGAACGGGTGCGCCGCCCCGAAAAACTCGACGCCAACAAGCGAATGCCGGAAAGCGGCAACGTCTATTTCGGCAGCAAGGCCGATCTGCTCATCCAAGGCGATTATGGCGACAACCCGCGCATCGTCACTGCGGCGGGTGAAGCCCAGGTCGGCAAACCGCCCCAACTCCTGGAGCGCAACCCGGATGGCGGCGGCGACTTCGGCCAATACTCCGAGTGGCGCCACGCCTGCGTCGGCGAAAAAGACTGGAAACACCCCGGTTCCAACTTCACCTATGCCGCCCCGTTCACCGAGGCTATCCTGTTAGGAAACATCGCCCTGCGCGTCGGCAAACTCGGCGAGAAGCTCGAGTATGATGCCAGCCAGATGAAATTCACCAACAACGACCAGGCCAACCGCTACCTCAACAAAACCTACCGCGAAGGCTGGGCCCCGCTCAAGTTGGGCTAACCATCACCCCCGCCTTTTTTCACCTATCGGTCCGGCCATAGGCTCTTGCAAGGGCCTTCAGCCAAATGGAGAATTCCTTGCAGGATGGAGTGGCATCGTCCCATGAGCGCCTTGGATATAGTCGGATTTTGCGAAGCCCAGTTGCCGGAAACGCGCGAAGAGGTAGCCCGCTTCCTGCTTGCCCGCCAATGACCAACCAAAGAGCCATGATGAATTCAGATCTGATGAATGTGCTGTTAGTATGCTCCCTCTTCGTCGGGGCGGTGGCAGGCGCAAGGGGCGAGGGGGGGCAACCGGCGGATCCGACTGGAATCCTGCACAAACCTATTCCGGATAAACTGATCGTGCTCACCTTCGACGATGGCTGCGCCAGCGGGTATACGGTGGTGGCACCGATTCTGAAGTCCTTCGGCTTCAATGGCTCGTTCTATGTCTGTGACTTTGATTCCTTCAAAACGCGCAAGGACTGGTACCTGACCTGGCGACAGATGAAGGAACTGGACAGTGAAGGATTTGAAATCGGCAACCATACGGTCGGGCATGGCGGTGGATTGAGTAATTTTCTGGCCATGGAGGATGAGTTGTTTGCAAATGGCGGACCAAGGATGACGACCGTTTGCTGGCCACTCTACGGGGTTGGCTGGAGTATTTGTCCGGAGCTCTCCAACAACGGGTACACCTTTGGCCGGGGTGGCCATGAGCGTCCCTACAGGCCGACAGTGGATAACCCGTTTGATGTGCCGTCGTTTACCATCACGGATCGCCAGCCGATCGAGGCTTTTGTCAAGAAGGCGCAACAGGCCTGTCAGGGCAGGGTGGTGGTGTATTGTTTTCATGGCGTGCCAGACATGGAGCATGGGGCAGTAGGGGTGCAACCTGAGACCTTCAAGGTGATGATGCGGTATTTGAAGGACAATAACTACAAGTGCATCGCCATGCGCGACCTTGCTGAATATATCGACCCGGCAAAAGCAGCGAAACTTCCCCCGCCACCGGAGGTCAAAGACGAAGTACCCTTCCTGACCAACAAGGACGACAAGCCGTGTGGTGCGGTTGACAAGGCCGCCACGAGAGATGCCGTACCTGAAGATAATCCTCTTGTCCGCAAGTCAAACGATCTGTTGATCACCCATGTTGCCGCCGTGAAGGCGATCCAGAGCGACAAGCCAAACGTGTTTGCCTGGAACAAGGCCGAATCCGGCAACTGGAGCGATGGATCAAAATGGTCGAACAATCTCGCCAATGGATCTGCACCGGTTGCTGCCGGTCATCCGGACTATGTTCTCAACTTCAACCAGGCCGGGAAATATGATGTCACGCACGACCTTGATGAAGGATTTCTGCTCAACCGGCTCAACCTTGGCGTGGGCCAGGGAAACACTCTGACATTGGCTGGCAAAGGCATGAAATTCACCGGCACCAAGCCGATTATCAGTCAGAGCTCAGGGTTCACTGCTGATACCATAAGCACCCCCATTGACCTGGCGGCTGATGTTGCGGTTAATTTAGTCGCCGGCGGTGGCCGTGTGACACTCGATGGCCTGATCTCTGGTGCCGGCTGCCTCATCGCCAACGGCGGCAACGGCAACGAGAGCGGCGACCTGAATGGCGGCCCCAACCAGCACTACAGCACTTTGTCTCTCAACGGTAAGTCGAATACTTATAGCGGTGGAACCACGATCAACGGCGGCACCCTCCGCCTTGGGGCGAACAGCGCGCTGGGAACCGGACCGGTAACGCTCAATGACGGGGCTGGCTTTGCGCCCAGTCAAGGCAATGCCACCAATCCCTTGATCTTGAATGGCGGCACAATCGATGCTGGCGGAATCAACTGGAACGCTCCCATCACGTTGAATGGAAATACGAGGATCTCCGGTCGCAATGTGAATCTCAATAACATCAGCGGCGGAATGAGCGGGCCCGGCGGCTTTACTCAGATCGGCACTTGGATTGCCTTTGGCAGGGCGAATGACAGCGAACTGAATCTCTGGGGCACCAACACCTATACCGGCCAGACCATTATTCAACAGGGCGCATTGTTTGTGAGAAAAGCCGTTGCTCTGTACAATGCGGATCCAGCGCAGTGGACGGCGGCAAGAATCAGTGTTCACCCTGCTGCCACACTTGCCATCAGTGCCGGCGGGCCTGGTGAGTTAACCGGTGAGCATGTCGGCACATTGCTCAAGAATCTCACCACCGCGGTGGATGACAATGGTCTGATGGCCCGTTCAACCATTTGTCTGGATACTTCCAACGCCAAAGAGCCTGTCACGGTTTCGGCTGACATCATGGATTCCAAGGGGCCTGGCGGCGGCGCGTTTCTAATCAAGAAATGCGGGGAAGGAACCTTGCAGCTATCAGGCAAGAACACTTACTCAGGTCAGACGATTCTCGAGGGCGGCGCGCTGAGTATTTCGTCATTCAACAGCTTCGCCAAAGGAAAGGGCAAGGCCAGCAGTAGTCTGGGCGCGCCGAAGGATGTTGAGGCTGGCGAGATCGTTATTGGCGAGGAAGGCAAGGACGGTGCGGCCACCCTGATTTATACAGGGTCAGGAGAGACCTCCGACCGGGTGATCAATTTTGCAGGAAAGAAATCAACAATCACCATTGAGCAATCCGGCACCGGGCCGTTTAAGCTCACCAGCACCTTTGTGATATCGGGTTACGGTGCGGACAAGACGATTGTGCTTAAGGGTGACACAGCCGGTGCCGGCGAGCTTGCCGGCGATGTCTTCAATCCTTATGACCGTGCAGGCAAGGCGACAGCCTCGGTGGTTAAATCCGGTGCGGGCACCTGGACTCTCTCCGGCTCCAACACCTACAGCGGTGCGACAACGGTCGAGCAGGGCACGCTGTCGATTGCGAGCGCGAAAAGTCTCGGCGATCAGACCGACGTCTATCTTTCTGAAGGCGCAATGCTGGAGTTGGGATTTAAGGGTGAAATGCGAATTGGTAAACTGTATTTCGACGGGAGGATACAGCCCGCAGGTACCTATAGTGCGGCTAACACTCCCAAGTATATCAAGGGGCCTGGAGTCCTGAAGAACTAGAGCGATATCTCGGTGAAAAACCAAGCAAGTACTCAAGGCATATGAAATGGACCTCTGTTCTGATGATGATCGGTTGTCACTTCCTCGCCGGTGCGGCACCGTCTGCGGACCTCCTGGACAGTTACAATGTCGTGTGGGACAGTCCGAGCGAGAATGCCCATGGCTCCATGCCGTTGGGCAATGGCGATGGGGGCATCAACGCATGGGTGGAGCCATCCGGCGATCTGGGGCTCTACCTCCTGCCAGCCTGGCCGAAGAACTGGGACGTCTCATTCAAGCTGCATGCGCCTTGCAACACCACGGTGGAGGGTGTCTATAAGGCAGGTAAACTGGAAAAGCTTAAGATCACGCCGGAATCGCGGCTGAAGGATGTGGTCCGGATATTGAATCAGAAAAGCCGTTGACACCATGAAAACCAATAACAAGGAAATGGAAAAAAACAGATGAAAAATAAGCAACTCAGTATGATGATCGGCTTATGGGCGGTGGTGCTTGCGTCGACGAGCACCGCAAGTATTGTCAACCGGGCGTCTCCCTTGTGGTACGCGACGGAGCCGATGAAGGTCAAAGGGTTCAGCGACGTATTGTTCCCTGAACTGGGAGTGGACCTCGATGCCAAGAATGACAAGGGACAGCCGCTCTGGACGAAACACCGGGACTGGGCAGATGGAGGGGGCGTCGGCATTCCCTCGGTTGAGTTCACTTCGACGTATATCTATCGCATCATATCATCGAGGTTGGCAACATCCGCTGCCGCGCATTTCACTTATGATGATGGAATCGAAGTCTGGTTGAACGGCAAGAAGATTGCCTCGAAACCTTCGGGCGGCGCGACCGATGTCGTGTTCGATATACAGCCTGGCGAGAACCGTCTGCTTGTCAAGTTGTTCAACTTGACTGCCGGTTCCGGCTTATCTTTCAAATTCACGGACGCTCCGACATTGCCCGCCAGCATGAACCCTGAGGCTCTGCGGCTGGCGATTGAGGATCTCGGCCGGAGTTTCCCGGGTCAATACACCCGCGGGGCGGAGTTCTTGAAACGGCTGGAACCGCTCGAAGAGAAGCCCGACGAGGGGGCCTTCCGTGCCTTGCAACGCGAGGCGCTGCTGGCAAACCCGCTGTTGGACTTTGAGAAGTTGTTGCTGGTCAAACGCGGCGCCGCCCAACTCGGCCTGCCGCAAAACTGGCAGGTCAACTCCTCGACCGGGCGCTATGGCTACGATAACGAGATCGCCGTCCTCTCACCGGTCGGTCCTACCGGGAAGTTGACGACACTTTTCAAACCTGAAGGCGGCAAATTTGTCGGTGACGTGGACCTGCATTTCGATGCGGACAAGATGCTGTTCTCGTCGGTCACCAAGGACAACAATCATTGGCAGGTCTACGAGATTGACGCCGCAGGCAAGAATCTCCGGCAGGTCACGCCCGACACGACGACGCACGACAATTTCGACGCCTGCTATCTCCCGGACGGCCGCATTGATTTTGTCTCAACCGCCTGCTTCCACGGCGTGCCGTGCGTCGGCGGCGGCGACCCGGTCGGCAATTTGTATCAATTGGGTACCGATGGCAAGACGGTGCGCCGTCTGACGTTCGACCAGGACCAGAACTGGTGTCCCACCGTGCTGAACAGCGGACAGATCATGTACACCCGCTGGGAATACAGCGACTCGGCACACTATCACTCACGGCTCGTTTTCCGCATGAATCCCGATGGTACCGACCAGAAGGCATATATCCACAGCAACTCATACTGGCCGAACTCGACGTTTTATGCGCGACCGATTCCGGGCAGTCCGACGAAATTTGTGGCCGTCATCTCCGGTCATCACGGCGTGCCGCGGATGGGCGAACTGGTCCTGTTCGATGCCGCCAGGGGCCGCACTGAGGCGCAACCGGCGATCCAGCGCATTCCGGGCTACGACAAGCCGGTGCTGCCAACCATCTCCGATGGCCTGGTCGATGGCAGTTGGCCGAAGTTCCTCCATCCCTATCCGCTGAACGACAAGTACTTCCTCGTCTCCGCCAAGCCCAAGGACAACGCCGACTGGGGCCTCTATCTGGTGGATGTCTTCGACAATATGGTGCTGCTGGCCGAGCAACCCGGCTACGCGCTGTTGGAGCCGGTGCCATTCCGCAAGACGCCGAAGCCTCCGGTCATCCCCGACAAGGTGAACCTGGCCAGCAAGGACGCAACGCTGGTTCTTGCGGACGTGTATACCGGCCCGGGTCTCGCGGGCGTGCCCCGCGGCACGGTCAAGAATCTTCGTTTGTATGAGATCCATTACGCGTACAACGGGATGGGCGGCCATATCAACATCGGGATCGATGGCCCGTGGGACGTCCACCGCATCCTCGGCACCGTGCCGGTCAATCCCGACGGCTCGGCCATGTTCAAGGTGCCGGCCAACACGCCGATTGCCATTCAGCCGCTTGACGCCGAGGGGCGCGCGCTGCAAGTCATGCGGAGTTGGTACACGGCGATGCCCGGCGAAAAGCTCACCTGCATGGGTTGCCACGAAGAGCAGAACTCCGCGCCGGTCCTCGCCAAGGCCATGGATACCACCAAGGCGGCAGCGGAAATCACTCCGTGGTACGGCCCGGCCCGCGGCCTTAGCTTCCCGCGCGACGTCCAGCCCGTGCTCGACAAGTTCTGCGTCGGTTGCCACGACGGCACGCAGCAGCCCCAGGGCAAACCGCTGCTCGATTTCCGCGCCAAGAAGGAACGGGGCTGGCAGAATTTTGATCAATCCTACATCGCCTTGCATCCGTATGTCCGCCGGCCCGGCCCGGAAAGCGACATCCACTTGCAGTTTCCGTTAGAGTGGCACGCCTCGACCAGTGAACTGATCCAAATGCTGCAGAAAGGCCACCACAACGTCAAGCTCGATGCCGAGGCGTGGGACCGGTTGTACACGTGGATTGACCTCAATGTCCCCGATCACGGCACCTGGGCGGAACATCGTGGCGGCGACCTCAGCGAGATCCGCAAGCTCCGGCTCGATATGAATATCCAGACCACCAATTGCGGCGTGGATCCGGAAATCATTGCCGATCTTGCCACCGAGCCGGTCGCCTTTGTCAAACCGCCGCCGGAGGCGCCGGTGCCGCCTCAAGACATCAAGGCCGACGGCTGGCCGTTCGACGCGGCTGAAGCCAAGCGCCGCCAGACCGACGCGGGCTCGCCGCCGGAAATGAAAATTGATTTTGGGGGCGGCCAGACGCTGGAGCTCGTCTTGATCCCGGCGGGCGAATTCATCATGGGCGACCTTGCCGGTTATCCTGACGAGCGCCCGCTGAGCAAGGTGCGGATCAAGAAACCGCTCTATATGGCGAAGTTCGCGACGACCAACGACCAGTTCGCGCTCTATGATTCGAGGCATGACAGCGGTTACATCAGTTATTTCAACAAGGATCATACAGGACCTGGAATTCCGCTTAACGGCAGCCGCCAACCGGTCGTCCGCGTGTCGTGGGATATGGCGCTTGGCTATTGCGCCTGGCTGTCGCAGAAGACCGGACTCAAGTTCAGCCTGCCAACCGAGGCACAATGGGAATACGCGTGCCGGGCCGGCACCACCACGCCGCTGAACTACGGGGCAGTGGATGCCGACTTCGGCAAGTTTGCCAACCTGGCCGACGGCCGTCTCCTCGAGCTGTGCCAGCGTGACTCGCCGAAGTGGATTCCGGCCATCACCAACGTCAACGACGGTGCCACCGTCACCAGCGAGGTCGGCCGCTACCAGCCCAACGCCTGGGGACTTGCCGACATGCACGGCAACGCCGCCCAATGGACGCTGACAACCTATCAACCCTATCCATACAAGGATGACCAAACCGGCAACGGGTTGTCGAAAGGGATGAAAGTCGCCCGTGGCGGCTCGTTCTATGACCGGCCGGCCCGGGCGCGTTCCGCGTTCCGTCTCGCCTATCCGAACTGGCAGCGCGTCTATAACGTCGGGTTCCGCGTCGTCTGTGAGGCGGGTGACGTCAAGGACGCCGTGATCAGCGTCGCCAGCGCCAAGTAGCGAGAGAGTTAAAGACAAACAAAGGAACTGCAATATGAAAAACACGCTAATAATTAGTACCTTGATCTCCCTGGCAATGTTCGCGACGGCCCCGGCCCAGTATGATGGCTGGCAGCATTCGGGGGCGCTCTGTATCCTGACCACGCCGGACGGGGCAAGCCTGCCTGAGTCGGTGCTGGAAGAGAATTTCCCTCTGCTGGTAAGGCTAAACAGGGAGACATTTGATTTCAGTCAGGCAAAAGCAAACGGTGAAGATGTTCGTTTCTCGGCCGACGGCAAACCGCTGGGCTACCAGATCGAAGAATGGGATGCGGCAAAGGGAAGGGCAAGCATCTGGGTGCGGATACCGGTGATCAAGGGCAATGCACGACAGGAAATCAAGCTCCATTGGGGCAAAGCTGATGCGCCAGATGAGTCTAAGGGATCGGCAGTCTTCAATGAATCGAATGGATTTCTCAGCGTTTTTCACCTGGGTGATCCTGCTGAACCGGTCAAAGATGAGGTGGGCAAAATTACGGCAACCAATGTCGGCACGACAGCTTCCGCCGGGATAATCGGAGGGGCAAGGCATTTCGAAGTTGGCAAGGGAATCAATTGTGGAGAGGCGATTACGACCCTGCCTGTCGGGTCCAGTCCCCACACCACCGAGGCTTGGTTCAGGGCCGAAGCGGTGAACACCACTATCGTCGGATGGGGGATCCAGACCTGGCAGGGCAAGGTGGTGATGCAGCTGGAAAGTCCGTCGCACATGAATATGGATTGTTTCTTCGCGGATTGCAATGTGGCGGGCGCCAGTACGATTCCGATGTCTCAATGGGTCCACGTGGTAAACACCTACAAGAAAGGGGAATCAAAAGTATACGTCAACGGTGTCCTCGACGGTTCAAATATAGCGGGAGCGCCGTTAGTAGGAAAGAACAGCAATAACCACGGTGCTCCGCTGGCGATCAAGAGGCCCTCGAGGATGGATATCGGCGGCTGGTGTAACAATTACCAGTTTGTCGGCGATATCGACGAGGTGCGGATCTCCAAGGTGACCCGTTCCGCCGACTGGGTGAAATTGGAATATGAGAACCAGAAGCCAATGCAGACGCTGGTGGGATTCCTCGCGCAGCCGGGCACCGATTTCTCCGCCTCGGAGAAGCAGCTAACGGTAGTGGAAGGCAACAGTGCGACGGTGAAGGCAACGGCCGGCGGCGCGCAGAAGGTGTACTGGATTCTTGAAAAAGGCGGAATCGAAACAATTGCGGATGTGGACAAGTTTGAGTTCACGATCAATGCCGGCCGGGTGACCGGCGACCAAGCGCTTACCCTGCAGTTCAGGGCTGTCTATGCAGATAAGGTCAAGACCCTGGAAATCCCGGTAACAATCCGGGAGGATATCCCTGATCCTGTTTTCTCTCTGAAAGCTCCGGCAAAGTGGGATGGGCGAGAGCCGATCGAGGTCGTGGCACAGATCTCCAACTTGGAAAATATGCAGGAAAAGAATGTCGGCAACCTGAAATACGATTGGAAAGTCTCCGACATGGCTGTGATCAAGGCGATTGAACCGGGCAAGCTGGTTCTCAAGCGCTCCCAGAATAGCGGAAACCTGGCGGTCACAGCGACCATAGATAACGGCGGCAAACCCGTCGCCCAGACCGCCCGGATTGAGGTCAAGGAACCGCAGAAAGATGCCTGGGTGCTGCGGACACCTGACAAGGACGAGAAAGCCGTTGATAATCAGTTCTATGCCCGCGACGACAAGAATGAAGGAACGCTGTATTACAATGGAACGTTGCCGGAACCAGCCGATTCCGTCTTTCTGAAGCTCTATGCGGACGACAAGCTGATCAAGACAGAGAACCAGAAACCTTCCGCCGACAAGGCATATGCGTTCACCCTCAAGCTCAAACCGGGACTGATCAAATACAAGGTGGAGTTCGGAAAGAAAATTGGTGACACCGAGACGGTGCTGCAGACAGTTGCCAATCTGGTGTGCGGCGACGCCTACCTGATTGACGGCCAATCAAATGCGCTGGCGACGGATACCGGCGAGCAGGCGCCAGCGGAGACAAGTGACTGGATTCGGAGTTACGGACGTCCCAGTGGCAACCCGAAGGATAATGAGATGAACCTATGGTGTAACCCGGTCTGGAAGGCCCAAAAAGGCGAGAAGGCGGAGCTCGGCTGGTGGGGCATGGAACTTGCCAAGCGACTTGTTGCAAGCCAGAAACTTCCGATCTTCATCATTAATGGAGCAGTGGGTGGAACCCGGATTGACCAGCACCAGCGGAACGAAACCGATCATACGGATGCGACCACGATTTATGGCCGGATGTTGTGGCGGGTGGAGCAGGCTAAGTTGACCCATGGCATCAGGGGGATCCTCTGGCACCAGGGCGAGAATAATCAAGGTTCGGCTGCGCCGACGGGTGACTTTGACTGGAAGTCCTACCAGGATTATTTTGTGGAAATGTCGGCAGCATGGAAACAGGATTTTCCGAATCTTCAGCACTACTATATCTTTCAGATCTGGCCGAACTCCTGCAGCATGGGGGGCAAAAGCGGCTGTGGCGATATGATTCGCGAAAAGCAGAGAACCCTGACGAGCTTCTTTTCGAACATGGATTGCATGTCGACACTGGGGATCAAGCCGCCTGGATCCTGCCATTATCCGCTGACCGGATGGGCGGAATTTGCTCGCTTGATGCAGCCCCTGATCGAGCGGGACAACTATGGCAAGACGCCGACAGCATCGATCACCGCGCCGAATCTCAAGCGGGCTTCATACTCAGCCAGCGCGAAAGATTCGATTGAGCTTGAGTTTGACCAGCCGGTTGTCTGGCACGATTTGCTGATCAGTGAGTTCTATCTCGACGGCGTCGACGGCATGGTTGTCGCGGGCTCGGTGTCAGGGAATGTGGTCACGCTCAAGCTGAAGGAGGCCTCGGCGGCGAAGAGGATCACGTATCTCAAGGATGCTAACTGGAGCCAGGACAGACTTCTTATTGGCGCCAATGGAATCGCAGCGCTGACGTTCGCAGAAGTGGAGATAGGGACAGGGCGATAAGAGAAATCATTCACCTTAATCAGGAATATTTTCGTCTGGCAGAATGGCGCCACCGCGCGCCTCAAGGACGACACGACTGGCCTCGCCGAGAAACCGCGCAGGAAATCGTGGTCGGGAAGGGGGGGCGACGCTGGTCAGCTACCAGGAGACGCCGGATTTCACGAATGTGCAGGACTTCAGTCCTGATGCGGGCCAGACGATCATCGCCACGACGGTCCATGCGGCACTGGCAAAAATGCCAGCAGCAAGGACCGATTGAAAGGGCTTGAATATGAACAGACATGTTCAGGACTCGTGGTAATGGCACCGGTACTGACGTCTGTTCTCAAAAGAAAGATGTTGCGCTGGATGACCGTATGGCTGATGTGAGGAGAAATAATCATGCGTGAGTTCCCGATTGTGGTGGTGGCAGTGCTGCTTTCGCTCTCCTGTCTGGCCGGGGCGGCTGAAACCAAGGCCGAGTGCAAGAAGGAAGGGATCGTGTTTTGTGTCTATTACTCGATCTGGGACTGGCACCATCCCGATTATCCCGCTCGCATCCCGAACAACGACCTTAGAGCCGGCAAGCCCGACGTGCGCCGCTACGTGGAATTTGTAAAGGGGCAGCTCAAGGAACTGATTCCCATTCCATCAATGGATCGCTTGCATCAGATCGGAGCGTGGACGAAGGCGAACGGCGAATCAATCTACGGCACGACAGCGAGCCCCTTCGGGGAGTTGCCGTGGGGCCGCGCCACACAGAAAGATGGCAAACTTCTCGTGCCGCTGGCCAACACGCCAGCGAAGGTGGCATTGCTGACAGCGCCCGACCAAGCTCTGGCATCGAGCTCGAACGATTCGGGGCTTGCGATCACGCTGCCTGCCGTGGCGCCAGACAAGATCGACAGTGTCATTGTGGTCGACTTGGACGGACCCGCCACTGTCCAGGCTGCTGACGGGTCGCTGTTGCTGGCCTTGCGCAGTTCTGCCGCAGAACTTGCGGCAAGCCCGTCCGCACAGCAGGTCCTGTGGTATGAGCAGCCGGCGGGAAACTGGGAGTCGGAAGCACTGCCCATCGGCAACGGCAGGCTGGGCGCGATGATCTTCGGCGCGGCCGACAAGCCGGGGAGCCACAGCGGCACACTCGGCTTCAAGGATGGACACGAGGCCAAACCCGTGATCGGACCTAACAGACTGACGACTGCGGGCCAGTTGGAAAACGGCCTGCAATATGAATCACAGATCCTGGTCAGCAACGAGGGCGGCACGCTGGCAGCGACGCCAACGGGCATCACCTTCCAGAATGTCACCAGCCTGACGCTCATCGTCGGTGCCGGCACAGACTACCTGAACCAGCGCGGCAAAGGCTGGCGGACTGGCGAAGCGCCGCATCGCAAGGTGACCGGGCAGCTTGACAAGGCGGCCAAACTCTCCTATGCCGATTTATTGGCGGCCCATGTCAAGGACTATCAGACGCTGTTCCATCGCGTGGCGCTGGACCTCGGGAAGACCGACGGCGCCGTCGCGGCGCTGTCGATCTCCAAGCGGCTGGCCAACTACAAGCAGGCCAACGCGAAAGATCCGGAATTGGAAGTGCTGCTCTATCAGCATGCGCGCTACCTGATGATCAGTTCGTCGCGCGACCGCCTGCCCGCCAACCTGCAGGGCTTGTGGAATAACAATAACAATCCCCCGTGGCGCTGCGACTATCACACGGACGTCAATGTGCAGATGAATTACTGGTTTGTCGACCAGGCGAATCTATCGGAATGTTTCAGCCCGCTGGCCGAGTGGTTGTATTCCGTGATTCCGGTGCGCCGCGACGACACCCAAAAGGAATTCGGCACCAAGCGAGGCTGGATGACGCGGTCGGAAAACGGCGTATTCGGCGGGGCGTCGTATCTTTGGGTTCCCGGCGACGCGGCCTGGGTGGCGCAGAACATCTGGGACCACTATGCGTTCACCATGGACAAGGAATACCTCAAAACAAGGGCCTACCCGATCATCAAGGAGCTGTGTGAATTCTGGGAGGATTCCCTCAAGGAAGGACCGAACGGCAAACTGATTAGCCCAGAGAGCGTCTCTCCTGAGCATGGCCCGAAAGCACAAGGCAACTCGTATGAGCAACAACTGGTCTACGACCTCTTCTCCAACTACATCGAGGCCTCCCAGGCGCTCGATGTGGATGCCGAATACCGGAAGAAAATCGAGAGGCTCCGCAGCCGCCTGCTGGGCCCGCAAATCGGCAGGTGGGGCCAGCTCCAGGAATGGATGGCGGACCTTGACGATCCAAAGGAAGAGCACCGCCATCTCTCGCACCTCATCGCGGTCCATCCCGGCCGCCAGATCTCGCCTTTGACTACGCCCAAACTCGCAGAGGCGGCCAAAGTCTCGATGAACGCCCGTGGCGATGGCGCCACCGGCTGGAGCCGCGCGTGGAAAATCTCGATCTGGGCCCGCCTGCACGATGGCAACCGAAGCCGTAAGATCCTCAACGACATGGTGAAGAGCCAGTTCATGCCCAACCTGTTCGACACCTTTCCTCCCTTCCAGATCGACGGCAATTTCGGCTATGCGGCGGGTGGGTGCGAAATGCTCGTTCAGTCGCACATGGGATTCATCCACCTGCTGCCGGCCTTGCCGGGCGCCTGGCCCACCGGCTCGGTCAAGGGCCTGCGCGCCCGCGGTGGTTTTGAGGTGGACATGGCGTGGGCGGACGGCAAGCTGACCTCGGTGACGCTGCGCAGTCTAGCCGGCAAGGCTTGCCAAGTACGCCACGGCGGGAAAACCGCGGATCTGACGATGAAACCGGGAACGGCGATCCGTCTCGGCGGCGACCTGTCACGCAATTGAAACAAACCATAACAACACCATGACAAAGAAACTGACAATCCGTGCAATCGTATATTTCGCCATGTTGGCGTCGGCTTCGGCCCAATACCAAGGGTGGCGGCACTCGGGATCGCTCTGCGTACTAACGACACCAGAGGGAGCGAATCTTCCGGCAACGGCATCGGAGGTGAACTTCCCGCTGCTGGTGCGCTTGAACAAGGACTGGTTCGATTTCAACCAGGCAAAAGCCAACGGCGACGATCTTCGTTTCGCCAGTGCCGGCGGAGCACCGCTGGCCTACCAGATTGATGCATGGGACGCGGCCAAAGGGACCGCCAGCATTTGGGTGCGCGTGCCTGTTATCAAGGGCAACGCACGCCAGGAAATCAAGATGTACTGGGGTAAGTCAGATGCGGCGACAGAATCAAAAGGCACGGCGGTATTCAATGAGTCCAACGGCTACCTCAGCGTGTGGCACATGAATGACCCGGTCAAGGACGAGATCGGCGCGGTTGAATCGAAGGATACGGGCACCACGGCTGCTGCCGGCATCATCGGGAAGAGCCGGCATTTCGACGTGGGCAAGGGAATCAACGGCGGAGAGAACATCACCACTTATCCGACCGGCCCCAGCCCGCACTCGTCGGAAGTGTGGTTCAAGGCTGAACAGTCGAACGCATCGATCCTTGGCTGGGGCAATGATCATCCGCAAGGCAAAGTGATCATGCAGTTGTTCAGTCCGCCACACATCAAGATCGAGTGCTGGTTTTCAGGAGCGGACGTCGCCGGAAAGAGCACGCTTCCATTGTCCCAATGGGTTCACGTGGTGCATACCTTCCAGAACGGGAATTCACGGATTTATGTCAACGGCGCCCTTGATGGCGTTTCGACATCCACCAATGCCCCGCTGGCGATCAAGAGTCCCGGCCGGATGTATATCGGCGGCTGGTACAACAATTTCAAATTCGTCGGCGACATCGATGAGGTGCGTATCTCCAAGGTCACGCGTTCCGCCGACTGGGTGAAGATGGAGTACGAGAACCAGAAGCCGCTGCAGACGCTGGTCGGGCCGCTGGTGCAGGCGGGTGCCGACTTCTCGGTGTCAGCGACGCAGATTAATGTGCTGGAGAGCAAGAGTGCCACAGTGAGGGCCAAGGCCGGCGGGGCGCAGAAGCTTTACTGGGTGATCAAGAAAGACGGGGTGGAAACCATCGCGGATGTCGACCGGCACGCATTTACGCTGAATGCCGGGCGGGTGACAGGCGACCAGTCCTTCGACCTGCAGTGGAGGGCGGTGTATG
>JAIPKB010000071.1 GCA_021733795.1 Akkermansiaceae bacterium | reverse complement strand
GGTCGGGAAAGGCGTTGAGCAGAATGGTCGGATTGGCCGGGCCCGCAGGTGGCTGGCTGCGGCTGCCGGCCCGCTGGCTGCGCCGCACGCTGGCCCGGGCGAGAATCAACCCTACGCCGCAGCCGAGGAGGGCGGCGGCCAGCAGCGCAACCAGGATGGGCAGGGAAATCATGGACGTGGCGAGGTGCGCAAGACGTAGCCGACGTTTCTCGCCGTTTCAATAGAATCCGCGTGTTTGCCCAGTTTTCCGCGCAGGCGCTTGACGTGAGTGTCCAGCGTGCGGCTGTTGGCGGCGTCACTGTATCCCCAGACGCCGCGCAGCAGATCGGTGCGGCTGCACGGGGTCTCCGGCCGCTCGCACAGAAATAACAGCAGCTTGTATTCGGTAAGCGTCAGTTCCAACGGCAGTTGGTCCATATAACAAACAAACGCCGGCAGGTCGAAGCGGAAGGGGCCGGTTGCCAGGGCTTCCGTGGTCTCGCCGGCGGGCTCTGCTCGCTTTAGCGCCACCTTGATCCGCAGCATCAGCTCCTTGGGCGAGAACGGTTTCGTAACGTAGTCATCCGCCCCGAGTTCGAGTCCGGCCACCCGGTCCTCGGTCTGCGCGCGGGCGGTCAGCATGATGACGGGCGTGGTCCGGGTGCCGGGAAAGCGCCGGAGTTCCTTGAACAGCCGCACGCCGTCCATGCCTGGCAACATCAGATCCAATAAAATCAGCGCCGGCACTTCGGTCTGCGCCAGTTTCAGCCCGGTGATGCCGTCGTGGGCCAGCACCGGTTCGAAGCCCGCCCGGCGCAGATGCAGTGCCACCAGATCGGCGATATCCACCTCATCCTCAATTACCAGGATTTTGGTCATGACGTTGGGGGGCTCGGTTCGGCGGGAGGTTCCGCGGTCGGTTTGCGATGTTCGTGGCGGATGTCCTTGGCACTTTCGAGAAAGACCGTCTCTTCACCGATGTTGACCGATAGATCCCCGATTCGTTCCAACGAGCGTGAGGCGAAGATCAGGTGCAGCCAGGCCTCGGACGATCCCGCGTGCTCTTCGATTTTCGCGCTGAATGCGCGGGTGAGCTGCTTGTGCAGACGGTCGATCTCCCGGTCCTTTTGATGGAGCGACTCCCCCAGTTCGGGGTCGTGGTTGGTGTAGGAGTCCATCGCATCGCGCAATAATCCGTATGCCAGGCTGTAGAGCGGCTCGAGCCACTGGGCCTCGGTCACCTGGGACAGTTTGTTGAGCTTGCGGGCGCGCTTCGCGATGCCGACGGCGTGATCGGAGATTCGCTCCAGGTTGGTGCCGATTTTCATGCTGGCGATGATCAGGCGCAGGTCGGCTGCCACCGGGTGAAAGCGGATCATGGTTTCCATCCCCATTTGATCGACGTTGCGCTCGAGTTCGTCCACGTCGTTGTCGGCGGCGATGACGGAGTGGGCCAGATCAATGTCGTTGTTGAGTAGGGATTTCACCGCGTTTTCGAGATTCTGCCGGCTGTGGGCAGCCATGGTGAGAATCAACTCCTGCAGGTGCCGGAGAGCGGCGCTATAGTCGCGGAGGATGTGTTGAGGCATGGGGAGTGGGATGGTTGGTTATTGGGAGAAGACAGAAGATGGAGGATGGAAGACGGAGGATGGAGGACGGAGGATGGAGGATGGAGGATGGAGGACGGAAGGCGTCACTGGCAACGAGAATGAGTGGTGAAATCTTCATCTTGTGTCTTGCGTCTTGCAGTCTTGAGTCTTCTAGCTGAATGTCCCCCTGATATAATCTTCCGTGAGCTTGTTGGCGGGATTGCCGAAAATGGTCATGGTGTCGGCGAACTCGACGAGTTCGCCCAGATAGAAAAACGCGGTTTGATCGGAAACGCGGGTGGCCTGTTGCATGGAGTGGGTGACGATGACGATGCAAAACTGCTCGCGCAAGGTGCGGATGAGGTCCTCCACCTTGGCGGTGGCGATCGGGTCCAGCGCACTACAGGGCTCGTCCATCAGGATCACCCTGGGTTTCACCGCCAGGCTACGGGCGATGCACAAGCGCTGCTGCTGGCCTCCGGAGAGGCTCAGAGCGGACTCATGGAGCCGGTCTTTCACCTCGTTCCACAAGGCGGCATCACGCAGCGCCTGCTCCACCGTGTCCCGCAACTCCGCGCGTTTGACGAGTCCGTGCAATTGCAGTCCGAAGGCGACGTTGTCGAAGATGCTATAGGGAAAGGGATTCGATTTCTGAAAGACCATGCCGACTTCGCGCCGCAGCTTGACCACATCCACCGAGCGTTGGTGGATATCCACTCCGCTCACGTGGACCGTGCCACGGGTCACCCGCGCACCGGGGATTTCATCGTTCATCCGGTTGACGCACCGCAACAAGGTGGACTTGCCGCAGCCCGAAGGACCGATGAAGGCCGTCACCTGCCGGTCCGGGACCGTCAGCGTGATGTCCTTGAGCGCACAAGTGTGCCCGTAACAAAAATCCATGCCGGTCACTTCGATGGCGGGAGAGACAGAAGACAAAAGATCAGAGCAGGCATCCGAAGGAGCTGCTGCTGAATCGATATTGGGTGGTAAAATATTCATCTTGAAACTGAAAACTTGAAACTTGACCCTTCTACCCAAAACTCCCGGTCACATAAGCCTCGGTTTGCGGGTCTTGGGGTTCGCTGAAGATCTGGAGGGTCGGTCCGGTTTCGATGAGTTTGCCCAGATACATGAATGCGGTGCGGTCCGCGCAGCGGCTGGCTTGGGCCATGTTGTGGGTGACGATTACCACGGTGTATTGTTTTTTCAAATCATGGAGCAACTGCTCGATCTTGAGCGTGGCGATGGGGTCGAGTGCGGCGCACGGCTCATCCATGAGCAGGATGTCCGGGCGGTTGGCGATGACCCGGGCGATGCACAAACGCTGCTGCTGGCCACCGGAAAGCCCCAGCGCGCTGCGATGCAGGCGATCCTTGACTTCGTCCCACAGGGCGGTGTCGCGGAGCGCGGTTTCCGCCGCCTCGTCCAATTCACTGCGCTTGGTCATCCCCTCCAAGCGCAGGCTGTAGACCACATTCTCGTAAATCGACTTGGGAAACGGATTGTATTTCTGAAACACCATGCCCACCCGGCGGCGCAGCACCTGCAGGTCGATGTCCCGGCGGTTGATGTCGATCCCGTGGATTTTGATCGACCCTGAGGTGACCGCCGCGCCGGGGATGCGGTCATTGATCCGGTTGAGACAGCGCAGCAGGGTGGTCTTGCCACAGCCGGAAGGACCGATGAACGCAGTGATCTCGCGGCTGGCGATATCCAGCGAGACATCGTGAAGCGCCTGTTTGCCCGAGTAGGCAAAAGACAAATCACGGATCTCGACCGCCGGAGCGGGAGTGCCGGCCGCGGTCGCGGTGCGTTCGTTGGGGGAAGATGACTCCATATAGGGGGCTGGGCAGTGAGACTCACACAAATCCGCCCCAATGTCCAAAGCTATGAATGTGACAAATCCGTCACACGTTGAGGGGTGCGGCATTTCAGGTCGATTTGGTCCGCGCGCAGGGGCGCGTCAGTGGCGGCGGTTTCCAACCGCCCTGCCAATTCGTAACTCCTCATCCACCTGTTTGCCGTGACGGGTGATGATTGCGGGGATTTCGGCGATGTCTTGGGACGTGGTGCGGAAGTTGACGATGCAAGCCCGCAGCAGATAGCGTCCTTCAATCACCGCGTTTGACACAAAGACTTCTCCGCTGACTTCCAGTCGTGCCTGGAGGGCTTTGTTGAGCTTGTTGAGATATTCCTCCGTGGTGGGATCGTTCGTCCGGCCGCGATATTCCGGAGGGATGTAACGGAAGGTCACGATGCTCAGGCCGAGGGTGGCCACTTCGAAATTGGCATCTTTGGCAAACCGGTCGTAGAGTTCCTGCGCGAGGGCCATGTCATCGGCGAGCAGGCGTTCATAACCCCGCCGCCCCACCTGGCTCAGCCCCATCCAGACCTTGAGCGCGCGGAACCCGCGCGAGTTCTGAGGGCCGTAATCAAAGTAATTCGTCACCTCCTCGCCAAAGTTGTAGTACGGCGGGTGACAACTGTAAGCAGCGCGGTGTAGCTCCGGATCACGCACCAGCGCACATCCCGCCTCGATCGGCGCGTAAAGCCATTTGTGCGGATCAATGGCCACCGAATCGGCAAGCGACAGACCGCAAATATCCTTGGGCGCCGTTTTGACCATGGCCGCAAATCCGCCGTAAGCGCCATCCACATGAAACCACACATGGTGCGCCCGACAAAATTCGGCCATGGCCGGCAGCGGATCAATGGCTCCGGTGCTCACGGTGCCGGCGCTGCCAACCACGGCCACTGGAATGCGACCGTTCTTCACATCGGTCACCAGTTTTTCTTTCAGATCAGCCATCACCAGTCGGCGCTCCGGGTCGACCCGGATGGATCTGAGGCCATCCGGCGGCAGGCCAAACAGGTCGATCGCCTTCTCGATCCATGTATGCGTTTCAGTGGAGGCATACACGGTGGCCCGCGCCATCCGCTGCGGCGTGCGCGCGTCCGAGTCCCGCGGAAACACCGAACGCAGCGCCGTGTAGAAACCCACGAAATTGGCCATGTTGCCGCCGCTCACCAACACGCCGCTGCAGGTTGGTGGATAATCCAGCAGTTCGGCAATCCACCGGATCGTCTGGGACTCAATCTCGGTCGCCACCGGTGACAGCGTCCACGCGCCCACGTTGGGATTCACCGCGGCAGCCAGGAGGTCGGCCAGCATGCCCACGGGCGCCGGTGATGAGGTGATGTAGCCGAGGAATTTCGGGTGACCGTTGTAGAGCGAATGGCGGGTGAGCAGTTCGGTCATGCGCTCCAGCAAGCCCTCAAATTCACTACCGTCCTCGGGCATGCCGGCGGATGCACCCATCAGATCCCGGATTTCCTTTGCCGAAAGGCCGGTCGTGACCTTGCGCTCGCGCATGCCCGCCAGCAGGTCGGCAATGCGATCAATCATCGCATGCCCGGCGGCGCGAAAGCGCTCGGGAGCGATGTCGATCGGGGACTGCCGATCGCCGTTTGACCCTTGCCCTGTCATGGGAGTATCCGATTTTGGATGGGTGGGGTTCGGGTTATGCCGGCGGCATGTGGAATCCCGGCGTGGAAAGCGACAAAGCCGTTTCCTCCTCTGTCATAGCCTCGGCAATGCCCTCAAACAGGGGCGAGGACAGGTAGCGTTCGCCGGTATCCGGCAGCATGCACAGGATCACCGATTCGGGTGCGGCCTTTTCGGCGATCTGCATGGCGGCGGCGAAACTGGCACCGCCGGAAATACCGGTGAAGATGCCTTCTTGCCGGGCCAGTTTCCGGGACCACTCGATGCCGGCGGGTCCGGTCACCGGAACCAGTTCATCAATGTATTTCCGGTCAATGGATTCCTGGAGGACGAACGGGATGAAGTCCGTGGTCCAGCCTTGGATCGGATGCGGTTGGAAGGCGGAGTGGCTGGCCGCGGGGGCGTGGGCTGCGTTGCGTTCCTGCGGAATCCCGGATCCGATGAGCTGGGCGCCTTCCGGTTCGCTGACGATGATCTTGGTTTCCGGACGCTCCTTGCGCAGCGCCCTGCCGACGCCTGAGAGGGTTCCTCCCGTGCCATAGCCCGTGACCCAGTAGTCCAACCTTTGACCGGCGAAATCAGCTAGAATCTCACGGCCGGTGGTGTTCTCATGCACCTGCGCATTGTCCTCCGTTTCAAACTGCCGGGCGAGAAACCAGCCATTGGCATCCGCCAGTTCCTTCGCCTTCTGGATCATGCCAAAACCTTTGGCGGTGCGGGGTGTCAGCACGACTTTGGCACCGAGAAACCGCATCAGCTTCCGCCGCTCGATGGAGAAACTGTCGGCCATGATGACGACGAGTGGATAGCCCTTGGCTGCGCAGACCATCGCAAGGCCGATGCCGGTATTGCCGCTGCTCGCCTCGACGACGGTTTGGCCGGGTTTCAGGTCGCCGCGCCGCTCGGCTTCCTCGATGATGCTGATCGCGAGGCGGTCCTTCACCGACGCGGCGGGGTTGAAAAACTCCGCCTTCACATACAAGCGCACGTGATCGGGTGCCAGGTGGTTGATCCGGATACAGGGCGTGTTACCGATGGTGTCGACTACGTTTTCAAAAAGCCGGCCGCGGCCCTCAGTTGTGCGGGAATGGTGGGTGTTCATGTTTTCTCTTGATTTTGGTGGTTTGGTTTCGGGTGGCGATGGCTGGGTAATTCGGTTCGGTGGCGGTGATGGATTCTTCTGATTCGCCGAGGGGGGTTCAACACGATGGATAGGGAACCACCCACGACCCGCCCCCGAGCATCACCCTGGACAATACAGCCGAGATCAGGAAAAAAGCCAGAAGGAAAGCAAAAGTCGCTCAATATTTTTCCAAAAACCGGCCTTGATCCGGCGGACGGTCCGTCACCCCCCTGGTTGGGAAACCCACCCTGCTGCGTTTCACCGGCGGGATCAGGACCGCAGCGTCGCCGCCCGGGCAATGTCGGACCGCAAAATGCCGGATCACGGTTTCACCATATACAGCCGCAGCATCGATGGCTCCGGCAAAGGCGCCGAACGGGGTTTGTCACGGATGGGTTCAAGCGTTTCCCAGCGTAGCATATAGCGAATGCCGGGCTTGTCACTCGTGCCTGAGTCACCTGTGGTTTTTACTTTCAAGCCGGGAAATTTTCCTTCGATTTTCCCCAACGCAGGTGGCGTGGAGCGGCGGTTGATCCTGCCCGTGGAGCGCAGCGTGACCGGGTCCAGCAACCATGTTCCACCGCCGAACTCGGCGTGGCTATAGGGCTGGGTGAGTCGCCCGTCGGATTCCCTGGTGACTGGCCCGATGCTGATGTCGAAGGGGAGGCTTCCTCCACCGCCGAAGTCCCAGCGCCAGCGCCAATCGGTGATCTGATGGAACTTCCACCCGCCATCCTCAAGGCGCGCCGTCCATGGCTGGGTGTATCCGGCGGCATCGTGCTTGTGATAACTGATCGTCACCCGCCCGTTGTCATCAAAACCGATCCTGGTGTTGCCATTGATCATGCCGCCATGCTGGGGCACCGGATCCACGATGACTCCGTCGTTGAGCTTGATCGGGAGCACGAGCGGTCTGCCGGCTGAGGTTTCCCAATGGCGCAGGTCCTTGCTTCGCGCATAACTCAGATCATGATTGGTGGCGGCATCGGGGGTCTCACGCCAGACCCATGCGAGGTGAAAGTATCCGTCCGGTCCCTTGACAGGACCATTGAGGTAGGCATTCCGTTGGCCCTCGCCATCGGTCAGCGGCCCGTCCATCAAGCGCGACCATGTGCGGGTGGATGAATCATAGACATTGTAGATCTGATTGCCGTTGCCGCTGCCTCCGTCACGGTAGGTGAAAATAAGCTCCTGCCGCGGACCCAAAGAAAACCTCGGATAGGTGCAGCGGGTTTCCTTCACCCCGGTCATGCGATCGATTCTATCAAATGTCGATGCGTCGAGCGGCTTGTGGCTGCGGAAATATTTCAATGGCACGCAGTGCATGTCACCGCTGAGGTGGAGGAATCCCTGGTCATCGATTGCCAGAGTGACATAATTGTGGCTGTCCCATCCCGTCGTCACCGGGAGCCGGTTGAAGGTCCACTTCCGCTCATCCAATCTCCGTTGCGCGACGGTGAGCTGGCGCTGGTCATCATAAAACGCCACGAACTGGAACGGTGCCCGCGTAAGCAGGGAGAAGCCGACCGGGTGCGCGGACCATACCGGCGCGACATCGATGGAGTCGACTATCGTGGCAGATCGCGTCTCCGCGGACGACTGGCCGGCAAGGCCGGCGATAAACGTTAGGAAGAGGGCGGGAAGGAACGGGGTATTCAACGCGGTCCCGGGGGCAGGTGTTCGATGAGATAGCGGGCAATCAACATGCGCACGTGGATAGTCGACCCCGGGCCCTCACTGAGACCGTGGTCGCGGTTGGGATAGACGAAGTAATCGAAGCGTTTGCCAAGGGCGATGAGCCGGTCCACCAGTCCTTCGGTGATCTCGATGTGGGTGTTGGTTTCGCCCGAACCGGTGATGATCAGCAGGTCGCCGCGCAGGCCCTCGGCGTAGGTGATCGGCGCACAGGTGCGGTAGCCGTCGGGATTGACCTGCGGCGTGCGCATGTAGATTTCCTGATATCCGGCGTTGTAATACTGCGGCTGGGGCTTTGGCACGACGGCGATACCCACGTGGTAAAGGTCCGGCTTGCGGAACATCGCGTTCAGCGTGTTGGATCCGCCGCCGCTCCAGCCCCAGATGCCCACCCGCGAAAGGTCCACGAACGGGTGGAGACGCGCCAGCGCCTGGAGGCCTGCGGCCTGTTCCTCGGTCGAGAGGGGCCCGAGGCTGCCAAACACCGCCCGGCGCCAAGCCGCACCCTTGGGCGCGGGCGTGCCCCGGTTGTCAATCGACACCACGATATAGCCGAGGTCGGCCACCGCCCGGTGAAAGAGGGCTTGCCCAGCTCCCCAGGAGTCGAGCACCGTTTGTCCGGCTGGCTCGCCATAGACATATACGAAGACCGGGTACTTCTTCATGGGGTTGAAATCGCGCGGTTTGATCATCCAGGCGTCCATCACCACGCCGCCGCCGATGTCGAGTTGGAGGAAGTCGGTGGGGCGCGCGATGAGCGGCTTGGCCCGGGCGGTCGGCGCGGCGTTGTCCTCCAGCACGCGCACGCGCCGGTGTTCCGGCAGTTGTACCAGATCGGTCACCGGCGGCTGGTCGAAGGTGGAATAGGTGTGGAACGCCCAACGGCTGTCGGGAGCAAGCACATAGCGGTGCGAGCCGGGCTGATCCGGCGGCGACAACCGTTCGGGGGTACCGGTTCCATCCAGGCGCGCGCGGTAAAGGTAGCGTTGGGTGGCGTTGGTCGGCGAGGCGGAATAGTAGAACCATCCGTTCTTGTCATCCACCTGCCCGCGCGCGATGAGGTCACTGAGCGCCGGGGTGATCGGCGTCATGCTGGAACCGTCCCGCGAGACGACATAGGCGCGCCGCCAGCCGTCCCGCTCACTGATGATGACAAATGCCTGGCCGCCGCGAATCCACTCCAGGCCTTCGTTGGCCGAGGGCATCATATCCACCCAGGCGGGATCGGTTTCCGCGTAGGCCTTGGCGATCGCGCCGGTGCGATGGTTGGCGAGCAGGAATTCCCGCGCGTCCCGGTTGCGGCTCAATTTCTCGATGAGCACTTCATCGGAATTCCCGGCCCAGCTCACTTGATTCAGAAAAAATGTCCCCGGTTTGTCCGGCAACTCGATCCAGCGCGTTGGGCCACCATCCGCGCCAACGACGCCGATGCGCAGGGTGGCAATCGGCCCGCCGAGCCGTTCATATCTCGTTTCCCGGAAGGTTCGATACGTTGGGTCTCCCGGCACCAGGACCGCCCGTTGCGGGACGGCGGAGGCGTCGGACTGGATATAGGCGATCCATTGACCGTCGGGACTCCAACTGGCGCTGATGCCGTTTTCGATGGTATCGGGCTCGCCGTCCTTGGTCAGCGCAATCGTCCGGCCGCTGGCAATGTCGAACACGATCATGTCCGTGCCGCGCGCACCCAGCAGTCGCTGGCCATCCGGCGAAAAGGTATTCGCCGCAAACCGCGCTCCGGGGCCGGCGTCCACCGGGTGTAACGCATCCGACTCCGGCTCATACAGCCAATGATCGCTTCCTTTTCCACCGCCGGTTTTGTCCGTGCGCAGCAAGAATCGGTTGCCCGCGGGTGAACGGACGAAATCCCGGATCATCAACGGCCGGGAGGTCGCGGGGACGATGAGTTTCCCACTGGCGACCACGACCGTGCGTTTGCCGCTGGCGGAATCGTAGCTCGCGATCTCCGCTCCAGATGCGCCAGCGGGTGTCTCTAACTTTAGATAACCCGAGCCGTCCGGCAACCAAGTCGCACGAAAGGAGCGCATCGCATACTCGTTCGTTTCGTAAATCGCCTTGATCCGCGGCGCGATTTGCGCCAGCAAGCGGGCGTTTGCCTCCGCTGCGGGGCTGGCTGCTTGCGCTGGCCGGGCGAATGATGTCGCCACCAGGAATGTCAACGCGCAGCGCATGGCAACAGCGCCGCAAAGGCACCATTCAAGGTTTTCAAGGTTGGAACCACTGCCGGAGCGGTGCGGCAGCACGGAGGGGAGGAGTTCTGTTCGATCGGTCATATTGTTTTGCATTTACTTGACGCCACGCGGGTCAACGGTTTTCGCGAGGTTGATTGGATACGCCTGGCCGGCCTTGGTGGTGAATTCCCAGGTCTGGTCACCGTAAACGACCCGGCAGGGCAGGCCGGACTTGGAGCGAATCGTGGCCTTGGTCAAGCGGCCATCCTGCCAACTCAGATCCACCTCGAAGCCGCCGCGCGCGCAAAGGCCGGTTACCTTTCCGGTCGGCCAAGCCGCTGGCAGCGCGGGCAGCAGACGGATGTCCCCGGTATGGCTTTGCACGAGCATTTCGCAGTAGCCGGCCACCGCGCCCAGATTGCCGTCAATCTGGAATGGCGGATGGGAATCCAACAGGTTGGGATAAACGCCGGCGCCGCTGGTGCCGTAGATGGTTTTCGTCTCGCGAACCACGGTCAACAGGTTCCGCAGCATGGTGTAGGCGCGATCGCCGTCCCACAGTCTCGCCCAAAAATTGATTTTCCAGGCCCGGCTCCAGCCGGTGCTTTTATCCCCACGGGCGTTCAGGGAAACCCGGGCCGCCTCGGCCAGCTCCGGAGATCCCGCGCGGGTAATCTGGCGTCCGGGATACAGGGCAAACAGATGCGAAACGTGGCGATGATCATCCTTGGGATCGTCCTTGTCAGCTTCCCATTCCTGCAATTGTCCCCAGCGCCCGACCTTCGGTTTCAGCAGCTTGTCCCGCAGGCCGGCGATGTGATCGCGAAACTCATGGTCGTCCCCCAGCACCTTGGCGGCTTCGATGGTGTTGGTGAACAGATCGTAAACAATCTCCTGATCATACGTCACGCCTTCCTCCTCCGGGCCGTGCTCGGGCGACCAGCCATCGGGTGTGACGAGCGTGCCGTCCGGCCGGCGCTTCAGGCGGTCGTCCCAGAATTGGCAGACCTCCTTGAGCACCGGATAGGCGGTCTGGCGGAGGTATTCCTTGTCGCGTCCGAAGGCGAAATGCTCCCAGAGATGCTGTGCATACCAAGCACTGCCGGGCGGGTTCCATTTCCAAAACGAAATACCGCAGGCGTTGTTCATGGTTTGAACGGTCCAGCCCCGGACCTTGCCAAATTTCTTCCGGGTATTCTGGGCACTCACCTCCCGGATGCTGTTGACGTAGTCAATGAATGGCTGGTGGCATTCGGCTAGGTTGGCTGGTTCGGCCGGCCAGTAATTCATCTCGAGGTTGATGTTGGAGTGGTAGTCGCCGGCCCAGGCGGGCTGGTTGCTGTCGTTCCACACTCCCTGGAGATTCGCGGGCAGGGAGCCGGGGCGCGAGCAACTGATCAGCAGATATCGGCCAAACTGGCAGAACAGGGCTTCGAGATTTGGGTCAACCGACTGATCATTCAAGTAGGCTTCGAGCCGCACCAGCGTGGTTTTGGCAAGCAGTTCCGGCGCGGTGGTGCCGACCTCAAGCGAGAAGCGGCGGAAGAGCGATTGATAGTCGTTCAGATGCCGCGCCTGAAGCTCTTTCACGCTCCGCCGGGCGGCGGCACTCACCTGCTTGGTGACTTTGGCGTGGGGATGCGCGCCCAGCCACTCCTTGGTGTGATCCTGGAGGAAGTTGGTGCCAGCCGCAAGGATCAGGGTCACGCTGTCGCAGTTGGCGAAAGCCAGACTGGTGGCGGGCGTGGCAATGTCCCAGGGGTTTTTGGCGAAGGTCACGTCATTTTCAACCGTGATTGAGCCCTTTTCATGTTGCACGAGCAACTGGGCTTCGTATTCAAAACCGTTCTTCAGTTTGCCCACGGAACTAAGCTTTTCACCTTCGGCGCTGATCCGGGCCTGGTGCATGTCCGCCAGTTGAATGCGACCGGTGCAGGCGGCGGGCTTGTTGGCTGTCAGTTGGATGACAATGACGCCGTCGGGATGGCTGGCGAAGGCGGTTCGTTGATAGCACACGCCATTGTATTCGTAAGTCACCTGATGAACGGCACGGTCAAGATCAAGCTCGTGGCGGTAATCGGTCACTTTGGAGAAGTCGTGGCCCAGGTGGATGAAGACGTCGCCAAACGCCTGATAGGCCCCCAGGTTCTGATCTTCCTCCGCCTGGCTCTCGCCCAGCAGGCGGCCCTTGACCGCCATGCGATCTCCGGTCCAGAGACTGATTTCATTGAACTGGATCCGCTCAATCTCGGTGCCGCCAAACAGCATCGCCCCCATGGGGCCATTGCCGATCGGCAGAGCTTCCGTCATCCACGTTTTCGCAGGACGATCGTACCACAGGCACAATTTTCCCGGGGCCTCCGCCCGGGCAGGGTTTTTCGCCACCGGGGCACCCATACCTGTCATGGGTTTGAAGCCGAGCGCTGCCGTCGCCAAGGAGGTGGATCGCAAAAAATGACGCCGCGAACGGGTGTTCTCCTGGTTGTCTGATTTGCTTTTCATGAATGCGATAAAATGGGTGGGTGGAATGGGTTGATGATTGCGGGGGGAATCTCCGTCTGAGGGATACTGCCTGCGGAATACCCGGTTGTCAGGCAAAAACTCCGACATGATAAATCACCCTCAATCCATCGGCATTCCCACCTTCCGGCGGCAGTTCCCCCGGAATTTCGCCGCCTCGATAAAATGGTCCGAGCGGGAATTGGAGCTGCTCGGCACCATGTGGCGGCGGATTGCATCCGCCAAGCCCGGCTGCAGATTGGCATGGCGCTTGCAAACCACCGCAACCTCCCCCGTCGCCTCCAGCCGCCTGTCCGCACCGCCAGCGTGGAAGTGATCCACCTGTGGCTGGGGATGAATTGACCTCAGCCTACCAACATCTTCTCCCGCCACCGCCGCACGTTCATCACGTCGAAGCGCTCGCCGAACGCTCACCCTTCGCACTCCGCGAGGATGGTCTGGGCCTTGGCGAGGTCGGGCGAGCCGAGGTGGGTGAAGATTTCCACCGCGCGCCGGGCGTGGGGCAGTGCCTCGGCGGTCTTGTCCTGCCGCACGAGGGCTTTGGCGAGATACCAGCAGTTGCCGGCGATCATTTCCTCGCGGTAGAGTTTGGCAAACGGATGCCGAGGTCGTAACGTGCGAACTCGGCCTCGTGGTATTTGTCAAAGAGGATGGCCGCCTCGCCGAAACGCACCGCGAGCAAGGCTGCGACCTTGGAGACGAAGTCCCTCTTTTCCCCCGCGAAGGAGAAGGCGATTCTGAAGCGCTTGTCACTCATGGGAGTATCGGGTGCCAGTTGATGTGAAGTAATTGCGCCAGGGCACCATTGATGGGGGCGGTAGCAAATGCGGTGGTCGAGTTCAACCAGCGGTTGGTCCGGGTGTGATCCGCGTGCCCGGACCAAGCGCAAGCGAGCAGAAGGTTCACGTCCAGAAGGTGACTCACGAGAGTTCCTCCAGAATGGCTTTGACTCGCTCTGGGCTCATGGGTGGCGCACCCGGTGGCGCGACGAGAACGGGCCGACCGAACTTTCCTTGCACCAGGTGGGCGCGTCGGGGTTGGTCGCGTTGCAGGACAAGTTTCTCACCCTCAACGGCAAAAGAAACCTTGTCGCCCGGCTCAAGATGGAGGGCCTTGCGAAACCGGGTGGGGATGACCAACTGGCCTTCGGCGGAAGGCGTTGCGGTGCTCATGTCGAAAGTCTAGCTGGCTCACGCTGGATTTCAATGGCATTTTTCCGGGCTGAGGCGGCGCGGCCGCGCTCCAAGGTCCCAGTGAGCAGGAGGTCCTTTTCGATTTGCCCGGGTTGTGGCAGCGGTGGCGGGATGGTCATGGGGTGCGGTTAGGCAACCCGAGTCGGTCATCCGTCTCGCCACCGACCCCGCTTTGGTGCGGTCGAAACGCACAGGTTGATTCCACTTGCAACGCGGGCGTTCTGTGACCGCCTCAGGCGGTCAACTGGGGTGGCGCACGGCTACCGGTACTCCGCGGCGACGCTCCGCTCCCTAGAAACATTTTGCGGAAACAACGACATGAATCAATCAACCTCTAACCGGCGAGCAGCCTGCTTCTGGACCCGCAAAGGCCTGAAGTTGCTTGGCAAGATGACTGACCGGGAGGTGGCGAAAAGCTCGGCTTGTCGGGCACGGAAGTACGAAACAAGCGGGTGGCGCTAGGGATCCAGCCCCAATTTGGCCGTGGTTTCCGCTCGGGAAAATGGTCCCGGCAGATGCTAGAGAAGTTGGGGAAAGTGGGGGACACCGAGATCGCGGAACAAGCGGGAGTCGCCCGCCAACGGGTGTTCCAGGTCCGCACTGCCCTTGGCATCCCGCGCTGTCCCTGTTCCCGAGCGCAATAGCGCTCCCGGCGGCGAACCGACACGGAGTTCCAACTGGTGAAAGGACGTTCTTCGGCTGCGCCGCTTGCCAATTATCCGGATGATCGTCCAAATAATCCGTCAATCGGGCGGGCGGCCTGCGGATGCGTGCGGGTGGGGGGACTGTAGCAGGGGTGTCCTTGGGCCTTTCATTGGCAGGCGCGTTGTGACCAACGCGGCCACGTGCTTGGGTCGGATCATTTGGCGTCACACGCCTGGATGACGGTTCGGAAGTCCACGTCGTTGCGCTCGGCGAGCGCCTCTTGCACCCCTTGGAAACAGGCGAGGATCCGCTGGTAGTCGGGGTCGTCCGCCGAGGCGAAATCACCCTTGGCCAAGGGGACCGCCAGGAACGGATTCTTGGCGGGATGGTCCAGTCTCACATAGAACGTGCGGGGCAGTTCGATGCCGCGCCTTACGGCGATCTCGTTCAACACCGCGTCCAGGTCCTTGGGCAGGATTTGGCGGCAGCCGCGCAGGTCCGGTTGGCGCGACTGCGAGGTGCCGTAGAATGGCACGTTGAGGTCGATCCACATCAGGATCTTGAGTTTCTCGGAGGGGGTCAAGGCGAGCCGTTTCCTGCCCTCGGCATCCGGGTGGCCGGAGATCACGACCTCGGCGAGAAGGCTTGCCGGCGAACCCCAGGTTTTCGGTTCAATCTGTAGAATGTTGGACTCGCAGCCGTTGAACGACGGGATCCACGAGGTATAGGGGTTTTTGCCGAAGCCAGCCATGCCGCCCTGGGCGTCGCCACCGTGTTCCGACTGGGTGCCGCGGCGGGCGAGGTTTTCGTAGGCCACGTTGAAGTAGTCGGTGCGGTCGCCACTCAGATCAAGTTGGGATTTTTCGTCGTGGCAGCGCACGCAGCGGGCGTCGAGCACCGGTTGCACCACGCGTGGGAAGCTGAAACCGTCGCGGCGGCCCCATTCGGGTTCGTTCAACTCTTGGGCGGGGCGGGCGGCAGCGATCGAGTGCCCACCCAGCGGGGCGGTGGGTGCCACGTAATTGCGGTCCGCGTGGCAGCCGACGCAGCTCTGACGCTCGCCCGGCATGAGATGGGTGAAGGAGCGCATGCGCTGGACCGCACGGCCTTCGGCGTCGAGCGGCAGGAAATAGAGTGGCACCCCGGATGGAACCTTGAAGTGCGCCGAGCCGTCGGCCTCCACGTCCGCGAACCCCCACACCCGCTTGGGTGCGTAAGTCGCGCCGCAGGAAACCACAGGAAACTGGAATCCGAACTGGCGCTTGTCGGTCTCCGCCCTCAGGTCCTTTTCCATTTCCTGAACCACGGCGATGCGCTTGATCTCGCCCTGTTTCACCGCATCGCCCAGGCCGATTCGCACATCTTGCATGATCAAGGTGGCCCATGGCGGGGCCTCGGGATCGAGCCGTGTCGGTTGCGGCGAACGGGGCATCGGTCGGCTGCGCAGCGGCTGCGCCGAGTAGAACCCCAGGTCGTCGTCCGGCTCCACCATCAGGGCATCGACGGTGCCAGCGTAGTCGCGCAACAGAATCCGTCCCTCGCGTGACACCAGGAAGTACCGGTTGTCGAGCGGCACCGGGCTTTCGTAGGGGCCGCGGATGGCGTTGCCCGCACCGGCTTCCGCCACCGGACCGAGGTTGACCTCGGGTGTCAGATTGCGGATCGCCTCCTGCGCGTTGCCGCCTTGGGACAAATCCAGCAGGCCGATCGCACCGCGACATGGCCCGTTGTGGCTGGTCATGAGGCAAAGAATCTTGTCGGGCATCCCGGGAATGTCCCGCGCCTCCATGAAGGTGGCCGGGCTGAGCACGCGGTTGCCGAACACCCCGCTCAACATGGTGCCGTCGGGGTTGATCGCCCATAGCGACTGGATGGGAATCGCCGGACGGTCCACATACTCCCACCTGCTGTAGAGAATCCGCCCGTCGGACATGACCGACGGCGTGAAGTCCGTCAGATAGTTCGCCGAAAGTTTGATCACGTTCTGGCCGTCGCCATCCGCACGGAAGAGGACCGGTGAGGTGCTGGTCCAGCAGTAGGCGAAGGCCGGTTTGCGGTCCGAGAGGAATGCGATTCCGCCGTCCGGCAGCCAGCAGGCGTTCATGTTGTTGGAGTCGTGATCGATGAGGCACGTCAGTCCGCTGCCGTCCGCATTGATCCGCCAGATCTTGAAGGGTTCCTCCATCGTCCGTTTCCAACTGAAGAGCGCCTGTTTGCCGTCGTATGAGACCTGACAATCCAGAATCACTCCGGCGGAGGCGTCCACCATCCGGGTCAGCTTGCCATCGTCGAGCCCCAGCTTGTAGAGTCCGCCCCCGTTGGCGAGACCTTCCACATGGTAGGTGTAGACGTGGGTCGGGTTCAATGGTTTGCGGCGGGTCATCAGCAAGGTGTCGAAGCCCAAGTCGCCGACGTTTGCTGCGGCGAGCGCCTCGCGGGGCGTCCGATGGGCGGGTGGGGTTGTGGCCGCCCAAGCCCCTGCGACCATTGCGGCGCAGCATGCGCCCCGGCAGCCTGCCAGAACGAGGCATCGGACCAGGCGTCCTGGCGCACCAGGGTTTCTCCCGCAGGTCCGTTCACTGTTTGTTGGGTGAATCATCATCGTTTGTATTTCACCAGCGCGGTCGCAGCCCTCTGAATGAAAGATTGCGGTCGCCGGTTGGCATAGGTAACGAGGGGCGCGGCCGGGATTTGTCAGTCATTTTCAATAAATGTGCTTTCGAAACACTGCGGAAGGTCGGCAGGTGGCGCGGCACCGCCGGGGCTGAATAAGGAGAGTGGACATTCCTGTCCACCGGCCGAAGAGGCGGGAAAGAAACGCCCAAGAGCAGTCCGATAGAACCTGCTGGGGCTCTCCTTTAGCATTCGTTTGGCATGCGCTTCCGGCAGCAGCGTGCCACCTGATGGGGGCTTGCCCTCGCAGAGCGGGAGGAAGATGGAGAGCTAGGGCGAGCCGCCCTGCGAGACGGCCTGCGGCAGGATGCCGCAGCCAGTGCGATGCCGCAAGGAGGCTGGGGCAGCGCGCCTTGCTTCCGCCTCCCCCCGACGAATGTGGGCGGGACGCCCACAAGCCTTGAGGAGGGCGGGACGCCCACCCTCCGTGTCACCACTTGATTCTGGCGCGGAGTTTGGCGCGGAGGAGCATCGAGCCGAAGGAGAGCGAGGCGACCAGGATGAGGAAGACGAACACCGAGCCGTATTGGGCGCGCTGGGTGTATTCGGAGGCCGGGATGCGGGCGGCCAGCGTGTAGATGTGGTAGGGCAGGGCCTGAACCTGGGAGGATAATAGATCAAACGGGTTGGCCAGGGACTCCCATGGCAGATCATCCTTGGCCGCCACCGCCGCGGTGAACATGATCGGCGCGGTTTCGCCAGCCACCCGGCCGACCGCCAGCAGTGAACTGGTTAGAATGCCCGGCAGGGAAAACGGCAGCACGGTCTTGCGGATGGTTTGCCAGCGGGTGGCACCCATCGCCAGCGCGGCATCCCGGAAACCCTGGGGCACCGCCTTGAGCGATTCCTCGGAGGCGGTGATGACCACCGGCAGGATCATGCAGGCGAGGGTGGCGCAACCGGCGATCAACGACGAGTTCCAGCCCTGGAAACTGATCACATAGTTGCCCATGAACAGCGGGATCGTCAGCAGCGAACGGTCGGCCGGCGCGCTGGTGAGCACCGGCACCGCAAGCACGAATACCGCAAAGCCAAACAACCCGAAGACGATCGAGGGCACCCCCGCCAGATTGAGGATGGCCAGCCGCACCGCATGAATGAACGGGCTTTGTTTGGCGTATTCGGATAGATAGATCGCCGCACTCACACCGAAAAAGAGGGCGAGGATCATCGACCCCAGCGTAAGTAGGATGGTGCCGACAATGGGTCCCACGATCCCTCCACCGGAGTAGGAGAAGGTTTGTTCGTTGTAAATCGGCTGGTCCGCGTGCGCGGTCAGATATTCGTTATACCGCGAGGCGGGGAGCTGGTGGCGCACGCCCTGGGAATCGTCGAATACGTGAAGGGTTTCGTTTTTATCGAGCAGGAAGCCGAAATCGACGAATGGAGCCTCCGCCTTGAACAGCACCGGCGCCCCGTCCTTGACGATTTTGGCGAACAACAGCAACGCGATGATGACGACGCCATAGGTCGCTGCGCCCAACAGTAGTTTGACCATCAAATCCTTGAGGTGCCCTCTCGGCAGGCCTTTGCGAATCAGCTTTTCCGGGTTCTGCATGGCGATGGTTAGATGGGGGTGCGGTTGAAGAACCGGTGGGCGGTGGCGTTGATCCCGAGCACGATGACAAACAGCAGGATGCCCACCACAAACAAGGCCCGGTAGTGGACGCTGCCAAGCGGCACCTCGCCCAACTCCTGGGCGATGATCCCGGTCAGCGTGTGCGCCGGTTGGAAGAAACTGCCAATACCGCTGGAGAAATCCGGGATTTTGATCCGGTTGCCGGCCACCAGCAACACCACCATGGTCTCGCCGATGACCCGGCCCAGGCCTAACAAAACAGCGACCAGCATCCCGGAGTAGGCGGCGGGCACGATCACCCGGAAGGTGGTTTGGAAACGGGAGGCGCCGAGTGCGTCGGATGCTTCCGCATAGGCGGCGGGCACGTTGTTGAGCGCGTCTTCGGCCAGCGAGAAGATCGTGGGAATGCTCATCAGCGCCAGCAGGCAGCCGGCGGTGAAGATGTTGAGCCGCTCTTCGATTGG
Organism: Akkermansiaceae bacterium; assembly: GCA_021733795.1. Taxonomy (GTDB): domain Bacteria; phylum Verrucomicrobiota; class Verrucomicrobiia; order Verrucomicrobiales; family Akkermansiaceae; genus Luteolibacter. Next base: position 7,780 of record JAIPKB010000071.1, on the reverse strand, counting down.
GAAGCCCGGAACCCATGCCAACCATTCCACCTGGGAAACCTCGCGCAGCACGGTGCCCAGCACCAGAATCCCGATGAAGCCCAGAACCACCGAGGGAATCGCCTGAATGAACTCAATGACCGGCTTGATCAATGACTGTTCCAGACGGGCACTGAACTGGTTCACATAGATCGCCGCGCCGATGCCGAGGGGAATGGCGATGATCAACGCCACGACGGAAACCATCAACGAGCCGACGAACAGCGGGAGGATGCCGTAGAAATCCTGCCACTCGCCGCCGGTGACCCAGTCCTTGCCGGTTAGAAACCGCCTGATCGCCATGCTCAGGGGGACGGGTTTGTCAGACCGCCATTCATTGATTCTCGCCGGGGCGGCTGCGAGTTCCGCCAGCAAGATAGGGGTTCCCTTGTGCGCGGCTTGGAGCAGGCGGTTGGCTTCCGGGCGGGTGAGCGAGGAGGGGAGTTTGGCGGTGATGCCAGCCAGCGCCTCGCGCAATGCGGCATGGGTGGCGGCGCAGTCGGGCTTGCGCGCCATCAAGGTCTGCATGGGGCCGGCAATGTCAGGTGTTTCCGCCAAGGCGGCCTCGGCATCCGCAGTCAGGCGCTCGCGTTCGGCGGGATCTTTGGTGTTGGCGGCGGCGGCCAGCAGGGAACTGCGGTCTTTCTCGAGGATGTCCGCGCGTTGGATCGCCTCCTTGGTCACGGTGACGGTCTCGGTCATGTCCATGACCAGATCGGAGAGGTCGCTGCCTGCGGATTCGAACGAATCGATCACCTCGCGGAACCCGGAGAGAGGCTCGGCGAACCGCTGTCGGGCGGCACCATACTCGTCGGCCAGGACGGTTACCAGCGCAGGGTCCTCGGTGGCTGTTACCTCGCGGCGGCGGAGGTCGGCCACCAGGGCGGCACGTTCGGGTATTGTTAGGTGAGGCGTCGGCGGCAGGCTGTTGAGCGCCCGCGCCTGCCTTTCGGCAAAGCGTTCGCGCAGTTGGACCAGCATTTCCGAGTTCGGATCGACGCCGTTCTCGAGGTTTTTGAGAATGAGGTCGCGGGGTGGGGCGACTCCTTCCGAGTAGGCATTGAACAGCTCGGAGGATTCCAACATGCGCTTCAATTCCTTGGCCGCCCGGCCATTGATCTCGGCGTAGTAGGCGCGGTTGAGGACACTGGCGAGTTGCTCATGGGAGGTGAGCGGCCCGCGGGAAAGATCGACGAACTCGAGCCCGGCCACCCGATAGACCTCCAGCTCCCGCCGATAGCCGGGGAAAAACCCCAGTCCCTCCTTGAGCAGGAAGGCGATGATCAGGACCAGGATGACAATGGTCAGGCCCGCGTTGGAAGCGAAAAAAAAGCGGATGCCGCCTTCCAGGGAGATTCCCTGGCGGGTGAAACGGTGGAGGGCTGGAGCTTTAGCTGCCATGGAGGCGAGATGCGGGTTGTGGGCTGCCTGAAATGGGTGCCGCCCTGCAAATGACGGCACCCATCGTGTTGCAACCGAATGCAAACTGTCAACCGTGGGGGATTACAAATCCTTGACGGGAATGAAGCCGACCTTGCGGACGATGTCCTGTCCGGCGGGGGAGTCGATGTAGCCGAGGAAAGCGGCGGCTTCAGCCGTGGGCTTTTCCGGAGCGTAGATGTAGCAAGGGCGGGCGTAGGTGAATTTTTTGGCGTTCTTGGCGACAGGCGCCACGCCGTCGATGGGCAGAGCCTTGGTGCCGGCGGTCTTCGAGTAGGCGAGGCCCACATAGCCGATGCCGTTCCGGTTCTTGGAGACCTCTTGGGCGATTTGTTCGTTGCCCGCCAGCTTTTGCGAGCTGGACGGATAGTCACGGCCTTTCATCGCCAGTTTCTGCCAGTCTTTGTAGGTGCCGGACGAGGTGTTGCGGGTGTAGATCGAGATTTTGCCGGGGGCACCACCGACTTCCGACCAGTCCTTGATCTGGCCGGTGAAGATTTTGGCGACCTGAGTCTTGGTGAGTTTGGATACCGGGGAGTTCTTGTTAACGATCACGCAGATCATGTCGTAGCAGATCTGGTGTTCCTTGAGAATGATGCCTTTGGTGCGGCAGAAGGTGGTTTCGTCGTCCTTAATCTCGCGGGAGGACATGCCGAGTTGGGCGGTGCCATTGGCCAGCGCGGGAAACGCGGTGGTGGAACCTTCCGCGGCAATCTCGAACTTGACGTTCTTGTTGCCGGCGGCCTTGAAGCCTTCGGCGAGTTGGGGGACCAACTTGGCGCCGAGGGTGTCACTGCCCTTGAGGCTGAGCGTCTGGGCCTGGCTGGTGGCGACCAGCGCGGCCGCGGTCATTAGGGTGGTGAGGTATTTCATGGTGGTGTTCATTTTGTTGTTTGGGTGCCGCATCGTGGGCACGGGCAATCAATGAACCCAAATCGGGCCGGAGGGAAATCGGCAAGTGTGACAAGTTCGTCACAGGGCGGACGGGCTGCGGCAGGCGGGAAGCCCAATACTGTCAGTTAGAGGCTGTCTGAAAAATGGCTTGGCAGGGACCTTTTTCCGAAAGGTCCGCGAGAATGGGTAGCGAATGAACGGTCGACACGGCATTTCTATTCTCAGTTCATTCGCCCGGACGCTTCGGAAAAGCGTCCCTGCCATTTTTCAGACAGCTTCTTAGGCGCGAAGGACAGATAAATAAAACCACGGATTACACGGATGTACACGGATAAAAGAGAAAAACGCGGAGCACTGTCCGTGCCAATCCGTCTAATCCGTGGTTGAAAATTATTTAAGTGGCGAGCGCTGGGCGAGGCGCCCGCCTTCCGTGTCAGGCTGGAAGCCTAACCTTCTTTCGGGGTCTTTGCCTTGGTGGCGGCTTTCTTTTTGGCAGCCCTCTTTTTGGGGGCGGTGGCGGGCTTGGCGTCCTTGGCTGCCGCGGTTTTCTTCGGCGGGTATTTCCGTTCGGGCCGGGGTTCGAACTCGAAGCCGATTTTGCCGGTGGCGGGATCGAAGGTGAGGCGGGCGTCAAACGGGCGCTTGGTGCGGTTGGAGATGAAGCCCTTGAGTTGGTCGGTCTTGCCCTCGGAAATGAGTTTGAAGAATTGTTCGGTGGTGATTTCGCGCTGGAGGATGGCGCGGCCGATGCGAATGCCGGCGGGTTCCTTTTTGGTGACGAGTTCCGGCAGATGATAGGATTTCTCGGTTTGATAGACCTTGAGCGTGCGGCCATCGGTGAGGGTGGCGCTGCCGATGATTTGTTCTTCGGTCAGTTCGGGGGGCTCCTCGCGGTCCGAGTTGTCAAAGACGAAGGCCACTTTGAATTTAGCATCCAGTTCCAGCCCGGCCTCGAAGGGCTTGTTGAACTTGGACTTGAAACCGGTCAAGGGGCCTACGAACTTCTTGGTGAGCAGTTCAACCGCTTCCGCTTCGGTGATCAGGCGGCCGGCGACGTGTTTCTTGAGCTGGAATTTGCAATCCAGCTGGCGGCATTCGTAGGTGGCGTCGGTCTGTTTCAGGACGGTGGCTCCGCACACCGGGCAAGTGGCGGTGAGATCGGGGTAAACCCGGTTTTTGGCCTCGGTGGCGAGTTGGCGGGCTTTGCTGACGATGTCGTTGGTGTAGGCGATGATGTCGCGCATGAAGGTGTCGCGCTGGAGTTGGCCATGCTCCATCTGGCGGAGTTTGAACTCCCACTCGCCGGTGAGCATGGGCGAGTAGAGCCCCTCGATGTTCATTTGGCGGACGAGTGCGATGAGGCGCATGCCGCTGCCGGAGACGTGAAGTTCGCGGCCATCGCGGGCGAGGTATTTTTGGGCGATGAGGCCTTCGATGGTGGCGGCGCGGGTGGCGGGGGTGCCTAGGCCGCGTTCGGCCATGGCCTCGGCGAGAGCCTCGTCATCGATCAGTTTGCCAGCTCCTTCCATGGCGGAGAGCAGGGTGGCCTCGGTGAACCGGGCGGGTGGCTTGGTTTGCTCGTGAACCACCTCGATGTCGGTTACTTTCGCGGTCTCGCCCTGGGTGATGGGGACGAGTTCATCCTTGCCGCTGGCGACTCCGGGACGGCGGCCGTAAACGACGAGCCAACCGGGTTTGACCAGGATCCGGCCCTCGGTCTTGAAGGTATCCACCAAGGCGGCATGGGTGATGCGGGTGAGCCGGGTGGTTTGCTCGAATTCGGCGGGCGGATAGAATACGGCGATGAAGCGCTTGGAGATCAGGTCGAAGACCTTTTGTTCGGTCTCGGAGAGCTTGGCGGTCCTGCCGGTGGGGATGATCGCGAAGTGATCGGAGACTTTCTTGTTGTCGAACACGCGGCGGGATTTGCTGAGGCGGGGTCCGTCAGGGTCGTTTCCGGCGAGCACGGCGGCGGCGTAGCTGGCGATCGGCAACGGGCTGTTGGCCAGGTCCTGCATGGTTTCGCGGACATTGCCGGTGTAGTCCTCCGGCAGGTAGCGCGAGTCCGTGCGGGGATAGGTGATCAGCTTGTGCTTTTCATAAAGCGCCTGGGCGATCTGCAGGGTGACCTTGGCGGAGAACGGGGCTTCCCGCTGCAAGGTGGTTAGGTCGTAGAGTTGCGGTGCGATTTGCGAATTGGCGCGCTTTTCCTCGGTGGCGATTCCGGACCTGCCCTCGCAGCGGTCGCGGATGGCCTCGGCCAGTGATTGTTCCCAGAGCCGTTCCGGGCGGCCGTGTGGGTGGGCCTCGCTTTTTTTCCAGGTTTCATCGATCCACTTGCCGGGGTATTGGCCGGCGGTGGCGGCGAAGGTCGCCTGGACCTCGAAATAGGGGGTGGATTCGAAGGCCTGGATTTCCGCCTCGCGGGTGGCAAGGATGGCCAGGGTGGGGGTCTGCACGCGGCCGGCTGCGGTGATGTTGAATCCGCCATGGCGGGAGTTGAAGCAGGTCAGGGCGCGGGTGGCGTTGAGTCCCACCAGCCAGTCGGACTCGGATCGGCAGCGGGCGGCGTCGCCGAGGGGTTGCATTTCTCCGTCACTGCGGAGGCGCTGCCAGGCGTCGAGGATGGCGTTGTTGGTCATCGACTGCATCCAGAGGCGTTTGACCGGTTTGGTGATTTTACCGATGTCGAGGATGTAGCGGAAAATCAGTTCACCCTCGCGGCCGGCATCGCAGGCATTGACGATCGAGTCGATGTCCTTGCGTTTGGCTAATTTGAGGATCTGCTTGAGGCGGGCTTCGGTGTCCGGGATGGGGTCGAGGGTGAAATCGTCGGGAATGGCGGGAAGCACATCGAATTTCCAGGGGAGTTTCTTGCCATTCGGGCCCATCGGCATCCGCAGTTCCACCAGATGGCCGACGGCGGAGGTGATGACCGCCGCGTCGTTTTCGTAGAAGACATCTCGTCCCGCCCCTTGTTTGTCGAACCGGCCAAGCGGTTTGGCAAGCGCGCGGCTCAGGTCGGTCATGACGCTCGGTTTCTCGGCAATAATCAGTATTTTTCCCATGGTAAAAAGTCGGTGAATGGCGCGGTGGAAGTCAGGGACTACGCCCTAAACTGCGGACTTGGCAAGCGGATTGTTCAAAATCGGGTGGGATGGTTCGGGAATCCGGTCCGATAATTCGCTTGTCGGCATGGGTGGTTCCGCCCAGCATGCGCCCCATCATGAGCGAACGCCCCGCAGTCATCGACCTATTCGGAACCACACCCGCCGGCCAGGAGATTCGGGTGCTCACCCTGACGAATCGCCACGGTCTGAGGGCGCAAGTATGCGATTACGGGGCCTTGCTGGTGGGCATGGAAGTCCCTGACCGGGACGGGCGGCTCGCCGATATTGCCCACGGTTTCGACACGCTGGAGGGTTGGTTGGTCAACGGGCCGTATTTTGGAGCGACGATCGGCCGCTTTGGCAACCGGATTCAAAGCGGGCGGTTCACGTTGGACGGTAGGACCTACACCCTCGCCACCAACAACGATCCGGGTGGCATTCCCTGCCATCTGCATGGGGGGCTCATCGGCTTTGACAAGGTCGTCTGGCAGGTGGTGGCCGCCAGCGGCAACTCTGTTACGCTGACCCACACCTCGCCGGATGGCGACGAAGGCTACCCGGGGGCGCTTACCGCCACCGTTACCTACACCCTCACCGATGACGGCGAGTTGATCTGGCAGGCAGAGGCCACTGCCGACGCGCCGACGGTGGTCAACCTGGTGCATCACAGCTACTGGAACCTTTCCGGCGACCCCCGCACCACCATTCTCGATCACCAGCTCACCTTGGCGGCGGATCACTACCTGCCGACCACCGCCGGGCTGATCCCCACTGGGGAGATCGCCCCGGTCGCCGGTACCCCGATGGATTTCACCCTGCCCCGGGTGATTGGGGATCGGCTGGGTGAGGATTTCGAGGCGTTGCGTCTTGGCAATGGCTACGATCATTGCTGGGTGCTGCGTCCTGGCGGCGGGGTGTGCCTGGCCGCCAGGGTGAGGGATCCCAAGTCGGGGCGGGTGATGGAGGTTCTAACCGATCAGCCGGGCGTTCAGTTCTACGACGCCAGTTTCCTGGACGGTGTCACTCCTGGCAAAGGAGGTGTGGCTTACGCCAGCCGCAGTGCGCTGTGCCTGGAAACCGAGGGGTTTCCGGATGCACCGAACCAGCCGGACTTTCCGTCCTCCGTGCTGCGCCCGGGTGAAACCTACCGGCATACCCTTGTCCACCGGTTCTCGGTGGAGTGAGGCACGGCAGGGGGGGCTGACGGGGCTCCCTGACCCATGCTACCGTCAAGATGCGCTGACACGCGGAAATCCTTATATCCGGCGGCCAATTCCGTAATCGGGCTGCCTTTTGTCGTGTCTGAGAACCACCAGGTAAATGACCTCATCATCAACCTCATACAGCAAATGGTATGGGAATTTGCGGAAATTGGCTCTGCGCATGCCGCATGCGTCAAAATGGTGGCTTCTGGGATGCAGTTCAACCGATGCAAGCACGGAATCCAGATCATTCCAAAAAGCTGCCAGAACCCGCTCGGATATCTCCGCATAGTGCATCGCGACTTCACGGATGTCGGCGGCGAGGTCCTGATGTCGGATCACCTGCATCGTTCAGGCACGTCCACAGGCTCTCCAAAAGTCCTTTTCGGGCAGCCCCTTGACTCTGCCGGACTTGAGGTCTTCGAGGCGCTGCAAAGCGTCCTCATCACTGACATGATGAGGGCTGGCATCAAGGTCCTCAAGGAGCGACGAAACCAGCTCCGCCCGATCAAGCGGATCGAGCTTGGAAGCCTCTCTGATCAATTCTGCGACCTGCGACATGACGGCAGGGTAACCGAATTCCGGAAACTCGCAAGTGCTTGTTTTCTTCTGTTTTATCAGTGCGGCTTTCCCCAGGGTGCCGTTGGGTGCCGGACAAAAAAGTCAGGAGATGCAAAGGAAGAGGGGGCCGGGATGATGGGCTCGCCATTCCACTGTCCGAATTCCACTTGCAGCAGACCCCGGAGCGTGTAGAATCCGTCTGTGAATGTGATCGAATCCAAGCCAAACATCATGATGGGAAAGCCGGTGATCGCTGGCACCAGGATCACTGTGGAGTGCATTCTTGAGCGATTGGGTGCTGGTGAAACCATCGAGACCATCGTCGCGGAGCATCCCCGCCTGACCCGCGAGTCCGTTCTTGCGGCCGTTGAATTCGCAGCCCGCGCGCTGCGTGCCGATGTGATCTATCCGGTTTCCGGCAGCGCCGCATGAAGCTATTGGCTGATGAGAATCTCGATCTTTCCATAGTGGCCCGGTTACGGGAGGCCGGTCATCAAGTGCTTGCCGTGGCCGAAATGGAACCGGGAATCTCCGATGATGTGGTATTGGGACTGG
>JAIPKB010000070.1 GCA_021733795.1 Akkermansiaceae bacterium | reverse complement strand
GTGGCACGACGTGCTGGTCAAATGGGGGGCGCAAGTGGTGGTTTCCGGCCACACCCACCACCCGGCGTTGATCCCGGCCACTCCGGAGTTTCCCTACGCCCAACTGGTGGGTGGCGGTCCGCAGCCCGACGGGGCGACCCTGATTTCCGGCACCGCGGACGCCAACGGGCTGCGCCTGACCTGCCGCTTGTTGGCGGGAGCAACCCTCCACGAGGCGGTGTTCAAGCCGTTGGGTTAGAGCCGTTGGATCCCGCTGGCCCTTGCGTTCTGCGGCGGGGCCGCCAACGGCGGGAGCGATCAATGCTGGCAGCTTAAGCAAAACTTCCAAAGTTCCCGGTATTTTGAGATTGGGAAACCGCTGAAGCGCTGAGGACCGCTGAATCGAGCGAGATGGACCGGCGCGAAGTGCCAGCCCCGCAGGGGGACCGCCTGCAGGCGGGATCAAACCACTGGTAATCTCAAGAAACCCAGCGTCATCAGCGGTTCTCAGCGTTTCCGCGCCCATCTTACTGTAAGCTGTCAGGCAAGCTGACGATGGCTTTAATTGCCAGTATTGGGCGAGAACGATGCCGCCCTCCAGCGGCGGATCCTCGCCGAAGTCTCCAGTTTCCTGCGGATTCATCTGGCACCCGCGAAAGCGGAGCCATAGAATCAACATTTGCCGCTTTCCCAGTGGGTGGAAACGGGTTACGATGGCGGCGTGCCGACGACTAGGGAGCAATCCGGAGAGATGTTGATCGCAGCGCCGGAGCGCTGGGATGAGGCCTGCTTTGCGATCCCCGCGGTGCGTGCGATGATGCACTCCGGGATGAAGGTGGGCATCCTCTGCCGCGAGCAGCAACAGGCGCTTTGGGAAACCCTGCCAGGTTTGGTGGTCGTCGTGTTTCCCATCACCGCCAAGGCCAAGGCCGTAGCCCCCCGGCTCGCCGGGCATTGGGATGCGGCCATCGCCTGGGAACCCGGCATCGCCGCCGAGGCCTGCGCCCGCGCCAAGATCCCCCGTCGCGTGGGGCCGGACGAAAAACCACTCAAAAAGCTACTCACCCATCCGGTCGCCAATCTAACCAAGCCCGGCCCGCCGGAACACCGGGTGCGTGATTATCTCAACCTCATCAAAGCACTCGGGCTCGACCCCGGCAGACCGGAATTCTTCGCCCCGGCGGACCTCGGAATCAAGCCCGAGGCCGGCACCGTACTGCTCTGCCCGGACTCCGATTTCGGCCGCAGTCACGAATGGCCGCTGGACCGGTGGCTCGAAACCGCCAAGGCGCTGCAGGCGAGCCAACGCACCATCACCATCGCGGCGGTTCCGGCCGGGGCGGGCCTCGGCATGGCCCTGGTCGCGGGCCTTGCCAATGACACTCCGTTTTTCGAAGCCAGCCCGCTGGCGGAGGTGCTGCCGCTGCTGGCCGTCCATCAGGTGGTGCTGGCGGCGGATGGTTCGCTGCCGCATCTCGCGGCCCATGTCGGGGCCGCCTGCGTGACCTTGTTCGGCCCCAATGATCCGCAGTGGAAACGTCCGCTCGGCCGGCGCCACGCCAGCGTCAGCCGCCACGCGGAGTGCGCGCCCTGTTTTCTCGCAAAATGCCCGCTCGACGGTCGCTGCCAGCAGGAGTTGGACAACCAGCGGGTATGGTCCGCGCTGCGGCAGACGCTCGACCTGACCGACACGATCACGCCGTGACCTGCGGTCCGTCGCGGTCGTCTTTCACCACGATCAGTCCGCGCAACCCGAGGTGGGAGCCGTTCAGCTCCGGATCCTCCGCCAGCACCGCATCCGCCAGCGCCCGGGCCTCCCGCAACAACCCGGTGTCCGCCAGGAAATCCGTGAATTTGAGGTCGGCCAGGCCGCTTTGCGCGGTGCCTAACACATCGCCGGGCCCGCGCAGTCGCAGATCCGCCTCGGCAATCTCGAAGCCATCCGCGCTCCGCTCCAGAATCCCGAGTTTTTCCAGCGCCTCCGGGTTTTTCCCATCGGTGAGCAGGATGCACCAGCCCTTGTGGCCGCCGCGGCCGATCCGTCCCCGGAGTTGATGGATCTGGGCCAGTCCGAAACGCTCAGCGTGGTGCAGCAGCATGAGTGTGGCATTCGGTACGTCCACCCCCACCTCGATCACGGTGGTCGCCACCAGCGCGGCGATTTCGCCCTCGCGGAAGCGGCGCATTACCGCTTCCTTTTCATCGCCCTTGAGCTTGCCGTGGAGCAGACCCACCTCGTGTCCCGGCAGCCGCTTGCGCCACTTGTCGAAGGCCTCGATCGCGGATTCCACCTTGAGTGTCTCGCTTTCCTCGACCAGCGGATAGACCAGATACGCCTGGCGTCCGGCGTCCAACTGTTCTCGCACGAACTTGGTCACGTCCGTCTGCTTGGGAGCCACCCGCACAGCGGTGACCACCCGCCCGCGGCCGGCCGGCTTTTCATCCAGCAGGGAAACATCCAGATCGCCGTAGATCGTCATCGTCAGGGTGCGCGGGATCGGGGTGGCGGTCATCACCAGTACATCCGGCACCACCCCCTGCCGGATCAACGCCGCCCGCTGGGCCACCCCGAACTTGTGCTGCTCATCGATCACCACCAGCCCCAGATCACTGAATGCCACCGCATCGAACAGCAACGCATGGGTACCGATGATCACCTGCGGCTCGCCCTCCAGCGGCAGGTGGCTGCTCTCCTCACGGTTGCTGGTGCGCAGCGCCATCCGCACCCCCAACGGCTCCAGCCAGCGCTTGAATGTTAGATAGTGCTGTTCCGCCAGGATCTGGGTGGGTGCCATCAGCGCCGCCTGGCAACCGGAGTCCACTGCCAGCAACATCGCCGCCATCGCCACGAAGGTCTTGCCGGAGCCCACGTCCCCCTGTAGCAGCCGGTTCATCGGGCGGGCCGTCCGCATATCCACCACCAGCTCCTTGATCGAACGCTTTTGCGCATCGGTTAGATCGAAGGGCAGGCTTTGGTAAAACCGCTTGAGCAAGGTGGTTTTGAGTCCCAGCACCCGGCCCGGCCGCTCGTGGTAGCGCACCCGCCGCCAGGCGACGTTGAGCTGGAGCGCGAAAAACTCTTCGAGCGCGAAACGCCGCCGGGCTACCGCCACCTGATCCATGGACTCGGGGAAATGCACGGCCTTGAGCGCCTGGTGCCGGCTTTCGGCAGAAGGCACGCCGGTGGCGACCTCCAGAGATTCAGGATCGGTTTGCAGCAGCAGCAGGTGAATGATCTCACGCAGCCGCCGCTGGGCCAGCCCCGCGATATTCCGATAGATCGGCACGATGCGCTCCAGATGGATCGACTCGCCCTCGTCATCATCGCGGAGGATTTCAAACTCCGGATGGTCGATCACCAGCCTGCCGTTGACATCCTTCACCTTGCCGTAGAGCACCACCTCGTGGCCTGCCAGGATCAGCTTGTGAATGAACGGCATGTTGAACCAGCGGCAGGTGAGCTTGCCGCCACCGAACACCCCGTCGCCGGCGTGGTTGATCACCACCGCCTCGAAAAACCGCCGGCCGCGACCGAATCCGCGCGATCCGGCATCGATCACCGTGCCGCGCAGGCACACCGCCACCGGCGACGGTTGGTTGGGAAAGGCATCGAAGCGCCGCCGGTCCTCATAGCGCTTCGGCAGATGGTCCAGCACCGCCGCCGCGCTCCGCAATCCCGCCGCAGCCAGTGCCGCCACATCCTTGGGCGGAAGAAGCGGCAGCGCAGCCAGATCGTCATGAGCGGAGAGCACCGGGCGAGTGTCGCTGCCGCCGCCTTGCTTTTCAAGGCGAATCCCCCGCAACCGAAACTTCACCTGCCCAGCCGCCTAACCGTGGCGGCGGTTTCCAACCGCCATGCCCAGCCGTGGCGGGCTCATGCCTAGGGAAAAGCCTCGACTCCTGCGCGATTCCCTAGGCGATTCCCTAGGCGGTCCACTGGCGGTCCATTGGCGGTCCATTGGCGGTCCATTGGCGGTCCATTGGCGGTCGCGTTGTGACCAACGCGGCCACGTCTATCGGTCGCGTTGTGACCAACGCGGCCATGTCCATCGGTCACGTCATGGGCGGAGATCACCGGGCGAGTGTTCCCGCCGACGCCATGGTTTTCAAAGCCAATCCCCGCTGCCGGCATGCACAACGGGTAAAACTTGCGGAAACTTCTTGGCAACGGGACCTGAACCCCTACCTTCCACCCCGAGCGACTCTCCCATGAACCCGACCGCACCTCCCAGATTCTGACATGATTCCGACCGCACCCTCGATTATCGAGGGGTGGACGAGAATTCGGACCATGTTTGCTGTTCCACTGCTGGGGGGTGTAAAGAACTACCCGCAAACCCATGACACTGCTAGCTACCACCTCCACCACTGTTTCCGTGATTGTCGGCTTACTTCAAGTGCTGGGGGCGCTTGGGGTTTTCCTGTTCGGCATGAAGATCATGTCCGAGGCCGTTCAGCGCGTCGCGGGCAAACGCATGCGCACGGCGCTCTCCGGACTCACGACCAATCGCTTCTCGGGGGTTTTCACCGGATTTCTAACCACCTCGCTGGTCCAGTCTTCCTCGGCCACCACGGTGCTGGTGGTTTCCTTCGTCAATGCTGGGTTGCTGACGCTCATCCAGTCGATCGGTGTCATCATGGGGGCTAATCTCGGAACCACCATCACCGCCTGGATTGTGGCGATCGTCGGGAAATTCAGCGTTTCCAAGATCGCCTTGCCGATGATTGGTGTTGGCTTGCCCTTCGTGTTCATTGGCAAGGACAAGGCCAAGAGCTACGGCGAGATGCTGCTCGGCTTCGGCTTGGTGTTTTTCGGCCTGGGACTGCTCAAGGATTCGGTGCCGGATGTCCGGACTCTGATGGGCGAGGATCCGAACATGGCGGCCACTATCGAAGGAATCGTGACTTGGATGGGCGGTCGTGGATTTGTTTCCGTGCTGCTGTATCTGGTGGGAGGGGTCGCGCTCACCCTGCTCGTTCAGTCGTCCTCCGCAGCGATGGCGATCACCATCACTTGCGCCCTGAATGGGTGGCTGGGAGATGTGAGTGCCGACCCGATCGGGGTGTTCCAAAACTCCGCAGCCATCGTATTGGGCGAAAACATCGGCACCAGGGTGACTGCCTGGCTGGCGGCTTTGGGGGCTAACGTACACGCGAAGCGAGCGGCCCGGGCGCACTTTGCCTTCAATATGCTGGGGGTCGCCTGGATGCTCGTCGCCTTCTACCCCTTCACCCGGCTTTGTTGGCATCTGGCGGAGATGCTGCCGGCCTCCCTGCGTGAGGTGAATGACAAGATGGCCAGCTTCGACGTCGCCTTTGCCACCGCGATTTTCCATTCGATGTTCAACTTGGCCAACATCGCCTTGTTGGTCGCCTTCGTCCCGCAGATCGCGCGCTTCGTCGAGTGGTGGATCCGGGATCCCAAACCGGGGGCCGGGGCGGACAGGATCAGATACATCTCCCAAGGTCTGGTGGACCTCGGTGAACTCAACATCGCCGAGGCGGAAAATGCCTCCAGGCGCATGGCCCAACTCACCACCGAGATGTTCAACGGCTTCGTCGAGGTGCTGGAGCACCCCGATGTCGATCTATCCGCACGGGTGGTCGAACTCAAGCGCATGGAGGATGCCTGCGACGAGATGCTCAACGACATCACCTCCTACCTGATTCAATGTTCCACCCGCGAAATCGGCAAAGGCAACGCCGCACGGATCGCCTCGATGTTGCGGGTGGTTTCCGAGTTTGAGGAGGCGACGGACCGGATCTATCGACTGGTCAAGCTGGTGCAGCGGAAATACGAAAAGGGGATTTGTTTCGATCCCCTTCACGACGAGGAAATCGGCAGGTTGTGTCGTGAGGTGCGCTTGATTCTCGAAATCAGCAACCGCTCGCTCTTGGGTGTCGCCCCGGGTTTGCTGGAAGAAGCCAACCGACTGGAGGATTGCATTGACGCCCTTCGCAAGAGCCACAATCGGGGATCGGTCAAACGCATGCAGGAGGGGCGTGATGTACCGACCGAAATGATCTACACCGAGATCAACAATCACCTCGAGGCTGTGGGCAACCACGCCCTCAATATTGTGCAGAATGGCGAAATCGTGGGCGCAAGTTAGGCGTTACCGCATGCCCAGCCGCCTAACCGTGGCGGCGGTTTCCAACCGCCATGCCCAGCCGTGGCGGGCTCATGCCCGATCTTTATCCACTCATCAGTCGGCGGTTTCGTCTTGGCGGTGCGATGGAGCGCTGGCTTCTGGCCGCGAGGAAAAATGTGGGGTATCACATCGAGGCGACTCAACCTCAGCGGTCCACCGCAACGACACGCCGGCTGAAGCCAGCGCTCCGTGAAAATGCCGCAGTTCATGGGCGATTTCCTGGGCGGTCCATCGGCGGGCGCGTTGTGACCCACGCGGCCACTGAAGCCGCGGTCCGGCCGCCGCTACCATGCGTCCTCTTCCTCGCCATTCTCCTCCGGCAGCGGCAGGGCGTCGAGGGCTTCGCGGTAGGCCGGTTCGTCGAAAGCGCGGTGTTTTCTAACCATTATCTCCAGCGCCTCGCCCAGGCACAGCGCAATCTGGTTTTTCGCTTCATTCTCGGCCAGCCCGAGTTTTTCCAGCCGCGCCAGGGTGTTGGCCACATAGGGGGTCTGGGGCGATGCGAGTTGTTGGGCTACGGCGGCGAGCAGGGCGTCCATCATGGTTAGGAAAGGGAGGTCAGGTGGATGGCAGCCACCGCAGGGCGTCGGGCAACCCCAGCCACTGGACGAATTCTGGCGGGATGGGTGCCTCAAACGCCATCCGCAGACCGGAAACCGGGTGATTGAAGGACAGCTTCCAGGCGTGCAGCATCAGCCGGGTGGGCAGCCCCGGGTGTTTCGCCGGCCGGCCGTAGATCGGATCGCCTAACAACGGGCAGCCCCGGGAGTGCAGGTGAACCCGGATCTGATGGGTGCGGCCGGTGTGAAGATGACACCGCACCAGCGCCGTGCCGGTATCGGGATCGGCGGCGATCACCTGGTAGTCGGTGATCGCCGGTTTGCCGCCGGGGGGATTGACCACCGCCATTTTCTGCCGGCTCACCGGGTGCCGGCCGATGTGGGTGAACACCGTGTCCCGCGGCGGCGAGGGAATCCCCAGGGTCACCGCCAGATAGATTTTCTCCATGGTGCTGCGTTCGGAGAACTGGGTCACCAACGATTGGTGGGCGACGTCGGACTTGGCCACCACCATGCACCCCGAGGTATCCTTGTCCAAGCGATGGACGATCCCGGGGCGCTCTACCCCGCCGATCCCGGAAAGCCGGCCCTGGCAGTGGTGCAGCAGCGCGTTGACCAGGGTGCCGTCAGGGTTTCCCGGCGCGGGATGAACGACCATGCCGGGAGCCTTGTTGAGCACCACCAGAGCGTCGTCCTCGTGGAGGATTTCCAGCGGAATCGCCTGCGGCTCGGCGTCCAGCGGCACCGCCTCGGGAATCGCGATGCTGAGCAGATCCCCTACTTTCACCGGATCCCGCGGTTTGGCGGGCTGGCCATTGACCAGGATGTATTGCTCACGGATCAGCGTCTGGATGCGGCTGCGCGAAAGCTCCGCCAGACACCCGGCCAAATAGGCATCCAGGCGCCCGTCGGCCGGGGCATCCACACGCAGTTCCATGCCCGGAGGTTCTCAGGAAAACCCGCACCCGCAAGTTTCAAGTTTGCATCTCCCAATTTACCCGGCTAGCCTCCGCCCATGCCGGAAAGCGCGAATGAGATCGCCTATTGCCATGCCTGTGGAAAGCCGATGAACGTCGAGGACGTCGGGCCGTTTTCCAATGTGGTCTGCCCCCACTGTGGCAAACACACCCGGGTCAAGCGCGAGTTCGGCTCCTACACGCTGTTGCGCCGCCACGCGATCGGCGGCATGAGCGTGGTCTTCGTCGCCCACGACAACACCCTCGATCGCGAGGTGGCCGTCAAAATCCTCAACGAAAACTACTCTGCGGATTCCCGCCGGATCGAGGCGTTCGAGCACGAGGCCCGCGTCACTGCCTCCTTCAGCCATCCCCACGTCGTGCGGGTGTTCACCACCGGTCGCGCATTCAACCGCTTTTTCATCGCCATGGAGTTGGTCCCGGGCGGTCACTTCGAGGACCAGATCCAGCGACGCGGCACCATCCCCGAACGCGAAATGCTCCCGCTCGCGATTCAGGTGGTCGAAGGGCTCAAGGCCGCCCACGCCGCCGGCCTGATCCACCGCGACATCAAACCCGGCAATATTCTGCTGGATTCCGGAGGCAATGCCAAGATCGTCGATTTCGGCCTCGCCCTGCTGTTGGATCCCGGCGGCACCGCCAAGGCGGCCGAAATCTGGGCCACCCCCTACTACGTCCCGCCCGAAGCCATCGAAGGCCTGTCCGAGGATTTCCGGTCGGACATCTATGCCTTCGGTGCCACCCTCTACCATGCCCTGGCCGGCAAGCCTCCCTGCAACGAGGAGTCCATGGCCACCCACGCGCTGCGCGAGGCCAAGAAGAAAATCATTCCGCTTGAGCAGGCGGCTCCGTGGATCACTCCGCGCACCTGCTCGGTGGTGGACCGCGCCATGGCCTACCACCCGGCCAACCGCTTCAGTTCTTACGACGAACTCCTTTCCTATCTGTGCGATGCCTTCGCCCAGGTGAAAGCGGGGGCCAAAGCGATCGTCAGGGACCCTGCGGCCGCGATGCGCCGGCAGGCGGCCCAGCGTCGGAAACTGCAGCTCGGCATCACCGGAGCGGTGATCACGGCTGCCGCCCTCATCGGCGGTGGTTGGTGGCTAAGCCGCTCCAACACCCGCGAACCATCATCGGCAACCGGCATCACCCAGGAGCAGGACCACCCCGCCCCTAGGCAGGACCCTGCCACCGTCAAACGCATCGGCAACCTCTACCGCGAAGCCCGCGCAGCCGTCACCGGCGGCGATTTTGCCACCGCCCAGGCCCGATTCACCGATCTGCGAAACGATCCCGCCGTGCGCGAGCCCACCCGCAGTTGGGCGGCCATCGAGGCGGTGCTGATGCCCATGCTCGACGGACGTGCCTCCGATGCCCGCCGCGAAGCGGCCGCCACCGCCAAGCACCTGGCCGTTGCCACCATTCCCGAACCCGGTATGAAAAAACTCCTGCTGCCGGTGCTCCAGGGGCTCGAGCGGCCGACCCCAATCCCTCCCAGCGAGGTGCGCCTGGGTGGGAATTCGGTCAACCAAATCATGTTCTGGATGATCGCCGGGCTGAAAAACTGGGAACTTGGGCGGCTTGCCTCGGCCACCCCCTTTTTCGAGGCAGTCAAGACCGCCAAGCTCAATCCGGAGCAGGACTGGATGGTGGTCTATCAGTCCGCCGCCGCCGACTACCTCACTGACTTCAAAACCCTCTCGGCGCCCGTCTTCGCCACCCGCCCGGCGGACCGCAAGGGATGCCAGCAAGCCATCGCCGCGCTCGATGCCATCCTGCCAACCCTCAAAACCCGCGGCCGCGCCCCTTTCAACGTCACCTCCTGGCAACTCGACCTGGAAAAACTATCCCGCACCACACCGCCAACCCAGCCACCCGCCACCGCCCGCCCGGAGCTGCCGGCCGTGCTGGAAACCCTCGCCAGGCACGCCGCCAAATGCGATTTCCTGGCCGCTTCAGCCTATCTGAAAACTTTATCCCAGGATCCGCCCGGAGCCACCCGCAAGTCCCTCCTATCCCTCACCGATGCCGCCGCCGTCTTCGTCCGAGAACTCGGCATGGACCTCAAACGTGCGCCCTCCGGCATCATCGTGGACGGCACCCTCAAATCCGGCGAAACCTTCAACAAAATCACCCCGTCCATCCAACCCGGCAAACTCCAAGTCTCGCTCAACGGTCCATCACGCGACTGCACCTGGGCTGACCTCAACCCGGAATCGGTCATCGGCATCTACCGCGTGGTCATCAAGACCGAAACCGACGGGGTGAGAAAATACCGCCGCCACCAAACCGCCATCGCCTTCCAATGGCTCGCCGGCGACCGCGCCCAAGCCGTCGCCACTGCCGACCTGATCGCCGACCAGGACGAGTCCTTCCGCTACCACTGGCAATCCATCAATCCCGGCCTCCCCACCCCCAAAAACTAACCGAGGCCCCGCGTCCTCCGCCCTTCGACCACTGTAAACTGCATACTCTTCCACGGTTCATTCACTTGAAGGGCACCCGGCAGGATGCCGGGCGCAGCCGGCGGGACGCCGGCGCTCCCCTCCGACCTCCGACCTCCGACCTCCGACCTCCGACCTCCGACCTCCCGACTCCCGACCTCCCGACTCCCGACTCCCCATGTCCGATCTCTTCACCGCTCCATCCGCCCGTGCGGATAAGCCGACACCGCCCGAACCACTGGCGGCGCGGATGAGACCGGTGTCGCTCGACGAAGTGGCGGGCCAGCAACACATCCTCGCCGCCGGCAAACTGCTGCGCCGGGCGATCGAGTCGGACCGTTTCACCTCGCTGATCTTCTACGGCCCGCCGGGCACCGGCAAGACCACCCTGGCCAGCGTCATCGCCCGCACCACCGGCTCCCGCTTCGAGTCGATCAACGGCGTGGAATCCAACGTCGCGGAAATCCGCGCCAAGATCGAACAGGCCCGCACCTGGCGCGACCTGCGCGGCGAAACCACCATCCTGTTCATCGATGAAATCCACCGCTTCAACAAAGCCCAACAGGACGTGCTGCTGCCCCACATCGAGCGCGGCATCGTCCGCTTCATCGGCGCCACCACCCACAATCCGTATTTCCATGTCAACTCGCCGCTGGTCTCGCGCTCCCAGATCTTCCAGCTCGAACCGGTCCCCGCAGACGACATCATCACGCTCCTGAACCGCGCTCTAACTGATTCCATCCGTGGCTTGGGGGCCACCCCCGCGGTGGCCGATCCGGGGGCTCTCAGCCACCTCGCGACCAAATCCGACGGCGATGTCCGCAAGGCTCTAACCGCCCTTGAGCTGGCCGTCCTAACAACCAGCCCGGACCCCACCGACGGCTTGATCCACCTGACCCTCTCCGTCGCCGAGGAATCCATCCAGCGCAAGGCGGTGGTGTATGATGGTGATGGCGACGCCCACTACGATACCATTTCCGCCTTCATCAAGTCCATCCGCGGCTCCGATCCGGATGCGGCGCTGTACTGGTTGGCCAAGATGCTGCATGCTGGAGAGGACCCGCGGTTCGTTTCCCGGCGGTTGGTCATCGCCGCCTCCGAGGACATCGGCCTGGCGGATTCCAACGCCTTGCGGGTGGCGCTCGACGCCCACCACGCGCTCGAATTCATCGGCATGCCGGAGGGTCGCATTCCGCTGGCCCACGCCACGGTCTATCTGGCCACCGCTCCCAAGTCCAACACCGCCTACGCCGCGCTCGGCCGCGCCATGGCCGACCTCGAAACCGGCCGCACCTTGGCCGTGCCGCCGCACCTGCGAACCACCACTCGTAAGAAGCTCGCCGCTGCCTCCGGGGAGTCTCCGGAGGCGCTGAAATACCTCTACTCCCATGATTTCGAAGGGTCCTACATCCCTCAGGCCTATCTCCCCGAGGGCCGCGTTTACTACCAACCCGGCGAGCAAGGCATGGAAAAGCGGATCAAGGAACGCCTTGAGTTCTGGCGGCAGAAGGTGACCGATGGTGCCACCTCCGGGACTGCAGGGGATGAGGGAAGGAAGCTCTGAATTCTAAGTTCGGAATTTTAGATTCCTCTCCACACTTGGCGAACTTGCCGACCCTATCCCCCGATAACACTGTTGTGCCCAAACACCACTCACGGGCAACAAAAGGATGCGTCTTTCGTTCTTATGGAACACTCAACCGCAAAAAGAAATCCTAATTTCCCACTTGACCTGTAGCCTGGCCGTGCTACACTGGACCCATGAAAGAGGCGATTGTGCGAGCGAGAGTAGATTCCAGGCTGAAGGCCGATGCGGAAGCGGTCTTCGGGATCCTGGGCATTAACACGACTGAGGCGATCCGCATGTTCCTGAGTCAGGTGAGGCTGAGGCGCGGGTTGCCGTTCATTGTGGGGATTCCAGACAACGGAGACTTGCTGCTTCCGACCCAAATGAGACAAGACGCCATCGATGCGCTGTATGAAGACTAGACCTGGAGAGGTTTACCGAGTGGATCTTGGCATGGGAGGGAAGGTTCGCATGATGATTGTCGTTTCCCGCGAGGATGCTTCTGCTCCGAGGGCATTGTCGATCTGTGCTCCGATCACGACGGCTAACAGGGGATCCGCCTACGAAGTGGAATTGCCTTCGCGAGCGTTTCTGCGCGAGCGAAGTTAGGTCAATGTCCAGGGCCTTCAGGCGATTCAACACCACGAACTCCAAGGCCCGATTGGCATATTCCACGGCAAGGTAATGGAACAGATTCGTAAAGCAATCGCCTACACCTTCGACCTCAGCCCTCCCGGCGAACAATAAGGGTGCTGGACAAGCGCCTACACGTCCCGGGTTTGAATGATCACCGTAACTACAGCCCTTAACCCACAGTCGCAGTGGCGCTCCCAGCAGGCGGAATACAGTTCGGCGCGGAGAGGCTGGATTTGGTGGGCGGCATGGGAGGCGGCGCGCCACGCCTTGAGCTGGGGAGATGCGGGGCGAGCCGCCCCGCAGACGGCCTGGCGCGAGCCGCGCCAGCCACGCTCCACCCTTGATGGAATTGGCACTGCCGCTGCATCACCTCACTCGGCATTCTCCGCAAGGATGTGCGCGGTGGCGGTTCGATTCGGGCCGGCAGCGCGTGCGAGCACGCTTTTTCGCGGTGCCAGCGGATTCTGCTGGTGCCGGGAGGTGGATTGCTGGATCCTTGCCGGGTCATGAAACGCCGTCAGTTTATTTCCACCGCCGTCGCTGCAACGGCAACCACTCTGTCTGCCGGGGGGATCGCCACCGCCGCGCCGGAGCCCGCCGCCAAGCCGCCCGCACGGGCCAACCGGATCGGGGTCTCCACGTACTCGTTTTGGGGCTTTTCCCGCGAGGACCAGCGGGCAGTGGACCGCTGCATCGATCACGCGGCGGCGATGGGTTTCGATGGCGTGGAAATCCTCCAGAAACAACTGATTGCCACGGACCGTGGGGCGTTGATGAAGCTCAAACGGCAGGCGTTTCTGTTGGGTCTGGACCTGATGGGCTACTCCACCCACCAGGGGTTTCTTTTCCCGGATCCAACCGCCCGCAAAAAGAATTACGACCACACCGTGGACTGCCTCGAGCAGGCGTATCAACTGGGGATTCCGACGATGCGGGTGAATTCCGGCCGTTGGGGGACCTCCAAATCGTTTGATGAATTGATGAAGAACCGCGGAATGGAGCCGGCGCTGCCCGGATATACCGAGGCCGATGCCTTTCCGTGGGTGATCGATGCCTACGCCGGGCTGGCCAAGGAGGCGGAGAAACGCGGCGTGGTAATGGGCTTGGAAAACCATTGGGGACTCGGTCTGACGCCCGCCGGGGTGTTGAAGGTGGTGGATGCGGTGGCTTCACCGTGGTTGCAGGTGACGCTTGATACCGGGAACTTCCTCGAGGATCCCTACGAACGCCTGACCGCGCTTGCCGGGCGCGCCGTGTTGCTCCAGGCCAAGACCTATTTCGGCGGTGGCACCTGGTACACATTGGACCTCGATTACGCGCGGATCGCCCGGATCATGCGGGCAGGCGGTTACACCGGCTATGTTTCGCTGGAGTTTGAGGGGAAGGAAGATCCGCTCACGGCGGTTCCCAAGAGTCTGGCCATGCTGCGCCGCCACTTCGGAGGGGTATAGGGCGCACCAGCTGCGGAATTTTTTCGTCCCGGCTCCGGTTTAGTGATTCGTGATCGGTGGCGAACCGTGTAGGGTCGGTGCGTGCAGACATCCGCTTCGCTTCCCCGCAACATCGTCCTGATTGGCTTCATGGGCTGTGGCAAGTCCACGGTCGGGCGGGACTTGCACGATTTGCTCGGCTATCCATTGATCGATACGGACACCGTGATTGAAAATCAGGCAGGAAAATCCATCAGCCGGATTTTTGCCGATGAGGGGGAGGAGGCGTTTCGTGAGCGGGAAACCGGTTTGCTCCGGGAACTGCATGCCGACACCGGCAAGCGCTGCATCATCGCCACCGGTGGCGGCATCGTGATCCGGCCGGAGAACCGCGAATTGCTGCGGCTGCTTGGATATGTGGTGTGGTTGCGCGCTCCGCACCAGCTGATTCTCAAGCGGACCCGCCGCAACACGGCGCGGCCGCTGCTGGCCACCGAGGATCCGGCGGAACGGATCCGCACCCTGCTCGACGAGCGAGGGCCATGGTATCTTGAGTGCGCCCATCTTCAGCTCGATACCGCAGGGCTCAACAGCCGGGAAGTCGCCACCGGGATCCTGGAGAGTGCCCGCTACTATTTCACCACCCAGCAGCCGCCGCCATGCCCGCCGCCGTGAAAGCCCTCGCCGCCGGGCTCGGCTTCGATGATTGCCGGATCGCCGCCGCCGGTCCGGCACCGCACGCGGAGGTTTTCCGCCAATGGCTGGATGACGGCTGCCATGGGTCGATGGCCTGGCTGGAACGGACCCCGGAGCGCCGCTGTGATCCCACGGTGGTGCTGCCCGGCTGCCGCTCGGTGATTGCCCTGGCGATCAACTACTACCCTGGTAGTAGCCCGTTTCCCGCCGGGCATCCCGGTGGCTTCCGGATCGCCAAATACGCCTGGAACGACGACTACCATGACCTCCTGGACGGGAAACTGCGGGCCTTCGACGCGGCGCTGCGGGAGCGGGGCGGCCTCCAGCGTTGCTACACCGACACCGGTCCGGTGCTTGAGCGGGACTTCGCCACTGCCGCCGGGTTGGGCTGGAACGGCAAGTCCACGGTTCAGATCCACCGCCGGCTTGGCACCTGGTTTTTTCTGGCCGAGGTGCTGACGACTCTGGAACTGCCGCCCGATCCCGCCCTCTCCAACCATTGCGGCGGCTGCACCCGGTGCCTGGCGGCCTGTCCCACGGCGGCCATTACCGCGCCGCACCGGGTGGATGCCCGCCGCTGCATCTCCTATCTAACCATCGAGCACCAGGGGGCGATTCCGGAGGAGTTCCGCGCTGCCATCGGCGACCGGCTGTATGGTTGCGACGAGTGTTTGGAGGTTTGTCCGTGGAACCGTTTCGCGCAGCTTTCCCGCGAGCTGGCGTTTCACGCCCGGCCCGGGATTTTCGGGATGGAACTGCGGGATTTGCTGGCGCTGGACGACGTGGCGTTTCGCTCCTTGTTCGCCCGTTCGCCGATCAAACGGCTCAAACGGCCGCGGTTTCTGCGCAATGTCTGCGTGGTGTTGGGCAACACCGGGACGGCGGCCGATCTGCCGGCACTCCGTGATACCGCCGCAGACTCCGATCCACTGATTGCCGAACACGCCGCCTGGGCGATCGGGCGGATCAGCAACCCTTCTGTCGGGGGTAGGGAAAAAAACGGCTTGCCAAAATGAGGGAAAGTGGTGACTAATGCGTCGTCGGCGCGGCCAGCGGCCGATTTTGGAGCATGAACAAGGTCCCGATACAGGAAAACAACCGAGGAGGAATCACCGCATGAAGCCGGTGTTGGTGTTATTGTTGACGCTGGCGCTTTCCGGTTTGGGTTGGGCCGGGGAAGCCGGTCCGCTGGTGACGGGTGAGTCGCTGCCGAGGCTGCCACAACGGTTGGTGGAAATGATTTTGGAGGCGGTGAGTGCGCCGGAGTGGCTGGTGGCGATCGGGTCGTTCGCGGCCGCGGCGGGCACGGTGGTCGGGGTGTTTTTGGGTGGTTTCGCGCTGCTTTCGCTGTTCGAGCGCAAGGTGCTGGCGCGGGTTCAGAACCGCTTGGGGCCGAATCGGGCGGGTTATTTCGGAATCCTACAGCCGGTGGCGGACGGGATCAAGATGCTGACCAAGGAGGACATCGTGCCGACCAAGGCCGAGTGGTTGCTCCATTTGATCGCGCCGGTGCTGATCGTGGTGCCTGCGGTGCTGGCGCTGGGGGTGATCCCGTATGGCCGGGAATGGCTGCCGGTGCCGTTGGAGTTGGGGCTGGTGTTTTTCTTTGCGGTGGGGGCCATGACCGAAATCGCGATTTTCATGGCCGGTTGGGCGAGCGGCTCGAAGTTTCCGATGCTCGGGGCGATGCGTGCGATTTCCCAAATGATCAGCTACGAACTGCCGCTGATGCTGTCCGCGCTGGCGGTGGTGATGATGACCGGCACCTTGTCACTGAGCGGGATTGTGGAAAATCAGCAAGGGTTTCACCTGTGGATCCTGCCGGCCTGGAACATCCTGACGCCGTGGGGGATGGTCGCCGGGTTAGTTTTCCTGATTGCCGGGATCGCCGAGGCCAACCGCTGCCCATTTGACCTGCCGGAAGGCGAGTCGGAAATTGTGGCGGGCCACATGACCGAGTATTCCGGGTTTAAATACGCGCTGTTTTTCATGGGTGAATATCTGGGATTGTTCGCGATTTCCGGGTTGTGGATCACCTTGTTCCTGGGTGGCTGGCAGGCACCGCTGCCGGGGTTGGGCTTCGTGCCGTCGTGGATCTGGTTCTTCGGCAAGCTGGCGGTGGTGATTTTCTTCTTCCTGTGGATCCGCGGGACGTTTCCGCGGGTGAGGATCGACCAATTGATGCGCTTTGCCTGGCTCTTCCTGATTCCGCTGGGGTTGCTCACACTGCCGGTGGCGGCGGTGTGGGAATACTCCGGACGGGGAACCCTGGGGTGGTTGATCTGCGGGGCGATGCTGCTGGTGCCGTTCGTGATGCTGACCGTATTTTACAACCGCCGCCTGGCTCCGGCCACCAGGCGTTACCATTTCATCGAATGATCCCGTTGTTATTGATTACACCGTTGATTTTGCTGGCCGCACTGGGTGCGGTCTGGAAGGCGCGTCCGGTACATGCGGCGTTGCTGCTGGCGCTTTCGCTCTCGCTGATCGGGGGGCTGTATCTGATGATCGGAGCGGAGTTCATCGGACTGGTGCAATTCATGGTCTATGTGGGCGGGGTGGCGATTTTGATTGTGTTTTCGCTGTTGATCACCCGGCCGGGTGACGAGGCGGAGGAGGTGGCGCGGCGGCCACGCTCGGTGGCGACCGGGATTGCCTGCGTGGTGCCGGTGCTGGGGATGCTGCTCTACGCGTTTTCAAAAGGCCTGCCGGAGCAGGGTTCCGAGGGTGCCGCACCGTCGCTGCCGATCAAGGACCTCGGCGACCGCTTGTTCACCTATGATCTGCCCGCCGTGCTGGCGGTGGCGGTGCTGCTCACCGCAGTGCTGATCGGCGCGGCCTTGTTCGCCCGCAATTTTGACAAGAACCCCGAACCTCCCGCCGACTCATGACCCCGCTGGCCCTGCTGCTCACCCTTTCCGCGCTGTTGTTTTCGCTGGGCCTGCTGGCGGTACTGACGCGGCGCAACGTGATTCTCATCCTGGTGGGGATCGAGCTGATGCTCAATGCGGCCAACCTGAATTTCATCGCGTTCTGGCGCTATGGTCCGCCGGAAGCCGGGCTCACGGGGCCGGTGTTTGTGTTGTTTTCGATCGCCATTGCCGCTGCGGAAGCCGCCGCCGGACTGGCAATCGTCCTGATGGTTTTCCGCCACACCCGATCGACTGATCTCAACCGCCTCGATTCCCTCCATGGCTGACGCTTTGCTCCCTCATGTTTCCGGCCTGCTCTGGCTGGTGCCCATGCTGCCGCTGCTGGCCGCCGCGGTGATCGCGTTCATGCCGGACCGTCTGGGACGGCAGGCGTCGTGGCTGGCGCTGGGCACGTTGTTCGTGTCCTGCGTGATCGCGTTGCTGGCATTCGCGGTCGCGCTGACGCCAGCCGAACATGGCGCACCGCTGCTGGCCACGGCGCATGAGTGGTTCAAGTTCGGCGACGTGGCGATGCGGGTGGGGCTGGTGCTCGATCCGCTCAGCGCGGGGATGGGAGCGATGGTCTCGTTCGTGGCGTTCTGGATTTTCGTTTATAGCACGGGCTATATGAAGGAGGAGGCGCGGTTCGGGCGGTTCTTCGGGTTTCTTTCGCTGTTCTCCGGCGCGATGCTGATGGTGGTGTATGCCAACAACCTGCTGCTGTTTTTCATGGCCTGGGAATTGGTCGGGCTGGCGTCCTATCTGCTGATCGGGTTCTACTTTGAAAAGCCCTCGGCTGCGGCTGCCGCGCAAAAGGCGTTCATCACCACGAGGGTGGGGGACATGGCGTTTTTCCTGGGGATGATCTGGCTCTACGGGCAGACCGACACCTTGTTGTTCTACGATCACGGCAAGGGTTTGTTGGAAACCGGGGTGTTGGGCTCGCTGGCGGGCATCACGACGGTCGGCGGTCTAACGGTTTCCGCGGCGGCGTGCCTGCTGCTGTTGGTCGGTGCCATGGGCAAATCCGGCCAGGTTCCCCTGCACACCTGGCTGCCGGATGCGATGGAAGGCCCGACGCCGGTGTCCGCGCTGATTCATGCGGCGACGATGGTCGCGGCGGGTGTCTATCTGGTGGCGCGGGCGTTTCCGATGTTCGTGAGCTGCGGCGACACCGGTTGGCCGCTCACCGCGACCGCGTGGATCGGCGGGATCACCGCGCTGTATGCGGCCTGCGTGGCGCTGGGCCAGAATGATATCAAGCGGATCCTGGCCTACTCGACGGTCTCGCAGCTCGGGTTCATGATGGTGGCGCTAGGCACCGGCGGGCTGGCGGCGGGGATGTTCCATTTGATCGCCCACGCGTTTTTCAAAGCGCTGTTGTTCCTTTCCGCGGGCTCGGTGATTCATGGTTGCCACGATGAGCAGGACATCCGGAAGATGGGTGGCTTGCGGCAGGCGATGCCAAAGACCTTCATCGCCTACGCGGTGGGGATGATGGCGCTGTCCGGCTTCCCATTCGTATTTTCCGGGTTCTGGAGCAAGGAGGCGGTGTTGAGCAGCGCGCAGAACTGGCCGGGTGGCTACGGACCTTTCCTGCTGGCGGTGTGTGCGGCCTTGCTCACGGCGTTTTACATGACGCGGCAGGCGCTGTTGGTGTTCTTTGGCAAGCCGCGGCAACCGGGAGTGCATCACCCGCATGAAAGCCCGAACGTCATCCTGGTGCCGCTCTACGTGCTGGCCGCGGGCGCGATCCTGCTGGCGGTGATCGGCACGCCGATGTGGCCGTGGTTCGAGGAATGGCTGGTGGGCGAGCACGCGGTGTTCCATGCCGGTGCCTTGTTCACACCGCATGCCGTCACGATGATGCTGCTCTCGCTGGGACTGGTGACCGTGGGGGTAGGTGCCTCGTGGCTGGTTTACCGGTTTCCATCCGGTGACAGCCGGGCGCTGGATCCGCTGGAGAGAAAATTCGGCCGCGTTTGGAAATTCCTCGGCGAGGGGATGTATTTCGATGCCTTTTACGACAAATATATCATCCGCAACGTGGCCCGCCTCGCGGCGCTGGTGGATGGGCTGGAGCGGTTGTTCTTCGTGCCGCTGATGGCACTGGCCGAGGGTGTGATCAAGTTGTGCGGCCGCTGGACCGGAGCGGTGGACGAGCAAAGCCTGAACCAGGGTTTCAACCGGATGTGCGCGGGTTTGCAGCATCGCGCGGACTCCGCCTCCGCCAATCAATCCGGAAAGCCGCAGGGTTATCTGAGGGCGATCGGCCTCGGGGCCGCGTTGCTGTTGCTGATGTATTTCTGGATGATCACTGCCTGACCATAAGGAGAGTGGACCTTATGGTCCACGTAGCCAACGACCATAAGGAGCGTGGACTTTATTTGTTCACGCGGCAGTACAGCGACCTCAGAACGGGCTGTAAGCCCATTCTCCAACACACCCGCCACCGGGAGCATAGTGGCCGCATTGGTCATAACGCGCCTGCCAATGGACCGCCCTGGAAGTCGCGCCCGCTCGCCACGGTCCGGGCTTGAGCCCCATCAAGAGAGAATTAGAGATCTCCTCTGATGTAGTGGCGTGTACCGGTCAAGTGGCGGGAGAATCCACAACTCGGGGCATGGGTGGCAAGACAGCGGCATAGCCTCAAGAGTGGTGCAATTTCTCCTGAGAAGAGAGAATTGCTGGTTGAAATCGGTTTTGAATAGGTGGTATGGCGAATGATTGCACTAGCGAGGCTTCGCCTCAGACCCAAGACAACAAGACCCAAGACGCAAGACAAAGAATTTGACCTGACGAAAACACAATCCCGGTTTCAAGGGCTCTAGCTGTAGTCAGGATTTCCAGCCTAGCGCCAGCATGGCCGCCGCGTGACGTTCAACGATGCTGGCGACACCGCTGGCCATCGGCGCCATTTTGATCAGCGCGGGAGATTTTTTACGGGCGTTGGTCGCCAGTGTTCGCATGCGCTGGATCGCCATGGTTGGCCCCAACTCCGCGTCCTCAAAGAACGCCAGCCATTGTTTCGATAGAACCCGGGCGGCCTCCTTTTCTTTCCCGACTTTCATCGCCATCCGCAGGGAAAGCTCCGGATAGAGCTCCGTGCTCACCAAGTCGTAAAGCGGGGCCAAGCGGGTTTCACCTCCGTCGTAGAGGAAGGAGAAGTTCTTTCCATGCGCGTCGTTGTTGCCGATCAGGAAATTGAATACCATCGCATCGAACAGTTTCAGCACATCAAAAACAGGTGTGGTGGAGTTTCCACGAATCAGCTTGAAGCACTCTTTGAAGCCGGGGCCACCCTCGTTCTGATACTTGATTTCAGGCGGAATTCCAAGTGCCTGACAAAAATCCTCCTGGTGAATCCGCGTCCATCCTTCACTTCCATCCGCCCGCCTGTCGTAACGTGCTACCTGAAGAAAGCGGATGCTTCCAGCCGTCGCGATGTCAACCGGCGCGACATCCAGCCCGAGCGCGGCAGCGAGGCGCATGCAAAAAAACTCGTTCTCAACCAAACCGGGAAAGCGTTCACCATCTGGCTTGAGGATGTGGGTGCTCGGGGAACCATCAAGCGGAAGCAGATACGCGCCATTCCGCATCGCCACCGCAGCCTTTCCCTGGGCTCCTGCAAGGGAAAGTCGAATCCCCTCCTCTCCGGCCAATAATGGCGCTTTGGGAAGTCCGCGTAGCTTTTCTTCAAGTTCGCCCAGCTCAATCCTGCGATAGCTCGCCATCCCCGCGCGAGGCATCTCACCCGTTTGCTGCAAGCTCACCGCACCGGCACACTCGGCTCCGATCTGCTCAAGGAGTGCGAAGTCATTCCGCTCACTCACCCCGAATCGCCGGGCAACCAGTTTCCGGCTCGTTTCTTCCGGCAGAAGGCCTGCAAAAAACGGCCGACATTCCTTGGATCGGTATCGTTCCTCCCGCAAGGGCAATGATGCGGAAAGCGGAACAGCGCCTCCGGAGTCCAGCCATTTTGGGTCGTATCCAAACCACAGCGCTCCATGATCGTCCTGCTCCAAAACTCCGATTTTGGCAGAACCCAGAAAAACATCCAATTGCCTCGCCATCACCCGCCTCCTTTCCCTTCAGAATCACGAACCAGTTCGATGCCGAGGCCCTCCAGCACCCTCAGGGTCTTGCCCAACTCGCAGCTCTCCTTGCCGTTTTCAAGGTCGCTGATGAAGCGGCGTCCGGTTCCCGAAGCCAATGCCACCTCCGACTGATTCAAACCCAGCTTCTTCCGACGCTTTTTGACCAGTTCTCCAAGTTTCTGTGTTGTCATTCGACCTCCATTTCGTTCCCGTCCGGGAACAATACACAACTCTGAGCCGAATTTCAATCGTTTTGTGCCTGATCGGGAGCAAGATGGCTCTGAATCACCAAAATTGAGTTTTTTGATCCCGATCAGGAGCAAAATCGCTCTACTGAAAGAGAAAGTATCAGGGAGCATAGCCATTCCCTCCGCGTATTCCTCCGCGACTTCTGCGTCTCGTTTCATTCGCGGATCCATTGGCAGGCGCGTTGTGACCAAGGCGGCCACTGCGGTGCCGCTGATGACACCAGGCTGGAAGCCCGTCCTCCGGGCTTGAGCTGGATCCATCTGGTCTTGCGTCTGCGGTCCATCCGGTGGTTTTTGGCAATTTTGGGGTTTGGAGATCGGGCATCGGGTTCAGGTTCCGGGATCCGTTGTCAAAATGTCTGTGCAAATGACTTGCCAAATGTCGATTGGATGTGGATAAACGCCCCGCCGCGGATGTCCCCGGCCAGTTATTTCAGACGCATGAACGACTTTTCACGCCAAAAAACCAACCCATTGCAACCCGGGGTCAAAGGGGGGCGCTGGTGCCCGCTTGGAGGGTGCCGGATTCTGTGGTTGTCACCTGATTTGATCCCATGATGCTGATTTTTCTGCTACTAATTCCGCTGATGGGTGCCGCCCTGCTGGGGGCGTGGCCGGGGCTGGGCAAGTCCTGCGCCAACAAGCTGGCGATGACGGTGGCGGCGCTGCCGCTGTTGCTGGTGGCGCTGATGGGTGTCCACGGGACCACTCCGGCCGACGGCGTGCTGGCGCGGTGGGAGTCCGCGTGGCTGCCGGATGCGGGGATTTCGCTGAGTTTTGCCGTGGATGGCACGTCCTGGTTGTTCCTGTTGCTGACCGCCGTGGTGACCTTGTTCTCGTTGGCGGTTTCCCACCGGATGGGGTTTGGTGGCCGGGCGTATTGCGCGCTGGTGCTGGTGTTGCAGACCGCGCTGTTCGGGGTGTTCACGGCCCGCCATTTCATTCCCTGGTTCCTGTGCTGGGAACTGACGTTGATTCCTTCCTATCTGCTGATCCGCCTGTGGGGCGGGGCGGGCGCGCCACGGGCGGCGCTGCGGTTCTTCCTGATGACGCTGGGTGGCAGCGTGTTCATGTTGCTGGGGTTTCTGGCGCTGCAACTGACGGTGGGGACGATGGACTTCGGCAAGCTCGCCGCGATGGGAGCCAACCACGAGTTGGCTCCAGCGCTGGCAAAGGCGTTCGCTGCGACCGGCTACAGCGGCACTGCTTTGCTAGGTGCGGTGGCGGTGTGCGTGTTCCTCGGGATGGCGGTGAAGCTGCCGGTGGTGCCGTTTCACGCATGGTTGCCGGCGGCCTATGCGGAGGCTCCCACTCCGGTGACGATGTTGCTGACGGGCCTGCTGTCGAAGATGGCGGTGTACGGGTTGTTGCGCATTCTGCTGCCGATCTTTCCCGAGGTGATGCCCGCACTGGCACCGGCGTTGATGGTGCTGGCGGTGGCGACTGTATTGTTAGGTGCGCTGGCGGCGCTGGCGCAAACGGATCTGAAACGGATCATGGCCTATTCCTCGGTGAACCACCTCGGCTACTGCGCGATGGCGGTGGTGGCGGCGGCGGCGGTAAACACGGGCAATGGCACGGCCCATGCGGCGGCGGTCTCCGGCACGGTGCTCCAGGCATTCAATCACGGGATCATCGCCAGCGTGTTGTTCTATTTCATCGCGCTGATGGAAATGCGCAGCGGCGGGGCCAGGTCGCTGGCGGACTTCGGCGGGTTGCGGGCGAAGGTGCCGGTGCTCTGCGGATTGATGGGACTGGCGTTGTTCGCCTCGCTCGGGTTGCCCGGGTTGAGCGGGTTTGTGGGTGAGTTTCTGATTTTCAGCGGGGTCTTTGCGCTGGTGCCTTGGGCGGCGGCGGTTTCGACGCTCGGCTTGCTGTTGACGGCGGTGTTTATGCTACGCCTGGTGCGGGTGGTGTTTCATGGTCCGCTCAATCCAGCCTGTGCCGGATGGACGGACCTGAGCGCCGGCGAACGCTGGCTGGTGGCTCCGCTCATCGCGTTGATCGTGGTGCCGGGGCTGTGGCCGCAGGTGCTGCTCCATTGTTGCAATGCCGACACGGTGCGGCTGCTTGAACCCCTTCTTTCCCTCCCATGAATCCCGCCTGGACCCTAACTTCCGCATTTGCCGGGGCACTGCTCGTGCTGCTGCTGCCCGCCCGCTCCGCCGGGTGGTCGCGGGTGGTCGCGCTGGTGGCCTCGGTCATCGGCGCGCTGGCCGCCGCCGGTTCCTGCCTCACCAAGCTGCGCCATCCGGAACAAGCGGCTTGGGACCTCGACTGGGAATGGATTCCGCAGTTGGGCGCGCGCTTTCATCTGGGGGCCGACGGGTTGGGCCTGGTGCTGCTGTTGCTGACCGGGATCGTGGCGATCGCCGGGGTGTTGTTCTCATGGAACGTCGAGCGGCGGCAGCGGGCGTTTTTCGCTTATTACATGACGATCATCGGCGGGGTGTACGGGGTGTTCCTGAGCCGCGACGCGTTCCTGATGTTTGTGTTTTATGAGGTCGTGATCCTGCCGAAATATATGTTGATTTCGATCTGGGGTTCCACCAACAAGGAATACGGGGCGATGAAGCTGACGATGTATTCGATCGGGGCGAGCGCGCTGATTCTGATCGGGTTGGTGGTCGCCTACGCGGCGGCGGGCGGGACGAGTTTTGATTTGAATCATCTGGCGCGGGCCAACTATGCGCCGGCCTTGCAGTTCTGGGCGTTTCCGATCCTGTTTCTCGGGTTTGCGGTGCTGGCCGGCATCTGGCCGTTCCACACCTGGGCACCCACCGGACACGTCGCGGCTCCCACGGCGGTTTCGATGCTGCTGGCCGGGGTGGTGATGAAACTCGGGGCATACGGCGCGTTGTGCGTGGCAATGCCGTTGTTTGAACAGGGTTTTCAGGAATGGCGGCTGATGATCGCGCTGCTGGCGGTGGTGGGGATCATTTACGGTGCGCTGACCGCGCTGGCGCAGAAGGACCTGAAGTTTGTGATCGGTTATTCAAGTGTGAGCCACATGGGATTTATTTTGTTAGGGCTGGCGGCGGCGAACATGTGGGGGTTGCGCGGCGCGGTGCTGCAGATGGTTTCCCACGGGATCATCGCGGGACTGCTCTTCGGCATTGCCGGGCGGGTGGTTTACGAGCGGACGCACACCCGGGATCTGGGGGAGCTGCAGAAGTTTGATTTGTGGCGCAGCCTGCCGGGGGCGGCGCTCGCCTTCACGCTGGCGACGGCGGCCTCGATGGGCCTGCCGGGATTCAGCGGGTTTGTGGCGGAGATTTCCGTGGTGGTGGGGGTGTGGCAGGCCAAGCCGTGGCTGCTGGTGGGCGTGGCGGTGGGAATCATTGTGACGGGGGCCTTCTCGCTGCGGGCGATGCAGCGGGCGTTTTTCCCGGTGAGGAAGGCCGGGGCTGAGCCGCCGGCGGCCCTGCCACCGCTGGCCTGGCCGGAAATTTCCGCGATCACGTTGTTGTTGACCGCATCCGTGGCGATCGGGGTCTATCCGATGCCGTGGGTGGACCTGATCAATGATGGTCTGAAGTCGCCCTTGTTTGAAACCATTCTCAGCCTGCCGTGAACTATTACGCACTCATTCTCCAACTGCTCCCCGAGGCCGTGCTGGTGGTCACCGCACTGGTGCTGCTAGGCGTGGCCGTGACCACCGAGTCCAGGAAGAAACGTCCGCTGTCATTGGATGTGGCGATCGCGATCACCTCGCTGGGGATCGCCGCAGCCGGATTCGCGTTGTATCGCTGCCCGTTCACGATCGACTGCGGATCGGCGCTGATCGTGATGGATCCGCTGGCGAGATTGTTCAAGTGCCTGGTGTTGGTGCTGGGGCTGTTGGCGGTGCTGCTGCCGCCCGCGCGGGGCGAGATCCGGCATCCGGGGGAGTTTTACGCGCTGATGTTGTTTGCCATCACCGGGCTGATGCTGACGGTGGGAACGAACCATTTGTTGTTTCTGTTTGTGGCGTTGGAACTGGCGAGTCTGTCACTCTATCTGCTGGCTGGATTTTCCGGGACGGCACGGGCGGCGGAGGCTTCGCTGAAATATTTTCTGTTTGGCGGAGTGTCGGCGGCGTTTCTGCTGTTCGGCTTGAGCCTGTTGTTCGGGTTCTGTCCGGCGCTGACGTTGCCGGCGATGGCGGCTGCCTTGACCGCCGGACCGCTGCCTCCGTTTGCGGTGGCGGGGTTGGTGATGGTGGTGGTCGGGCTTGGCTTCAAGCTGGCGGCGGCACCGTTCCACTATTGGGCACCGGATGTCTATCAAGGCGCACCGGCCACCAGCGTGGCGATGGTCGCGGCCGCTTCCAAGGCGGTAGGCGTACTCGTGATGGTGCGGGTGTTGCTGTTCGGGTTCGAGGCGGCGGGTGGCGCGGCCTTGTGGGGCTCGCTCAAACCCGGATGGTCGTTGTGGCTCGGGGTGTTGGCGGCGGTTTCGATGGTGTGGGGGAACCTGCTGGCACTGGCGCAAACGAGTGTCCGGCGGCTGCTCGCCTACTCGGCAGTGGCGAATACGGGGTATTTGTTGGTGGCGCTGTCCGCCAATGGTCCGAAGGCGGCGGGAACGGCCTTGTTTTACGTCATTGTCTATGGTCTGGCGACGCTCGGGGCGCTGGCGGTGACCGCCGGGGTCGAGCGCGACCGTGGGGATGATTCGCTGGGTTCGTTCGCGGGTCTGGTCCATCGTTCGCCGTTGCAGGCGGTGGCGCTGCTGGTGTTTCTCACGTCACTGGCCGGAATTCCGCCGTTGGCGGGGTTTGTCGGGAAGTTTGCGATGTTCAGCGAGGCGCTGACGGTTTCCGCCACCCAGTCCTCGACCGGGTTGGTATGGCTGGTGGGGTTGGGCGCGGTGATGAGCGCGATTTCATTCTACTACTATTTGCAGGTGTTGAAGCAGGCGTTCGTGCGTGATGCCGGAGATGCCAGCGGTCCGGTGGTGCTTCACTGGGCGCATCGGCTGGCGATGCTGGTGCCGGCGGTGCTGGTGGTGTTGCTCGGGTTGTTTCCGGCCTGGTTGTTCGGTCCGGTCGCCAGGGCGCTGGAGGAGACCCTGAGGGGGTGGTAGGGAAGGGGACGGATCACCGCAGTCCGCAGGTCTCGGAGCCCCGGTGACGGTTGCTGACGAAGGCGCTCGAGGGCATAGGATAGCTTGATGTTGGCAAGCGCAATCCCGATGTTCAACCTTTGAACATCGGGAGAGGGAGTCGGCCTACTTGCAAACGGCCCTGTTGCGGCGTAGACTGTCCCAAGGC
>JAIPKB010000069.1 GCA_021733795.1 Akkermansiaceae bacterium | reverse complement strand
GAGAAATCAGAACCCGTAGGAAACACCCACCCCAATCGTATGGGACGAATTGGAATCCGTGCGGAATTCACCGTTGTAGGTCAAGCCCACGCGCGTACTGTCGTTGATATCATAGTAAGCCCCCAGTCCCAAAGTGAACCCCTGGTTGTCAAATCCGGGAGCGTACACTGAAAACGGCAGACCATTGGGACCGGTGGCGGCAAACGAGGCCGAGACGGTCTCGTCGGAATCGCTCACGTCAAAAATATAGCCGATGCGGCCCACCAACGACAACCGTTTCTCAACTTGGTAGCTGAAGTCCACTCCAATATCGAAGAGGAAGCTGTCGATATCCTGCGAGGCCACGACCAGCCCGACCCCCGTGCCACGTTCGACAAAGCCATCGACGCTTCCCGTCATGTAGCGGAAGCCCGCGCTGGGGGCCACCACGAATCCGTCCCTTTCGTAAACCACCGTGTTCACGCCAAGCGCCAGTTCGAACGCATCCGAGCCGATGCTATCCGCGTTCGCCAGCCCGCCGAAACTGCGGCGGGAGGCATCATATGAATACCCTCCGTAAGTCGCGCTGGCGGTGAACACCGTCTTGAGCGGATTGCGCAGGAAGTAACGCCCGAAGGCTCCCAGCACAAAACCCTGGGCATCGGTATCAATCAGCGTACCGCTGATGTTCCCGCCATCCATGCCGAACAACCCACCAAGCTGGAAATTCCGGTCGATGTCATACCGCATCCCGGCGGTGACGCCGTACATTTCGGTGTCATAACCGGCGGCGGTGATGGAATTATCCAGCCCGGCCGACTCCATGTGCAAGGTGGCGAACACCTGGGTCCCGCCATTCCGCGCGACCGGGGCGGCATCCACCGCCTGACGGACATGCGAACGCAACGACTGCTCGGTGTAATCCGCCATGCCCCGGTGAACTTCGGGGGACAGGGTGTTGACCGTATTGATGTCGATGCTTCCCGGAGTCATGGTGAAGGTCGCCTGGTTGAGCGCGCGGACCAACTGGGGATCGCCGTTGGATATCCCGCTGGCAAAGATGACCGTGTCGCCAACCCGGGTCACATTCCGCACTCCGGGCTGCACGGCATCCTCAAACAAGGACAAATAGACATTCGTCTGGCTGCCGGTGAGATTCAGATAGCCGCCAGCGAGCGGAGCCCCGCCCGCCAGGCCGATCAACATGCCGGTGTCGCCGTTGAACAGCACTCCGTTAGTGAACCCGACCGGATTGAAGGTCGTGAAACCGTTCACATAGAGCCCGGCATCAATGATCGTCGCCACCTCGTTGTGGGCCAGACCGGCACCGGTGTTGGTGACCACCAGTTCGCCGCCCAGGCTGACACTTCCGGCTTTGATCTGTTCGAAGGCCGCCGGACTGTTCAACGCCAGGTCCACCTTGCCGTCGGTCATCAGATTACCGGAAATGGTCAACTTGTTGCCCATGGAGCCCACGGCAAGCGTGCCGGAATTGGCCAGATCGCCATTGATCGTGCCGGTGCCGTTCAGAGTGGCCCCCGCAAAGACGGTGGTATTGGAACCGGCAGTCCCATTCAGCGTCAGCATGCCGCTGCCAACGTGCAGATAGCCGCCACCCACGGTGCCACCGGTCTCAATCCGCACGGTGCCGGTGCTGGTCGTATCGCCAAGCAGGTGGCCGGAAATCCTGCCGCCGTTGAGAGTCGCGCCACCGGTAGCGGTCAACGCCGCACTGCCGGCCAGGATTCCGCTTCCGTTCTGAGTGTAGGCACCAATCGTGTCATTGGCGTTCACGGTAAAGAGGCCCGCATTGGAAACTGCGGCGGTGTTTGACAAGTTGCCGGTGTCGGTCAACGCCGCCAGCGCCGCAATGGTCACCGGCGCGCTGGTGGAAGTGCCGCGGAAGGTGAGGGTGCCGCCGTCAACGCGCAGGAAACCGCCGCCCACGGTGGCACCGGTATCAATCAACACTGAGCCGGTGCTGGTCGTATCGCCTAGCAGGTGGCCGGAAACCGTGCCACCGTTGAGGGTCGCACCGCCGGTCGCCGTCAGCGCCGCACTGCCGGCCAGGATTCCGGCTCCGTTCTGAGTGTAGGTGCTGATCGTGTCATTCGCGTTCACGGTAAAGAGACCCGCATTGGTCATGGCGGCGGTGTTCGACAAGTTGCCGGTATCGGTCAAGGCCGCCAACGCCGCGATGGTCACCGGCGCGCTGGTGGAAGTGCCGCTGAAGGTGAGGGTGCCGCCGTCAACGTGCAGGAAACCGCCGCCCACGCTGCCGCTGATGCCGACGGTGCCCGCGACGGTGGTATTTCCTAACAAACTTACCGTGACCGACCCACCGTTGAGGGTGGCGGTCGTCGCGGTCAGTGCCGCGCTGCCGGCCAGGATGCCGCTTCCGTTCTGGGTGTAGGTGCCTATCGTGTCATTCACGTTCACCGTGAACAGGCCCGCATTGGTCACGGCGGCGGTGTTCGACAAGTTACCGGTGTCGGTCAAGGCCGCCAGCGCCGCGATGGTCACCGGCGTGCTGGTGGAAGTGCCGCTGAAGGTGAGCGCACCGCTGTCAACATGCAGGAAACCGCCGCCCACGCTGCCGCTGATGCCGACGGTGCCCGCGACGGTGGTATTTCCTAACAAGTTTCCCGTGACCGACCCGCCGTTGAGGGTGGCGGTCGTGGCGGTCAGCGCCGCGCTGCCGGCCAGGATGGCGGATCCATTCTGAGTGTAGGTGCCGACCGTGTCATTGGCGTTCACGGTAAAGAGCCCCGCATTGGTCACGGCGGCGGTGTTTGACAAATTGCCGGTGTCGGTCAAGGCCGCCAGCGCCGCGATGGTCACCGGCGTGCTGGTGGAAGTGCCGCTGAAGGTGAGCGCACCACTGTCAACATGCAGCAAACCGCCGCCCACGCTGCCGCTGATGCCAACGGTGCCCGCGACGGTGGTATTTCCTAACAAACTTCCCGTGACCGACCCGCCGTTGAGGGTGGCAGTCGTGGCGGTCAGCGCCGCGCTGCCGGCCAGGATGGCGGATCCATTCTGAGTGTAGGTACCGACCGTGTCCGTGGCGTTCACGGTAAAGAGCCCCGCATTGGTCACGGCGGCGGTGTTCGACAAGTTGCCGGTGTCGGTCAAGGCCGCCAGCGCCGCAATGGTCACCGGCGCGCTGGTGGACGTGCCGCTGAAGGTGAGGGTGCCGCTGTCAACGCGCAGGAAACCGCCGCCCACGCTGCCGCTGATGCCGACGGTGCCCGCGACGGCGGCATTTCCTAACAAGTTGCCCGTGACCGACCCGCCGTTGAGGGTGGCCCCACCGGTGGCGGTCAGCGTGGAACCGCCGGCCAGGATGCCGGATCCGTTCTGGGTGTAGGCATTCACGATGTCGGCACCGTTTGCCGTCAGCGAACCCGCGTTAATCACGTTCATCGAGTCCACCAGGTTATTGCCAGAGAGCGCCACCGTGCCGTTTTGAATATTGAGAGTGGTTGCGGTGAGAGTCGCGCCTGCGGCGAAGTTGGCCGTCCCGGTGACGCCCAAAGTGAAAACGGACGCCGTGTTGGCACCGGTCAAAGAGGTGCCGGCATCCAACTGGACGGTCACCGGCCCAGGCGAGGTGAAATTCAACGAGCCGACGGTTGTCGATCTCCCGGCTCCCCCAAGATTGATGGAGGTGCCGCTCAAGGTGGTGGCACCGGTCACCCCAATATTGCCCGTGTCGGTGATCGTCCCGGTCGCAGTCAAACTCAGACTCCCCGCCGACACTCCGGCTAGCACAGAATCACCGATTTCATGGATGACCACCCCGCCGCCGGTCAGCTTGAGACTGCCGAATTCATTCGCTTGATCGAGCGTGATGGGACCCGCACCCGCATTGAAATCCGCCAGTCCACCGATCAAAAGTTTGCGGGTGACCGCCTGGGTGACTCCCGAGGAGACCACGGAAACTCCACCACTGAGAATGACATCGGCATTGAATGCCACACCGGATCCCGCCGTCAGGGAGAGGCCACCACCGGCGTTGTTGGTAATCGTCGCCCCAACCTCGATGTTGCCGTCCGCCTTGAGAGAAAGGGAATTGAGACTGGTCCAGGTAATCGAATCCACCACCGTGATCCGACCACCGAATGGTCCGGATCCGGTGGTGGTAAATGTATCCACCACGGCCGGACCCGCCCCCAGCGCGCCGACCAGGGTGGTGACATTCAGATTCGACGGCCCACCTCCATTGTCCGTCAAATCCATGAACGGAGTGGTTGGGGTGATATCAGAATTTCCGCCGTTGCTGATCGTGATGTCCGCCGCGCCTTGCAGCAGTTGCGAAGTCATGGAAAAAACGATGACGGATGAAAGCAGGTTTCGGGATGGTTTCATAATGGATGTTAGGTTGGTGATTGGAATAGAGACGGGGGATTTCAGGTTACGGAAAAGCTCGGATTACTGGTTCAGAAATTCATCATTTGAGCCAAACAACCGGATATTTCCCTTCAATAGATTGATTGAATTCGATTTCCGCAGATTTCATGAGCCGCTGCCGCTCCGCCCGCTCGAGTTCCGGAGCCACTGCTTCAAACGGGCGGGTCACCGCCTGCTGTACGGCCATATTGCGGACCAGAAAGACACCTTCGGGCCTGGACACCACCGCGCTGACCTCGCCCGGTTCCTTCAGCGAAAACGCAACCTCCGCCACCGCCTTGCTCCACGGATCCATTCCGCCATCGCGCTCCAGCCATCCGACCACACCCCCTTTGTAGCGGCTGGCCGCATGCTCGGAATAGTCCACGCTAAGCACGGAAAACCCCTGCTCCGGGTGTTCCTTGAGGTCGTTGTGATTGAGATACCACTCGCGGGCCTGGGCCAGCTTCACCTGATATCGGGACAACCGCTCGGGGTCGGCTCCCGGGTTCAGCCAAAGCACGGCGATCTGCCGTTTCTCCGCGGATTGAAAGCGGGAAGATTGCGCTTTGTAGATTTCGCGCAAGCGCTCCACAGGGATCACCACGGCGGAACTCTTCAACTGTGGCGCAAGGACCGTTTCCTTGAGGCGGGCGACAAGCATACGCGCCATCTCCGCGCGGAACACCGGATCGGAATCAAGGCCGGCATCAAGTGCGGCCTGGGAAAATGCCGCAAGCCTGGCAAGTTCGTCCAGCGCCTTGCGCCGGGTTGCGGCATCATCACGCCCCGCGTGTTTCTCGCGCAAATGATACTCGAGATCGCCCTCGGTCACAGTCACCGAACCGACCCGCAGGAGACCTCCAGCGCCAATCTCGGGCGCTGGCGGGGCAGCTTGTTCCACAGGTGCCCGTCTGCAGGACCCAAGGGCCAGCAGGCAGGCAAGCACGGCGGCCACTGTCAACAGTTCCTTCATTTTGGCGAGTTGTGGATCACCGCATTGCCGGTGCCGCGTTTGAATTCCCACATCAACAGGTGGGCTGCTGTTCCCTCCAAGTTCTGTCGGACTGCAACCGTCCCGCCCGAGGTCCGGGACTGCTCCACTCCATCCAGGTAAAACACCAGCAAATCGTCCGCCCCGGCGTCGGCCACGCTCATTTCAAAGTCGAGACTGGTTCCGCCGCTCGCCTCGGCAATGATCCGGCTGGTGTCTCCGGCACTGCCGCCGACACTCGTTAGATCGCCGCTCGCTTGATCGGTCTGCCAGGTCGTATTGCCGCTAATGCCAAACCGGGTGGTTCCGGCCAATGCGACAATGCTGCTGGAAGCGAGTTGGCCCGGATCCAGATGAATGCCCAAACGATAGAACCGGTTGCCGGGTTGCGGCGGCAGCGAATCACCGACGAACCTGAGGCCGGCTGGAGCTGCGGTTTCGGTGAATTCAGTGGTGGCGTCCGTCCATTGCTCGAGGTTGGCCGACGACTCGACGGTCCACCGGACATCCGCAACCTTGAGCTCTCCATGAGCCTGGATTTCAGGCCTGCCATTGGCGATCTGGAAGGTCACCCGGTGGGATCCCGGATCGGCAGGAGTATCGAGCCCAAACGCGTAGGCCTGAAGATATCTCGCCACCGTCTCACGCGGCATCCCGCCCAAATCCGCCAGATCGGTCATGGTACCATGGGTCACGGCTTGGAGCCAGCGGTCGAAACCGGCACCGTTCGCTTCAGTAGCCGTCACGGCCGCATAGAGCACCGCCTCATGGGGGTTTCCAAGTTGATAGCTGTCCCGCGATGCGAGCTGGCACAGCACGACCTTCGGGCCACCGCCCAGTCCTTCAGCACGGGCGTTGATGAGGAATTCACCGGATTCCTGGCCGGCGGGGATGGTCAGATTGTCCGCCACCGGCTGGATGTGTACGCCTTCCTCGGCGGTGCCACCGAGCTGGAGATCGACCGTTAGCTCCGCCGCCAGATCGCCGGCCCGATGGACGCGCAGCCGGGCGGGCTGGCCAATCTCCGCAACGGCATTGACCTGCACGACCTCCAGCCAGACCAGCGGTTGGTCGGTGATCGTCCGTTCGACCGGCAAACCGCCGACCGCATATTTGTAATGCGGCAGCACCGCGACCTGCACGCTGGATGATCCAGCGGGTTCCAGATCCGGCACCGGACGGACTGTTAGTGTCAGGCTCGTCTGGCCGCGGGCAAAAGTAACGACCGAACGCCGGCCTTGATTCGAGGCGGCACCGTCGATCACGAAATGTCCGCCGAGCGCATCCTCGAAAAACCCGAGCGGCACATCGAGCGCGGCGGAGACGCCGTCCCCGCTGCGGGTGGCCACAATGGTGAACGGTTGATCGAGGGATTCCGAGGTAGGCGCGGTGGCGCTGCCCGGTGCAAGTGCGATCTGCACGCCGCAGGGGATGCTCAGTCCGCCCATGCGAATCCGGCCCTCCACAATCAGTTGGATCAACCGGGCGCTGCCGACGACCGTGTTTTCCAAGACAATTTCCTGCGGGACGGCACCCGGACGTTGCACGATGAGCACACTGTCGAGGGTCGGGATTTCCGTACTGAAGTTGGCATCCAACCGAACCGAGATCGATTGCCGGGCGTCACCGGTTTGGCCCCAGAACAGGGCGGACAAATCGATGATGTCGTGTTCCACATCATAGTCGGTGATGCGGTCGCCGCCGGTATCGAGGGCCCCGAAAACGAAGCGGTCCGCACCGCCGCCGCCGGTCAACCAGTCAGCACCCGGGCCCCCGGACAGCGTGTCATCTGCGGCACCGCCGCCGAGATGATCGTCACCGTGCCCACCGCGGATGATCTGCGGACGGGTGCCCGCCACCGCAGCCAAGGTGACATCCATCAGTTCGGTGCTGAAATCCCAAATCACCGAGCCATCCCATTTCGATGCCAGATAGTCGTGAACATCGCGCAGCTTTTGTTCGGGCAGCGCGGTGGGAAACACCAGCAACTCGTGGAGTTGGCCGCTGAAACCCTCAACCACCGGATCCGCGCCATTGGCAACCACGGCCGCGCGCCAGGCACCGATCGTCGGCAGCACGGGGTCAATGGCCACTGCGGCGATATTCTGGCCATCATGGGATAATCCGAAAACATTTTCCAGCAAACCTCCCTCGCGGCGGAAGATCGAAGTGGTATTGGCTCCGGTGGTGTCTTCGAACCCGCGCACTGCGACGCCATCCATCTGATAGACCGGTGCCCCCGGATAGGAGATGGCCTGGGTGGTCGGGGCGAGTTGCAGGAAGCCGCGGTTGGTGGCCAGCAGGGTCTGGGCGTTGTCGGACGATGCCGCCGCGCGGTAGGACGCGCAGACCGTGTGATTGCCGTTCGCAATGGCAAGATCCTGGAAGAACAGGTGGGCGGTCGGAGAGTTGGCGAAGTCCGCCCCGTGACCCCTGGCAACCGGTTGATGGGCTGGCAACGGTTGAGAGGCATTGCGGCCGTTGCCGGATCGATCCATCCAGCTTCCGATGCCGCCGCCATTGTTCGTCAGATCATGACCATCCAGCCAAAGGGAGGCATCGCTCGCATCCCCGGTGCTGGCGGCAACGGCGCGCACCAGCAACTGGCCGGATGCCACCTCGCCACCATCGTTCCAACTAACCGGCAGGGTGAACTGCCGGAGCGCCCGCCCGGCATGGCGGATCGTCAACCGGCCGGATTCCAGCTCGGCTAACGAAAGGTGGTGGAGTTCGCCGGAAAGGAGCGTCACCCCATCGATCCGGATTTCAAAACCCGATTCCTCGCTGCCCGAGAATGCCAGATCGATGCCGCCGGACGGCGTGTCGGAATCGAGGAAATGCAGATAGACACCCGCCTCGCCCGACTCCGGAATCAACAGCCCGGCGGTCACCAACTGCGGGTCGCGGTTGCTGACCGCAGGGTTGCCGCCGCGGCGGAATTCCTCAAGATTGCTCCAGCCATCGGCATCGGGATCGCCATTGGCATCTGCAAGACCGGGATCGAGGCCATAAAGGCTCTCCCACCAATCGGGCAGGCCGTCACCATCACCGTCCGTGCTGTCGCCAGCCACCAGCAGGTCGAGTTGGTAATCGGCCGCCCGGCTGGCAAAGCTCAGACCATAGAATTCCTTGCTGCCGTCCGGCAGGGTGGACGCAGTGCCGTTGATTGTGATTTCCTCAATCCTGAAGTTGGTCGGCTCCGTGCCGATCGAAAGAAACTCATCGATCCGGGGGGCTTCCGGCAGGTAGGCCAGCGGCACTTTCAGCGCGTAAGAATAGAGTTTGGTGGCACCCACCCCGGTGGGCTTCAATTCAGTCTCGAGCGTCACGCGGTTGGCCGGATCGGACTGGTTGACAAAGGTCATTTCCAGATGCCCGGCCTGGAGCAGGACGGTCTGCGCGCCACCGACCTGCCGGACCTCTCCATAGAAGAGGACGTAAGAATCGGTGAAGCCCGCGGCGGCGGCGGCCTTTCCTGCGAATACACAGGGAAGGAGCGTGGCGGTAATGAGGAGAAGCAATTTTTTCATCGGATGGCGTTGATTAGTGTTTGGGGCCTCAGGTTGCTTTACTGCCCTTGATGGGAGTAGGTCTTAAAGTGCAGTTTGATGTCCGAGACCGTATCGGCCAGCTTGGTGAGTCCGGTGACCGGATCAGTGTGGAGACCGGCACCCGGGATAATCAGCATCCATTCGGAATTCCATACCGAGCGGCCGATCAGCCGCGAGTCGAGAATCAACTCGCTGTCATCAGCCGCGGGATCCCCGTTGTCATGATACATCCGGAAATCGCCGTGGCGGCGGAGCTGCCCGAAACCGCCATCCACTCCATTGAGGGTCGGGATATAGCCGGGTGCGGTCAGGTTGCCCGGATTGATCACAAATGGCGTGGGAATCCGTTGTTCCTGCACATTCCAGACACGGGTGAGGGGCTGGTCGGACGAAGAGGTCCGCAGGTAGTCGTTGCCCACCGGCACCATGTAGGCGCGTGGGGAAGTCGAGAGCCCGGCCGCATTGTAGTTCTCCAGCCAAACCCCGAAACCGCGCACCTTGGTCGCGAAGTTGGCGGTGCTGTAGTTGTGATCGCCAGCCACCAGTGTATTGCCGAAGAAGTTCACCCCGTTGTTGATGTGCGAACCGAAGCGGATGACAATCCCCGGCTGCGGCCCTTCCTCTGGGGCCGCAAACGGGCGACAGTATCGGACAAACTCCGGCACCTTGGCAAGATCCGGAACGATCCTTGCCTTGATCGCATCCTTCCAGCGGTCATCGCTTGCGGCGGCACCACCGGCGGCGGCAGGGGGCCCGATCCGGAACAACTCACCTCGCAGCGAGATTTTCTCCACCTCCGACTGCGG
This sequence comes from Akkermansiaceae bacterium, assembly GCA_021733795.1. Taxonomy (GTDB): domain Bacteria; phylum Verrucomicrobiota; class Verrucomicrobiia; order Verrucomicrobiales; family Akkermansiaceae; genus Luteolibacter. The sequence goes on along the minus strand of JAIPKB010000069.1, from coordinate 17,498 downwards.
GTTGTTGATTCCAAGTTGACCCTTGAGCACCTGGAAGTTGCCATTCAGGTGGTTGAGAATTTCCGCTAGGCCACCTTGGCCGGCCTGCGGCTGGCTACCGGACCAGAGCCCCAGTTGCCGTTCTTTGACGATTTGATCCAGGAGACCTCCGGGTGCTGCCGAGTCGCCGGGATCGAGACTCGTTTCGTAGTCATAGGCGCGAGCAGCCAGCCAGGCGTAGCGCGCGGCGTTATTGAAGGAGCTTTGGTACTTGGTCATCGCCTCATTCCGCGAAAGCCGGAAGACCATGTCATGGTACCGGTTCTTCTGCACCTTGGCGGCGAGGATCTTGTTGAATGCCTCGCGCTCGCGCAGCAGGCGGAACCCTTCCGCCTGGGCGGTGAAATATTCCTGGCGCTTGAGTTCGATGTTCTGCAGGTGGGTTCCGATGGCGTTGCGCATCGGGATATCATTTCCCGACAGGCTGACCAGGTTCACCAGCAGCCCCTCGAGGGTCGCGATGTCACTGGATTGCGCCGCATCGAAATTCCGATCATCTTTCAGAGCTTCGAGGAGAAACTGGGCGGCTTGCTTCAACCCTTGAGCGATTTTCGAACTCACCCCGGTCCCGGTTTTGATACTTGCGGCGGCCACAAGCACCCCGGCCCGGCCGACTGAGGTCGCGTCGTTTGAGAATCCGATCACTTTGGGGAAACCCTCCGAGGCGGCAGTGCCATATAGCAGCGCGGAATCCCCGACTTGATCGGCCGCCGCGCGGGCCGCATCCAGTGAAATCTGCAGGATCTTGCTGATCCCCCCCTCGATGGCGACTTCAAAATGAATGTCCGCGCGCTGCTGGACGAGGTTGATTTCGCTTTTCAGGCGATTGGTCACCACCTCAAAGTCCTGGAGGAACGCGACATAGGTATTCACCGCCGTGTCAAGGGCGATTCGTTCGCGCAATTCCTCTTCCAAGATGCGCTGGACCCTACCATAGCTGGTGCGTTGCCCCCAATCCGACGGGGCTTGGAAGGCATAGGGTGAGTTCTTGCGGACCGGGACGGCCAACTCGCCGACACTATCACTGAAGTCCTCATACTTGCGGCTACCCACCAAGGTGACAAAGGCCTCTCTCAACTCGGCCTGCCCCACCCCCAGGGTCGTGCCCTCCACGCCAAGATTGGCAAACGGCGACGCGACGAGAGTGCCTATGTTCTCATAGAAATTCCCCAACACATCCGCGTAAAGTGATTGAATATCGCCGTTGTCCGCAAGACCGGTGGCGGTGTTCAGCGTACTGGTGAATCTCACCATGGTCGCCGGTGCATTGTCATTGGTCTCGGGGACGATCTGGGCGATCGCCGGGCGGTTCAAATAAGCGAAGAGTTGCGTGTCCGGCCCCTCGTATCCTTCGGGAAAGACCTTACCGAATCCAACCGTGCCGGTGTAGGGGCGCCCGAAGATTTCAATCAAACGGTTGCGATAATCGATGTCCTGCCGAACGGCCTCCACGATCAGAGTGTTGGTGTCATTGGCCAGGCGGTAAAGCTTGTTGCCAACCTTCGACGCGAAATCCAGCGTCACCATGGCGTTATTCCCGGCATTGACCGCTCTTTCGAAAATTTGCTCGAAGTAGGTCTTGCGCTCCCAACCCAGCCCATCGAAATACGGATCAATATCGAAAGCGATCGCGTCGGAATCGAAGCCGAGCGGATTCACGCCGCCATTCGCTTCATCCATCGCGGTCTGAATCTCATGCAGCCCACCGGCAATCTCGCCAATTTCATCCATCGCCCCTAGACGCTCAATCCGGTCGAGGTTCTCGGGATTTTCGACAGGTGTTGCAGCCCCGGCATCTTCGGGGAGCACCGCGTTGGCCACCGCCCAGTCAAAGTAAGCGGCCTGCCCCGTACGATGCGCCCATTCCGACACGCCCCACGCACGGGCCGGATCAGCACTGTCGGTGTATCCCTGCCACTGGCCGTCTGGGTCCTGGGTGTAGGCCAGACGATAGGTTTCACGGACAATATCGCGCCCGGTGCGAGCCCTTCCGGCCGCCAGCTTGGCGAAGGTTTTCTCATCCAGGAAATCCACCTCCAGCACGTTCTCCATGAGCGAATAGAGTTCCGAGCGGGTCTTCCAACTGAAGCCCGGATGTTGCAACAGGGTGTAGGGCATGCCAATCGCAGAAACGAAGTGGCCCCAGGCATCGCCATGACCCTGCGGGTAGAGCGCGCGGGCGTCATCCTCGTTGATGAAGCCATCGGTGTTCTCGTCGTAGATGTTATAATTTATATTGTAGGCTGCCTCGCCGAGTCCTTTGGCGTAGTTCCAGAACATCCGGTTATAGACCGGATAGCTCTTGCGGAAATCGGTGCCGCGGAGAAGTGACAACTCCTCGTGCATCAGGTCCGCCTCCATATTCTGGAAGGCATGAGTGAACGAGGCGACGCTCGCCAGGCCGCTCTCATCGGTCACGGTGATCGTCGAATCCTGCGCATCACTATAAGCCTCGCGGGCCAGCAGTTCATAAAGCACGGACAACCGGGTGGCGGCGAGCAACAACGCCTGTTTGATCCCGTCGGAGGCATTGCCATTACTGGAATTATCGATCGAAAGCTCTCTGGCACGAGCCAGCACGGTTTCATAAAGCTCGATCAGCCCGGTGTTTTCGATGACATTCTTATCCGGATTCAGCGCGACTTTTCCGGCGAATGGGGCGCCGGCAATTTGGATCTGGCTGCTGTAGGTGGCCGGACTTTCATTACTGAAGAAATCGGTATAACGCGCCTCATAGGGATTGATTCGGTCAAGCACGCGCTTCACCCAGCCCATCACCAATTGTGGGATGTAGCGTTTGCGGCCATCCGCCTGAAGCTGCGGCGAATTTGCGGCCCCGGCCCACTGGAAGGGGGCGGGATTTCCGGGCTGCCACTCAGCCGGCGGGTTGGTAAACTCGAAGGGCACGAGCTTCCAACTGCTTTCGTTCCGATGGCGGTAGCGCATGAGTACCAACTTGTCCGCCAGCGTCACATCGGGGCGGCCTTCGAAGACTATGCTGTTGAGTCCCAGGTGTTTTTGGAAATCATTGAGCGAGCCATCCTCCACGCGGGACTTTGGCAGATACTGTTGCCAGAGTGTATGACCACTGGCATCGGTCTCCTTCAGGTTACCGTTTGCCAGAACCTCGTTGGCCACCACATCGAGAGGGGCGGCATCGCGAATCCACCATTCGTAGTAAAGATCTCCGGTGTTGGCACCGAACTCCCCGTTGTGCTGAATGGTGACTTTTTCACTGAACGCATCCGCGGCTTCGATCACCTTCAACGCCCCGCGGTAACGATCCGGGATGAGCTCGATGACATGCAGCGAAATGGGAGCGCCATCCAGCTCGGACCGGTTGTTCTCAACGATGGTGATGAAACGCGAGCCGTTTGTGGTGTCGGTCAACAGACTGGGACTGGGAACCAGTGCGGCACCGACCCCGAAGCTGCTGAGATGCGAATATTTGGACTCTTCCAAAGACGGCAACTTGGCAATCTCCCAACCGAGCTTAGCCACCTCCCCAAGAATCCCCAACGACTTCTCAAGTGAAATCATCCGGGTCGGCCAAACGGAGCCTAAATCGGTTTGGAAATCTGGAGCCAGCCCAATCCGCCATGGTTGCTCGACTTCCCGGAGACCCTCCTCTTCGGCTTTGATGCGCTCCAACTCAGCCGCCAGATCCGCGGTGGCATCGTACAATTTCCGATTGAGACCAATGCGCTGGGTCACAAACGGCGATTCCGACATACCTGCCAGATATCTGTCGGTGACGACCGGAAAAAGGGGGTTTTCCGGAACGCGGACCAACGTCGGATTGATTGACTTCGTATGGATCGCCTTCACGGAGGTGGTCCAATCATCACTGGTCCCGAGCGGCAGCATGAGTTTCAAATCGTCGCTCGTGATGACGTTCGGCTCGAGAATATTGAGTGGGTCAGGCCCTGATGTCAGGTCCGAATCGCCGCTGTCCTTGTCATTGAGGTAGCCACGGAAGACGAGTTTTTCAGCGAGCGAGTCATAATAGAACCGGCGTTGCAGCGAACCTGGAAGGTCTTTGAAATACCAGCGCTCCGCCACCACGAAAATCGACGACGCGGCGGGCGAGAAGCCGGCGGCCGCCATCTGGGCGACGGTGAACCGAGCTTCGTAGCGGTCGAGCGGACGAATGACGCGGGCCGAGTAGAAATCGACGTTGCTATCGCCAATCCGCATACTGGGAGTTGCGACGTCGTAGACAATCTCGGCGGACTTCATCGCGACGAGCGCGGGCAATCCGTTGGAACCGGGATGTTCATTGAAATACTCCCCACCCTGATAGGTGAGGGTTTCACCGCGTTTCAACTTGGGATAGCTACTCCTCCAGATGCTATTGTAAACCACTTTTCCGGGCTTGAGAGAAGCCCCGGAACCGGTGAAGGCATACACCCCTCCGACCGAGTCCGGCACCCATGCCACCGGCGTCGCGACCACCGGCGGGGAAGGCAGATAGAAGTCACTACGGAAAGGATAGTAATACTGATAGAAGAACGTCCCGTTGCCGGAGACGACCCAGGCGTTTCCGTTCACATCTTTCCAAAATGTCCGCTGCGTGCTTTCATTGCCGCCGCCGGCGTCCCTCATCGTGGTGGTTCCAATGACGATATTGAGCGGGTAGGGAGGAATCAGCAGATCGCCGGCGGCGACCGGATAGGAGAATGCATAACAAAAGTTATATGCTTTCGAGGGATCCATCGCCAGGAACCGGTCCTCGGGATTCGCCGCACTCTCGTATGTCAGGCCGTCGGTGCTGTTGACGAGCGCATCGGCAGGCCGCGGGAATGGAAGCGCCCCCGGACGGGTATTGTCGAGACGGGTCTTGAAGACATGATAGGCCGCCATTTCAGGCTCGCCGGTGATGAGATTGTCAACCTGAACCAATACCCACGGGGCAGAGGTATAGCCCGCAGAGGTTTCATCATTGATATCCGCCTGCAGCGCAAAGGCGGCGAGGGGCGGATTGTTAGGTATTGCCTCACCGAGGTTCTTGACCTTCAGGGCCGCACGGCCGGAAGGTGCCGCAAGCGCGTGTTCTTCATTCGGGTTGTAACCAGCGGCCGACTTGCTCGGCTGGTTGTAGATTTCAAGATCGGCAAATCCTGCCGGATCGAAAACCTGTTGAGGATAGCCCTCCTGGTCCACCCCTTCCGAGCCGATACGGCTCGCGATGTAGATGGCCTTGTCCTTGTGCGGGCCAAGCACGGGATAAACCACATTTTGAAACTCGGTAGCCACATAGGGCCATGCCACATTGGGGTGAGGCAGCGGATCGGTGAGATAGGGGTTTTCATAATACGCCACCTCGAGCCGCCTGGCGGCGTCAGCGAAAAGCTGGCTGTGGTTGACCGGGAAGACCGGCCCCCAAGTGCCGACCTCCGCCGTGCGGTCATAGAGACCCGCATTGTAGTTCGAAATTCGGTTGAGGATGTAGCCGCTGCCGCCGAAGCCGGCATTGTCGAGGGTGCTCTCAATACGGGTGGCCACCTCCTGGAGATCCGCGTTCGCCCACGTGCCGGCATAAGCATCCGCAGCCAACCCCGTGACCGCGCCGAGACCCACATTCGGAAGAGTCCCCTGATTGGCAAACCAGCCGCTTGTCGGCGCGTTTTCAAAATGGAACGACAACTGCGGGCTGACACCACGGAGTCGCTTTACGCCCACCGTCATGTCGCGCTCGGTTCTAAGTTGGCGGACTTCGCCCGCGCTCAAATAGCCTCTTACATCCGAACCCAGACTGAAAAGCCGGAAATTGTCGAGTTGCAAACCACAGTTTGGTTCCGCATCAACTCCGAACCTCAACGAGTTTGCAGTCACTTCGCTGCCAACGGTCGAATCCACCGCCCCCGGGAACCAACTGGTCACGAATCCCTGCTCCTCGCGCACACCGTCGAGATAGAAATCCACGACCGTCGCGTCGACACCGAAGAACGTATTCGTGAAGACATGAATGGCATAATGTCGCCATGCCACACCGGAACGGGTCAAGGCATGACCGACCTCAACCCCGTGGTACGAGGCCGTCATCGTCGAAGTTCCCGCATCCAGCGTGACCTTGAGTCCGCCCCCGCCGGTACTCATGATGGTAACCGGCTTGTTTGATGCAGTTAGTGATAATCCATTGCCGCTGACCGTGGCCGCCGTGCTGATGACCAAGGTCGTTCCGTTGGCGACCGATGTGATCTTCGTGCCGGCGGGGATGGTCGTTCCACTCAGGCTCATGCCCGCCGCCAGGTTTGCGGTGCTGGAACAAGTCACACTGGTGGACCCGCTGGTGGTGGTGCAACCGGAGAGCATCACCGCAGAGGGTGCCTGAAACTCTTTTGCATTGAGCCAGAAATCCACCACAAAGCGGTTGCCGGGAACCACGCTGGAGGTCGGTGGCGGATTGCCGTTCTGGATGACGCCATAGGCCCCCGCTGAGGATGCCGGACCGTTTCCGAGTTCCAACGCATGATGACCGAGCACCAGCTTCGGATCGTTTCTGGAAATCACCGACACCGCACTGGAACGGACCACGCGCACGGCAAGGTTTTCCTTGGCGCTGTTGCCGTCCGCAATTTCGTCAGGATTCGGCCGGTAACTGTATAACAGCACACTGCGCCCATTGCCGCTGGCGGTAAAGGACTTGTCCCCCGAGACACTGGCGTCGGTGCCCTGGTCGGTATAGGTCAGTTCTTGGAAGGCCCATTGGTCGCTGCTGCTGATGTCCAACCGGGTCGGCGGCTGACGGTTCGCCACCGAGTCGAACAGGTGGCGGTAGTGCGCACTGGGGAAACCCGGAAATTCCGAGCCTGCCGGAGCGAGCGTCGTCTGGCGGACGTAGTTTCCGACCGATCCATAGCGGGAGCCATTGCTCATTTCCCGTTCTGAAGCGAGTTCGACCACATCACCGGGATATCCGCTGACGATCTCGATGGTGTAGCTCTTGGTCGGATCGTTCTTGTCCTGCCATTGGACCCGGTTACTGCCCGGGTGCACGGGATAAACCTTCTTACCATGCCGATCCCAGCGCCATGGGTATCCGTTGGAAGTTCCGGTCGGGAGAGTTGCCACGGCCAGCACCGAGTTCACATTGGGTCCGGCATCGCCCAACTCGGCACCCTCGCACAAGGCCGGCACCAACTGGCCGGGATCGACGGCAGTGCCCAGCGCCACTTCCGCCCGGAAAACCGTCGGCTGATAGAACCAATGGATCTCGGTGGGCTGGGTAGCACCATTGACAATGACTTTGGTGCGTGCGACCCGGTTGACAAGGGACAGGTCAGGCACATCCCGATCCATCAGATCCGAGATATCCGCTCCCAGCCCTGCAAGATTCCCACCGGGTGACACCGGGAAATCCGCCAGGGTGAAACAACGGTCGGCAGTCCGGTAGAAGGCTCCCACCTCGACCGGCGTACCGATCTCGATCCACACATCCTTGTTCGGCCCGCTGCCGAAGTCTGGAGTTCCCCCGTCAACGATCACAAAGGCCTGCCCGTTGAAGAAACTCGAGCTTTCCCCAGCCTGTCCGCCGGCCGCATCAAAGCGGTAACGCACCTGGCCGACGATTTCCCATTTGAACCGGAGCGCGTCGGTGATTGAAAGCGGAGTCGAAGCCTGCCTGCTGAAGGCGACCGAAGCTTGCTTGTCTGCCGAGTCGCTGAGATCGGTGAAGCCGGTCTGAGTCCCATCCTTGTCAAACAGCGTGTATCCCGTCGCAACGGAGCGAAACCCCGCCTCTTGGGGCCCGATAATCGTATCAATGGCGGCATTGAACTGGTCGCCTTTCTTATACCAGGTCCGTCCGACCAGTGGCTCGGGATTGCCGAAACCGCCGGCCGCGGTCGGCGCATCAACGATCACGGCATATTCCAAACGCCACCTCCAGATGACCGTCACGTCATGGGTGAGGGTGGTCGTGAAGAACGTGTGCGTTCCCTGCACGATATCGCCGTCGATCGCGTAGCCGTCGTTGACGAGCCGATACCATGCGACGTCGTCCTCGGGATCTCCCAGGTCCCCCACTGCGGTGAGTTGCTGGAAGTTCCGATTCAGATAGATGAACTCCGGGGCCTCGAAGCGCCTCACCGTCCCAACCGGTTCGTGAATGGTGCCAATCTCCGGATTAAGTCCGACTTCGATCGACCCGATGTCGACAATCGTCGTACCATCCGGCCGCACATACTTGCTTTCCACCTGGGCGATGACCGGCCGGGTGAAGGTGATGCCAAACGGCACGGACCTCGGGAACAGACCCGACTGGCCTTGTGCACCGTAGATATACTGGATCCCGACGGCCCCCGAGGAGTTCTCGATGCCGATGCCGATATTGCGACTGTTGGCGGCAAACGCGTTGATTTTCTGGTATTGGATTTCGATCGTGTTGCTTCCCTCGTAGAGCAGAACCTGGAAGCTGATCTTTTTGGCCGCGTCCTGATAGAGTTCGACATCCTTGTATTGAATGACGAAGTAGCGGTTCGGAGCGGTGCCTTTGGTGGTGTAGAGAATTCTCCCGGTTCCCGACCGCAGGTCGGTCCAGAATGCCGCAATGATGTTGTTTGGGGTGCTGGCGCTGGGAATCGGATTGGGAACATAGGAAGTGGAAGAACCGCCGAACTGGATCAGCCCGTTGGTGGAGGGGGAGCAAGTGGTGTATGCCTTGTCATAAAACAGGAAGCTGAAACCGATGTCGATGTTCTCCGCCTGATCGTCGCCCGTCAGGTTGGCGGTCCGGACTTCAGGATCGGCGGTGGTGAGGATCAGATTGTTGGCCGGTGTCGACGGGTTCAATTTATACCCGAAGGCATCGGATGAAATCGGGATCTCCACGCCGTTGGCCGTGAGACTGATGTCGAAGGGATTCTTGGGATTTGCTGAAACGATCTCCGGGTCATTGTTGGTGATATGAATGGCGGCGGCGCGGCTTTCTGACACGGATGGAGTCACCTGAATGGTGAAGGTCGTGACCCCCCCAGCAGGCAGGGACGTTAATGAAGGTTGGCTCAACACCTTGAAGTCCGCGGCATTGGTTCCGTCCAGCGTGACCGCCAATCCGGTCAAGGTCGCATCACCGGTGTTACGGATGGTGAAATCAAAGCTTTCCGGCGAGCCTTGATAGACATCTCCCAGGTTTTTCGCCCCCCCGTCCAGGATATTCGCCCCTGCGGGTTGTTCCACGACGATCACCGGCGCGACGCCTTTGGCGGTGAGGTTGACAACGAACGGGTTCTCATCGGCATCGTTGCTGGCAATCCGGAGTTGAGTGGTTTTCACGCCACGGCTTGTGGGGGTGAACATCACGATGAAATTCGTGCTGCTTCCGGCGTTCACCGTGGCACCGGGATGCTGGGTGATGCTGAAATCCGGATGACCCACCAGGGAGACCGCCACATTCCTCAAACTGGCATCGCCCGGATTCCTGATGGTGAATTGCAGGGTGTCATTGCTCGTCCACTGCACCGAACCCATGTCCACGGGATCCCCGCTTACCAAGGGAGGACCGGTGGGTTTTTCCACGCTGATCTCGGGCGCAGTTGCGGTGGCCGACAAATTGATCTCAAAGGAGCTGTTTGGGGCATCACTGAGAATATTGAGGGTCGCGGTCTTGATGCCGGCAGTCGCAGGATGGAAGGTGACCACAAAGGGGGTGTTCCCCCCTGCGGCGACGGTGGTGGCCGGAGGAGTCGTGACTGAGAAATCCGCGTTTTGGCCCGAGATGTTCGAAATGGACAACGCCGAAGTGCCCGGGTTATTGATGACGAAAGTTCTGGTGCTGGTGGTGGTGGCGGTGCCGAGATCCACGTTGGTCAGGGTGGTGTCGCCTCCATCCGTCATGCCGGACACGCCAATATCCGGACCGAGTCCTTTGCCCGAGAGACTGGCTGTTGCGGACAGGCCGGCGTTGCCAGTCACGGTCAACGTCGTGCTACGATCACCATAGGCCGCAGGGTGAAACCTCACCGAAAAGGTCGCCGTCCCTCCGTTCGCTGACACGGTCGTCGGGTTTCCGGTTTTGATAAAATCCCCGGAATCTGCTCCGGCAAACGTGATCCCGGTGACATTCAGAACGGCATCGCCGTCGTTCCTGATGGTGAACGTTTGGGCGGGGGAATCGGTATTGACATCGGTGTCGGCAAACGGCACGTTCGAGGGACTGAGAGCCAGCTGTGGTGCGGCAGCCATGGCGGTGCCTGCGGACATCGCGGCCAGGGCCACAGCGGCGAACGCGGTCTGCATCCGGAGTAGGAAGGGGTTGGTTTTCATCACGCTTGGGATTGAAAATGGAGTTGTGGTTTGGAAAGTCATGGGGAGTTTCTTATTGAGCGCCTTCGAGGGTGGCGACGGGGCTGACACGGCGCAGTTCGATGCGCCCGGTGAGGGTGAGATTGGAGTTGATGAGACCTTGGACGGTCTCACTGAAAGTGCCGCTCAGGCGATCGGGGAGCGCTTGCCCGGAATCGAAGGAAAGCGTGATGGCACGGGTGATATTGGGGCCCTTGGGGTGCCGCTGGTGATACGCATGACGGAAGGGGTTGGTGCGATGGAAGGGATCGAGGGTGAGCGTCCCGGACACCGATTGGCCTTTGCCGACGGAGCCGGTCATGGGGAGGCTCGTCAGATAGATTTCCTTGAGGGCGGGGGGGCGAAGGTCGCGGAAAAGCAGGTAGGAATCGATCGCCTCGGGCGTCACCGCCTCCCGCGTGGTGTAGAACCCCTTGCCGGAAGCCCACTTGGTGACCGGACTGGTGGACTCGGAGACGATCATGGCGATGAGGTCGTCCGCATCCGGATTGACCGGCTCATCCGCCTGGGTGCCGATGCTGGAATCACGCGGCATGTCGTAGGCGATGGCCTCAATCCGCAGACCGGCGCGTTTGCCATTGCGCTCCTTGACCCCCTCAAAGAATGGAATCCGCTTGGGATCGACCACCAACACCGGCACCGGGGCGACTGCGGGATCCGCCGATTTGGTTTGCATGATGGTGACTTGGGAAAGCAATCGCACGGTACCGCTGCTATCGGAGTGCAACAGGATGCGCATGGGTGCGGAACCTGCGGAAGGCCGGACGGGAGCGCCATCCTCGACGATGCTCGTCGCGCCATTGACGGCCACTTCCCCCACCCACAGTCCGGTCACCTCGCTGGCGGGGGGATCGGCGGTGGTGCCGGTGGATGGTTGGAGTTCGCTTCGAATGGCGGTCACCGGCAACCAGAACGACGCACCCGCCGCACCGGTTTTGAGGCGATAAATATTGGTCCGTGGATTATCATCGCTCCAGTTGCGCTGCGCCCCCAAAGTGAGGGTCGCGGTGGTCTGCGAGTTCACGGTTTCGCCGAGAGCAGAACTGGCACCCTCACCCGCTGCCGAATCCACCCGGTTTCCGCGTTCGTAGGCCAGACGGTCCGCCGCAGGACTGACCACATAGAGCGCGAGATTGCCGGAGCCCGGAGAAGCGGCGATCAAATCCAATTCCGGACTGATCGGGGTGGCTCCAATGTTGCTGAAAACGAGTTCCTTCAAATCCAGCGTCAACGCATCGACACCAGAGCCGACCGCAACCGCGTCGGAGGGTCCGCCAAAGCCCAAGGTGCCGGAAACCGCGAGATCGAAGTCCACGGACACCGGTCCCATGTAATTGGACGGACCGGAGCAGTAGACCCAGTAAGCCCGGCCGGAGACCATCTGCGCGCTTGCCGTGACATGTTGCCAGTTGCCGGTGGTCGCATTGAGCGTGAAGATTCTTGAAATCGGATGCTTGGTGCCGGAAGGACCGAAAAACGCGTCAAAGGTAGGTGCCCCTTGCAACCCGAACCCGATCAGATTGTACCGGTCCGGAGTCCAGGTGGGGCGGAAGAACCGAGCCTTGCCGGACAAAGGCAGCGAGAAGGTCGCCGTACCGGCGGCCACTTGGATCAGGTAGGGACGGTTGCCGCGAATCAACGGGAGATTGTTGCTGTCCGCTGGATCGGTTCGTTTCCACTGCTGCCATTCGTCCTTGTTGAACGTGGTGATGGTGCCGGGATCTCCCGCGAAAAACTCGGCCAGACCGGCGAGCGGTTTGGGCGTGGCAGCGATCAGGATCGCCGGATTGTTGAACACCGCGGTGGGAGGCTTGGCCTGCCCGGTAGCATCGACCGGCTCGACTTCCAACCAGACGGCATTCCATCCGGCGGTGAGCGTGATCGTCTGCACGGCGTCCTGGGCCCGAGCCGGAGCCACCAGGGTCACAATGCCCGCTAGAAGGCCTGCGGCCAACCTGCAAAATGAATAGGATGAGTGTTTCATGAGATTAAGGAAATGGGACAGAACTACGGCAAGGTGACGTTGAGACGGAGGAACTTGGCGGCGGCGGGCGCGGCGGCCACCGACGCCCGGATCAACTGGGCGGTACCGTTGCCACTGAGAATTTCCTCGGTGACGCCGACCGGACTCCAATCGACCAGATTGAATGACCACTCCACGGTGTATACGATGTCGGTGGCGGCGAGGACTTGGGTGTAGGTGAGTGCGAGGGCCCCGCCCCCAACGTCCATTGTCGGCAAACTTCCCGTCGCGGGAACGAGCGGCTCCAGACCGAAGGCGTATTTGAGCAGGTTGGCAACCCCGTCGCCGGCCGGACTCGCGGACTCACCGGCAATGAGCGGATTGTCCGCATCCACGCCGAACTTGGCGACTTTCCATGCTTGGTAGGTGGTGGTGACGCTGGCGACCGCATTCCCAACGGTGGTGCCGCCGCGGTTGGTGGCGATCGAGCGGAAGAAATAGGCGGCGGCGGTCGGCAGACCGGTGACCGGCAACTGCACGGGAATATCCGTGGTTCCATTGAGACCCGCGGCGGCTTGCTGCACGACTTGCAGCGAGGTGAGCTCACGAATCACCGAACTCCCGGATTCGCCAACCACCACGTCCCCGGTTTCCGCGGTGGACAAGGAGATCGGACTGGAAAAACGCGCGTCATCTCCCATCCCATCGACGGTCCCGGGCGTGCCAGACCCAACCAACGTAGTGACGGAACCACCCGGGCTAACGGCGCGGATCCGGTGGTTTCCCTGGTCCGCAACGTAAAGCGAACCCTCGGTCCCCACCGCAAGTCCCACCGGACTGGAGAACCGGGCGCTGAGACCGCTGGCATTGACAAAGTCCGCCGTGGTCGGGGATCCGGCAAAAATGCTGGTGCTGCCACTTGGGGTGATCTTCCGAACCGCATGACTGGTGGCTTCGGTCACATACACAAACCCTGAGGAATCCGCGGCAATGCCCGCCGGTCGATTGAATTGCACCACCGCGACGGCTCCATTTGCGGAACCGGCGACACCGGTGCCCGCCAACGTACTCACCGAGCCATCGATCGCGATTTTGCGGATGCGGTGGTTGTCAGAATCCGCCACATAGAGAACACCGTCGCCATCGATCGCCAGTCCGGTCGGCGTGTGGAAGCGGGCGGCTCCGGCGATGCCATTGGTAAAGCCCGGCGTTCCAAGACCGGAGTAAGTGACCACCTCACCGGCCGGATTGATCGCACGGATGCGGTGGTTTTGGGAATCCGCGACAAACAAAATCCCGCTGGCACTCATGACCACCCCGACCGGATGGTCAAACTGCGCGGTCGCGCCCGCGCCGTCGGCAAAACCCGCCACGCCCGTGCCGGCCAAGGTGCTGACCGTGCCGTTCGATGCGATCCTGCGAATCCGGTGGTTCTGGGTATCCGCCACGTAGATGCTGCCACCGGCATCGGTCGCCACTCCGGACGGTTGATTGAACTTGGCCGTCGCCCCCGGCCCTTCCGCATAACCGTGAGTCGATCCCGCCGCCGTGCGGACCATGAATCCGTCGAACTCGGGATCCTGCGACCACTCAAACCAGACCGTCGTGCTGCTGCCCATCGGGTTGACAGTCGCATTCAGGGTCGCGGCACCAGGCCCGACGGCGGTGGCCGATAAAGTCGCGACCTTTGGGGGGGCCAACACCGCACCGGTGATCGGGAAGGAAAACACCGCCTGCCCTGGAGCATCGCTGGAGATCACAATCCCACCGCTGAAGACTCCCCCACTGAGGGACGGGAGAATGAGCTCGAAGGTCAGTGAAGCAAGGGCTGGAATCACACCAGTCCCACCCGTGAGCCGGTATCCAGCGGGAACATCCACCGAACTCACCGTGAGCGGCCAACCGCCGGGATTTGCAATGGTGAAGGACTTCGTGATCGAAGGACCGTTCGTTGGAGTATGGCCGTAATCAATCGGGTCGGACTGTTCGTGAAGGACCGCCGGGGCACTCGTGTCCGCACCGGCAAACACCGAGATCGCCGCTTGCGGGGTCACCAAACCCAGGATTTCACCCGTCATCGATCCCCGGTAATTGCTGCCCGAGGCTTGAAAATAATACGCCCCTCCCGGAAGCAGCGGTTGGGGAATATCCACAAACACGGTCCGCTCACCAGCGCCGGTGACATTCGGAGTCACCGTGACACTTGGCAAGTTGGCGCTGCGAGCGAGCTTGCGCACCAAGCCCTCCTGGCTGACCAGCACCCCCCCCGATGGATCGAGGGCAATGCCGGCGGGACCATCAAACTGGCAGACTGTAACCGGATACAACCCGACCGCAGGAGAGTTTTCCTGTCCGGCAATCCCGGAACCGGCGAGAGTCGTCACCTGTCCGTCCGGGGTGATCCGGCGGATCCGATGGTTCCCAGCATCCGTGACATACGCAATGCCGGCACCATCCCGCACAATGCCCGTCGGTGATGAAAACCGGGCGCTGCCGCCCCAGCCATCGAGAAATCCAGCATCTCCATTGCCCGCGAGTGTGTAAACACTGCCGGAAGCAATCACCCGGATCCGCTGGTTGCCTGAATCCACCACCATCACCTTGTCAACGGCGATCACCGCGAGAGCCCGCGGTGAGGAAAACGACGAGGCTGAAAACACGCCATCACTGAACCCATCGACACCCGTGCCGCCGATCGTCGTCACCTCACCGGTAACGGCGTTGATTTTACGGATGCGATGATTGCCCGTGTCGGCCACGTAAACATTGTTGGATGCATCCACGGCCACTCCCACCGGATAGAGAAACTGCGCCGCAGCCTTGTCTCCATCAAGGAATCCCGCCACCCCGGTGCCGGCAAAGGTAGTGACCTCGCCCGTTGCCGTGATCTTGCGAATCTGGTGATTCCACTCGTCGGCGACATAGAAATCACCATGGCGATCGATGGCGATTCCGCTCGGCTTCTCAAACCGGGCGGCGGTTCTCGTGCCGTTGGCAAAGCCCGCCACCCCGGAACCGGCGAACGTCGTGACCACGCCCGCCGGGGTGATTTTGCGAATCCGGTGGTTCAGGCGGTCCGCTACAAAAACATCACCGGCGGCATCCGTGACCATCCCGGAGGGATTGGAAAACCGGGCAGCCGCACCCGTGCCATCGGCAAATCCCGCCTCACCGGAACCGGCAAGCGCCGTCACCTCGTACGGGTTGCCCATCTCCGGATCGGTCGAATAGACAAACACCACTGCGGTTGCGCTGGCCTTTGGATCGACAGTCGCATTCATCCGCGCCGAGGTCGGGTTCAGGTTGCTGGCTATTTCGGTCACCACCACTGGAAAATCATACAGGAAAAAGCGCTGACCGAGCAATTGAGTGTCTCCGGTCGTCGAGGACTTCCAACGGAAATAGTAGGTCACACTCGGATCCAGTCCCAGCGCCACCACATCGAGTACCGCATTCACTTGCACGCCTGCAGCGTCGACCGTCCCCGCAACCAGCGAGGATGGTACCGAGAGAGGTTGAATGACGGTGCGCCGCAGCACATGATTTGCGAAGTCGGCCACCACCAGATTTCCGTCGAGCGCGACCGTTACCGCAGTAGGTGAGTTGAAGCTGGACTCTAACGAACTCCCATTGACGAAACCGGCACCCCCCATGCCGGCCAGGGTCGTCACGTCGCCCAACGCCGTGATCCTGCGGATCCGGTGGTTGTCCTCGTCAGCCACATAAAGGCTGCCGCCGCCATCGGTCGCGAGCCCGGAAGGCGCGTTGAATTTAGCGGCAGCGCCGGTGCCATCGGCAAACCCGACCGTCGATCCGGCAAACGTACTGACAGCACCGGCGATCGATCCGTTGGGAACGATTTCACGGATGAGGTGATTCAACGTGTCCGCCACATAAAGATTGCCACTCGAAATCACCACCCCCACGGGCTTGTTGAACTTGGCGGCGAGTGCATTGGTGGAATCCAGAAATCCCGGGACTCCGGCACCGTCAACCACCACTCCGGCATACGTGCTAACCGTAACCGTCGACGAGGTCACAGGAGCGATCTTGCGGATGCAGTGGTTGTCGGTATCCGCCACATAGACATTGCCATTTTCATCCAGCGCCAAGCCGTAGGG
Organism: Akkermansiaceae bacterium; assembly: GCA_021733795.1. Taxonomy (GTDB): domain Bacteria; phylum Verrucomicrobiota; class Verrucomicrobiia; order Verrucomicrobiales; family Akkermansiaceae; genus Luteolibacter. The sequence continues at coordinate 1,070 of JAIPKB010000069.1, read as the reverse complement.
GTAGTTGAACTTTGCCGCCACCCCCGATCCGTTCACCAACCCGTTGGCCCCAGTCCCGGCCACGTTCTCCACCACCCACACACCACCCGGACTCGATGGACGGACCAACTTGCAGATCCGGTGGTTGTACGTATCCGCCACATAAACGTTGGCATCAGGGCCGACCGCCACGGCGGAAGGAAACCGAAACGCAGCGGTGGGGCCGGAGCCGTTCGCCATGCCGCCATTGGCTCCACTGCCGGCGATCGTGACCACGGTCCCGTCCGGTGAAATCATCCGGATCCGATGATTGCCGGCATCGGCGATGAAAATATTCCCCTCCGTGTCCTGCACGACACCGGATGGATAACCGAACTGCGCGGACAGCCGTGCGCCGTCAACCAACCCGGGATTTCCCGTGCCTGCCAGCGTGCTGACGACCGGCAGGAAATTTGGATCCGTGGAAATTTCAAACACCCCGTCGGAATCCGTCACCGGGACTCTTGCATAAATCGTCAGGCCATCCGCATTGAAATTCACCGCCGGTGTTTCGAAGGCACCGATGTCGAGCGAGTCTCCCAGAATACGGGCCAGTCCCCGCTGGTCGGTCAGCAGGGCAGTGGTGCCACCCGCGTCAATGGCCGGCGAATCCGGCAGCGGCGGCATGGTCTGGGTGAGGCCTCCCCAGTTGTCCAGCGGCGAGAGTTTCGGGTCGCCGCCAGTGAGATTGGAGGCTCCCGTCCAAGTGCCGAAAACCTCCGGACTCTCCGGAGCCGTGTTGTCGGCGATGATCGAGTTATTGAGGGAGAGCGTGCCGAAAAAGTCATTGTAAACGCCGCCACCGATCCGGTTCGCGGTGTTGCCGACCAGCGTGGCACTGCCCAGCACCAACGGACTTCCATTAAAAATGGCACCCCCGTAAAAGTTTGCGTGGTTGCCGGTGATCGTACAGTTGGTTAGATCCAGCGTGCCGTAGAAATCGGTGTAAACACCGCCGCCTTCGTAGTCCGAGGTGTTGCCGTTAAGAGTGGAGCGGCGGAGGATCAGCGCACCGGAGTTGGAAATCGCGCCGCCGTAGAGACTCACCGTGT
>JAIPKB010000068.1 GCA_021733795.1 Akkermansiaceae bacterium | reverse complement strand
GTAGGCGGTGGTCACCACCAGCCGGTAATGGTAGCTGGTGTCGCCCGTCAAGCCGCCGAGCGAGGCCGCCACGGCAAGCGGATCCGTCCCTGCCAACTCCTGCGGCGGGGTGGCGTCGCCATAGGCGTCGGTGCGTCCGTATTCGAAGAACGCGGTGACCTGGCCGTTGGGGGTGACGCTGCCGGTCAGGGTGGCAGTGGCGTCGGTGACCTCGACCGCGTCACCGGTGACCACCTCCGCCTGGCTGCCACGGCTCACGGTGAGGGTGTGGGATTTCGCGGTGACGCCATCGCCGGCGGTGGCGGTGACGACCACGACGGTGTCGCCGACGGCCAGCGGGACGGGTGCGCAGGGGACATCCAGTGCGGCGGGCGTGCCATTGACGGTCACGGTGGTCTGGAGCACCTCGGCCCGCGGCGTGAGGGTGAGCGAGGTCACGCCGTAGGGCACGGCAAGGGTGTAATTTGCCACCCCGGGATTGAAATCCGGGCTGAGGCTGCCCGCGCCCGGGATGAGGTCCATGAGGTTCGGGTTGGGAGAGGGCTGGACGGTGACGACGGCGGCGGCGCTGTCGGCCATGCCGCTGATACTGGCGGCCCGCACCCAGAACCGGGTGGAGCCGGTCAGCGGTCGGCTGGTGAGGGTGGCGGTGATGGCTCCGGCCAACGGATTGCCAGTGTCGCCGGAGTCGCCTTCATACCATTGGAACGTTGGTGCGGGCGAGCCGTTCGCCGCCACGGTGAGCAGCGCGGTGCCGCCGTAGGCCACGGTGAGGGCCGCGGCGGGCTGGACTGTGATGGCCGGGGCGGTGTCGGTGATGTGGAGGGTGAGCGTGGCGCTGGCGGTGGCACTGCGGAGGGTGAGGCTCACCGGCACCACGAAGGTACCTGCGGCGGCCGGAGTGCCGGAGATGATGCCGGTGACCGGATCGAGCGCGAGCCCGGCGGGCAGGCTGCTGGCGGTATAGGTCAGGCCTGCGCCGGATTCGCTGCTGGTGATTTGGTAGCTGAACGGCCGGCTGACCGGCGAGCTGTGGCTCTGGGCGGCGAGCAGCGGCAGCACGGCGATGGCCACGGTGCGGCTCGCCGAGCCGCTGCGGTTGGTGGCGCCCGCGGTGACCACGAAATTCCCGGCGACCGTCGGCGTGCCGGAAATCAGGCCGTTGGCGGCATTGAAACCGATGCCGGTGGGCAGGGTGCCGCGGAGCTGATAGGAATCCGGGTCGTTGAGGGCGGTGATTTGATAGCTGAGCGGCTGGCCGCGCGGGCCGGTGGCGGTCTCGGCCGAGGTGATGACCGGCGGCAGGATGATCTTCTCGTAGCTGAAGGTGATGGTGACCAGGTGGCCGGCGTTGATGGCGACCTGCGGGCGGACGGGCGGTACGAAGCCGGTCACGGCGGCGAATTCCACGGCGTAGGTATTGGGTGCCAGGTCGTCCTCGCGGGCACCGCTGGCGACGTAGGGGGCCTGGGCGCGCAGCCGCCAGCCGGCACCGGCGGCGCGGGCGGTCGCGGGCTCGATGAGCACCTGCAGCGAGCCGTTGGCGCTGGGTACCGGCACGGTACCGGTTTGGGTGAGGCTGCCGCCTCCTCCGAGTTGGCCGGTGGTGGCGCTGGTTTCGGCGAAGCCGATCAGATCCGCCATACTGCCATCGATGGCGCGGACCACGGCCTGGGCCGAGCCGCCGAGGTAAATCGCAGCGGGATAGTAGCTGCCGTTTTCATAGCGGACGCACAACGGGCCGCCCGAAGCACCGCTGTAGCCGCGGATGTCCGTAGTGGTGTAGGTTGGACCGAAGGCAGGAGCGAAAACGACGGTGGCCGGCTCGGTGGCATGCATCCGGTCGCGGTCGGCGGCCGCGACGCCGCTGACCGGGAAGCCGACCAGGGTCTTGAGCGCGGGCGAGAGCAGGAATTCGTTCTCCACGCTGTCGCTGGCGAGGAAGCCGCTGAAGCCGCCGCGACCGGGGTCGCCGAGGAAATACAGCGCGGCGGCATCCAGCGCCTGGGACTGGGCGCTGGCGCTGCCGGGCGAGTCGTCCAGCGCGCGTTGGGCGGCGTAGCCGGTCATCAGATAGAGCCCGCGCGGACGCTGCGGGTCGGGCTCATACGCGCCGCGATCCCGCTGGAACAGCCACTCGAGACCGCCGGCAAGGGTCAGTGCTCCGTCATCGAACACCACATGGGCGGCAGTGGCCACCACCCCCGGCCGGACGACGAATCCGGAGCCGGAACCCTTTTCGTTGCGGAGCTGGCCGACGTAGGCGTAGGGCCGGTCCTGGCGGTCGGCCACCGTGGCGTAATCCAACACGGCGGGCGGCGCGCCGACCAGGGCGGGCGGGCGTTGATAGGTAATGACAATCGCCGTGGTGTGGCCGTTGGCGATGGTCGCGGTGACCAGCGCGGGGGCCACGCGGTCGGGCACCTCGCGGCATTCGACGAGGTGGTTGCCAGGGGCAAGGCCTTCGAGGGTGGTGCCGCTGTCGAGCCATGGCGCGGCGCTGTCACCGGCCAGCCGCCATTGCAGGCGCACGCCGTCTTCGACCGCTTCGGCCAGGTGCTTGGGCTTGAGGCTGACGATGAGCCGGCCGGTGGCGGGCTCGGTGGCCGCAGTGTAGGCGCGATCGAGGATGATCGGGGTGCCACCGCTGACCACGGTCACCGCCTCGCTGGGCGGTTGGGTCATGCCGGGCACGGGGCGGTATTCGATGGTGCGGTCGCCACTGACCAGGCCGCCGGCGCTGCTGCCGGAGGCCCGCCAGGTTTGCTCGCCGGCCAGCCGCCAACCGTGGGCGAGACCGTCCGGGCTGAGGTTGACGGTGATGGTTCCCTGGCGCTCGGCAAGCGGCACGGCATCCGGGAAGTCCTGGATCAGCCCGGACAGCAGGGCCACCGCAAACGTTTCCGTGGCACCGGTGGCACTGCCGCCCGCGCTGGTGGCGCGGACCCGGTAATGATAGGTCGCCCCCTGGGTCAATCCGCCAATCTCGGCACTCACGGCGGTGGTTTCATCGCCGCCGACGGTGGCCGGAACAGCCCGCACGCTCAGCGGGAAGTCGATCCCGTCGGTGCCGTAGTCGAACCACACCTCGGTTTCCGCGCCGCGGGCACGCATCGTGCCGGTGACCCTGGCGCAGGTGGAGGTGAGAATCTCCGCGCCGCCGGTGACTGCGGCGGGCGCGGGATAGCGGGTGCTGAAGGTCCGGTCGGCTCCGAAGCCGGCTCCCAGACTGTTGGACGCGACCAGGCGGTAGTGATAGGTGGTACCGGGCAGCAGGCCGGCGGCGGGAAGGGTGACAGCCACCGCGGCATCGCCGTTGCCCGTGCCCTGCGGCGCGGTGCTGCGACCGTAGGCGGCGGTGGTGCCGAATTCGAAATGCGCCAGCGTGGAGCCGCCGTTGGGGGTGACCTCGCCTAACAGAATCGCACTGTCGATGTCCACTCCGGCGCTGTCGCCGGTGACGGTCGTGGGCACGGCGAAAGCCCCGCCGCCGCCGGTGCCGCCGACGTGCGTGAGGAACACGACATCATCGCCGAAGCTGGTCCCGGCCGCGCTGGTGGCCACGATTCGGCAGTGGTAGTGGACCTTGGGGATCAGCCCGGTTACGGTGGCGCTCAGGTCCGCCAGGCCGGTGGCGGTGGCAGGCACGGTTTGCGGCGGAGTGGTCCGGCCGTAGGCGGTGCTCAGGCCGTATTCGAAGACCACGGTCGTGTCCTGGCCGCGCGAATCGACCGCGCCCGCCAGGGTGGCGGTGCTGTCGCCCGTGGTACCGGGCTCGCCGGTGACGGCCAGCGGCGCTTCGGCGGCGGTGGTGAAGGTGATATCATTGCCATAGACCGGACCGGCGGCCCCCACCGCGACGGCGCGGCAGTGGTAGGTCGCGTGGCCGACCAGGCCGTCGAGGCGGGCGCTCATTGCCAGCGGCAGGTCGCCGGCGTATTCGGCGGCGGTGGTTTGCGAGCCGTAGGTGCCCGTGGGACCGTATTCGAAATACGCCGTGACCACCCCGTGGGGCGTGAGCGTGCCCCGCAGCCAGGTTGCCGTGGCACCGGCCACGTCGGCGGGATCGGTGGCGACCACCAGCGCGGCGGCGCGGGTGATGGTGACGGTGTAGGTTTTGGTGCTAAAACCATCCGCCGCCGCCACTCTAACCGTGGCCACGGTGTCGCCCACCGTCAGGGTGATCGGCTCGGAGGCGGTGCCGCTGGCCGTCGGCCGGTCGTTGACAGTCACGGTGGCACCCGCTGCGGCGGCGGTGGGCGTGAGGGTGATCTCGGTCGCCTCGTAGGGCAGGTTCACCTGATAGGTGATCACCGCCGGATCGAAGGTCGGGGTGAGCGTGCCGAAGAGCGGCACCAGCCCGGCGAGATTCGGATTGGCCGACAAGGGCACATCAACCCTGATGACCTCGGTTTCACTGTCCGCGAAACCCGAGGCATTGCTCACCCGCACCCAGTAGCGGGTCGTGGCGGTTAGAGCGGGGGTGGTGAAGGTGGCGGAGGTGGCTCCCTCGACCGGATTAAACACATAACCGCTCTCACCCTGGTACCATTGATAGGCGAACGGTTCCGCGCCTAGGGCGATGACCGAGAGCGTGGCCGTAGTGCCGCCGGGGATGCTGCCGGCCACAGCGGGCTGGATGATGACCGACGGATCGGCCACGCCCACCGCCGGATAGCCCTGCCAGGTCGGCGAGGTGAAGCCGGACTTGCCGCTGAGGTAATAGGCCATGAAGCCGGGGGCAGCGTCGGCGAAGACATCGGTGCCCATCGTCGGGGCAGCGCCAACGAAACCACACCACGCCAGGGTATCGCAGCCGGAAAATGCCAGGTTGCCGATACCGGTGACAGCGGCGGGGATCATCACAAAGGGCAGGGAGGTACAGCCAAAGAAGGCCGAGTCCGCGATGCTGGTGACACTGGCGGGGAACGTCACGCCGGTCAGGGCGCTGTTCTGATAGAACGCGGCATAGCCGATTCCGGCCAGGGCAAAGCCATCGAGGGTGTCCGGCAGGATGATCTCCCCGCCGGGACCAGTGTAGCCGGTGATGACGGCCGCGGGGCCGGAAAGAGTGTAACGGTAGTCGCCGGAGCTTAGTTCGGCGAGTGACATTCCGCCATCCTCTCCCGCCGCCAGGCCGTAGCTGCCCGCCGGATAGTCGGTCGGGTTTTCCAGCACGATCCGGCCCAGATTGCCGTTGACGTCCGCCGCACCGGAGCCGAAGAACAGGCGGTCGGTGGCTGGGTTGAAATTGCGCACGATGAGGTTGCCGGTCCATCCGGCGCTGGCACCGCTGGTGAAGCGCAGGGTGTTCGGTGTTGCGGTGGAGCCGAAATCGATCACCGCATCCGCGCCGGTCACCGTGAGGGAATCGGCCGTGGCATCGAAGCCGTTGAGATCGAGGGTGCCGCCCTCCAACACCACCCGGGTCCCGGCCGGCAGGGCATCGGCGGAACCCAGCCGGAGCGCGCCGCTCTCGATGACCGTGTCACCGCCGTAGCTGTTGGATCCGGACAGCATCAGGATACCGCTGCCGCTCTTCATGAGTCCCCCGAGGCCATCGATGGCTCCGGAGATGGTGAGGCTGCCCGCTCCACCCACACTGCTGTCAGTGGCCAGAGTGACAGGGCCTGCCCACGAGTCGCCACCCGTCAGAGCTCCGCCATCTTTAACCCCCGTGCCGTTCAGCGTCAGCGGTTCCGCTTCCACCCCGCTGCGGTCCAGCTCGAGCGTGGCACCACTGGCAACGACGACGCCTCCGGTCGTGGAGTCAAAGGCACTGTTACCGAGAGACCGAAGCGTACCCGCCTGAACCGTGGTGGTGCCGCCAAAGGTGTTCCTCCTGCCGGTGAGAAGGAGTTCCCCCGGTCCGGATTTGGTGAACCCTCCGATACCGACCAGATCACCGTAAACCGTAAGTGTCGTCCGACTGTCCGCCACCTCGATACCATTACCGGTCACATTGTTGAAGGTCATGCCGCGGTAGGACCTGGAACTGACCCCGGTGTAGCGGAGAATGCCGCCGTCGAGCACAAGGTTGGCCGGATCGGTCGAGGCCGCACCAAGATTGCCGGGGCTCCGGCTGTCGCCGATATTTTCCACCGAGAGCACGCCATCACTGATCGTGGTGCCGCCGGTGTAGGTGTTGGCATAGGTGAGAACCATCGTCCCCGGACCGGCTTTGGTGAGGCGGCCGATGCCGTCGGATGCATCCTCCAGTTCGCAGTCGACCGTTAAATCAGCTTGGGAATTACCAGTCACATCAGCCACGGTCATGACCACGCCGGAACCCCCTCCCCACAGCGAGATTCCCTGGATCGTCTGAGGCACCCCGGCGGCAACCAGCACGCTTGACGGCACCGATCCGCCGACTACCAGCGAACCTTGGAGATTGAATGATTCCCCGTGCCAATTCTCACCCACCCCGGAGTATGCCAGTTCGACGGTTCCTCCGTTCAGTGCGATATTGCGAATATGGGCGTGATTGACATACGGGCTGATAACGCCAACCGTAGCTGCGCTGTTGCCGCCAACCACTCGAAGTATTCCACCGGCGTTGACGGTAATGTCCGGGGAGTCGGAGTTAATTGGCAGCGCATTTCTTCCCCTGATTTCAAAGCAGCTTCCCGGATTATTGATAGTAACTTGATGGTTGTTGCCAAGCCGGTTAAGAGCATAGTTTCCATCCACTGCCAGGGTGCCCTCGTTGACGAAGGTGCCACCGGTGAAAGTGTTGGGAGTGTTTAACAATACGGTTCCCACTCCCTCCTTCACCAGCGTGCCCGTGCCGGAGATCCCGCTTGCCACCGTCACACCTGTGGAAAAGTCCAGCGCCAGGATGCTGTTGTTGACAATGCTTCCTGACCCTAGGTTAGGCGAGATCCCTCCGAATCGCAACGTTCCTTGTTGGATCGTGGTGCCGCCGCTGTAGGTGTTGGCACCGGTGAGACTGAGGACTCCGCTTCCGGATTTCTGCAGCCCTGGGGTTCCAGCTAATGCCGCGCTTATGGTGGCATCTTTGCCGGTGCCGAGCGCATTGACCGTGATGACGGGCGAGTAGCCAGCCAGCGTGAGCACATTGCCGGAGTTGCCGTTGTTGTTGACAATCCAGCCTCCGGCAGTGGCGGGGTCAATATTGCCGAAGATCAACCGGTTGATGGTGCGCGGACTGTCCAAGCTCACCGTGAGGTCCGCCGTGATATCGATGCTGTTGAAATCGGCAGTGACACCGGAACCGTCGGCCACGAGATCGCCACCCCAGTTGGAGGCCGTGCTCCACAGGCCGCTGCCATCATTGATCCAGGTGGGGCTGATGACTGCGGTCACCGTGTAAACCGTGGTGACGAGCGAATCTGCTGAAGTCACGGTGTAGGTCTGCGGAGTGGTAAAATCCTGGACGGAGCCGGAAGGCTTGTCACAGCTTGCACCGGAGGACAGCTTGTAGGTGGGAGCGAGGGCGGTCACATCAGTCCCGTACGGCACGGTCAGAACCATGTTGGTTCCATTCGTGACGGCCGGATAGCCCTGGATGCCGAAGCTCCATAGATTTGCCACCGAGCGAGCAAGGCGGAACCCGCTGTCGGTGTAGTTGCCCGCTGTTGGCAGGTTGCCGTAGCGACGGGCAATCCGGCAATGGTAGGCACCGAGGTACCAACCACCCCCACGCAGGACCCGCGTGGTGCCCGATAGAGGACCTGAGGGATCTACCTGAGCTACGTCGGAGTATGCTCCAAACCAATCCCAGCATAGCTCGTATACATTGCCAGCCATGTCATAAAGTCCATAACCATTGGGCGAGAAGCTCCCTACCGGCGAGGTGCGGCCACCATAAATCGGGTGATAACCGGTCGTTCCCGTCTGATAGGGCTCACGACCATTATTGTTAAAGTTCGCCAAAGTATGACTAATGGTGTTGCCCCATGGGAAGCGCATCCCCCTCAGCCCACCACGCGCAGCCTTTTCCCACTCCGCCTCGCGTGGCAATCTGTACCCGCTGGCACTCCAATCGCATTCCACCGCATCACTGTTTCCGGTCCGATATACAGCACCGGAAACCCTGTAACACGGGAGGAGTACCTCTTTTTCGCTGCGCGCGTTGCACCACTTCACCATCGCATACCAACTGACCGCCTGGACAGGGTGGTTAGAACCATTTCCTCCACCAGTGGGTAAATCCGTATAGCCATGACCTGCCGCCCACGTCCGCACCTCGTCCCATAATGCCTTCGTCACCTCATGCTTTGCCAAGAAAAACGCACTCGTATGGACCGGGTGGACAGGCAATTCGGCTGCCGAGCTTTCCCCGCTGCCAACGATTGCGTTACCCATCTGGAACCCGCCCGCCGGGATCAGCGCGAAGCCCTCCGGCACCGGGATGGCTTCCTCGGGAGTAAAGATTCTGTCATCTCCCTGGCTCGTGCCAGCAATGTTGGTGGCGATGAGGCGGTAGTGGTATGTGGTGTTCGCCGCGAGACCGATGAGGTTCGCAGTGACATTCTGGGCCGTGGTGCCATTGATCGGTGAGAGTGTTATGGTGGCGGTGCTGCCGTAGGCCGAGGTGGTGCCGTATTCGAACCGTGCGGTGGTGGCCAAGCCGTTCGGATTGACGGTGCCGGTGAGCGTGGCGTAGGAATAACCCACATTGGTGGCGAGGCCGGTGGTGGCGAGTGGAGGCGGAACTACTGTGACAGTGACTGTTTCCGAGTCCGATCCGGTCGAGTTGGCCGAGTTGGTCACCCTGACCCAGTAGGAGGTCGTGGCAGTGAGCGCCGGGGTGGTGAAGGTGGCAGAGTTCGTGCCCACGGGCGTGGTGGTGTCGCCGGATGCACCCTGATACCATTGATAGGTGAACGGTTCCGTGCCGATGGGAGTAACGGACAATGTTGTGGTCGCGCCGCTCACAGTGTTGGAAGAAGCCGGTTGGCTGATGATGGCACCGTCCGTCACTTCAAAGGTGGGGTAGCCCTGCCAAGTGGGCGTGGTGAAGCCGGTGGCTCCGCTGAGGAAGTAGAACTTGAAGCCAGCGGAGGTGTTGTAGAATGCGATATTTCCCATTGCCGGGGCATTGCCGGTGAACAGCGCTCTGGTCAGGCTCGTGCAACCGTAGAAGGCCCGCCCCCCGATGCTGGTGACGTTGTGGGGGATTGTGACACTCGTCAGACCCGAGCATATGTAGAAGGCGTAGTCCCCGATGCTGGTAACGCTGTCGGGAATACTGATGTCGGTCAGGCTCGTGCAGCCGGAGAAAGCACTTCTTCCGATGCTGGTGACACTGTTGGGAATTGTCACGTTGGCCAGGCCCGTGCAACCGTCAAACGTCTCATGAAAAATGCTGGTGACGCCGGCGGGGATGGTGACGTTGGCCAGGCCGATACAGGATTGGAAGGCGAACGCGTTGATTCTGGTGACGCCGTCGGGAATGACATATCCACCGACCCTGCCCCCCGGATACTGAAGGAGTGCGGTCTGGGGTTTGTTGAACAACACGCCATCCAGGCTGCGGTAATTGGGATTGGCGTCATCCACTGTGATTGCTGACAGACCCGTGCAGCTCTGGAAAGCGTAGGATCCAATACTGGAAACATTGTCGTGGATGGTTACGCTCGTCAGGCCCGTGCACGCCAAGAAGGATTGAGACCGGATGCTGGTGACGCTGTCGGGGATGGCATAAGCACCGGTCTTGCCACCTGGATACTGAATCAGCGATGTTTGGGTTTTGTCGAACAACACCCCATCCAGGCTGCAGTAGGTGAGATTGTTGGCATCCACGGCAATCGCCGTCAGGCCCGTGCAACGGGCAAAGGCGAAAGAACCGATATTGGTGACGCTAGTGGGAATGCTCACGCTGGTCAGGCCAGTGCAGGCTTCGAACGCGTAATACCCGATGCTGGTGACGCTGTTGGGGATTGTGACGCTGATTAGCGTGGATAGGTAGTGGAACGCGGCATCGCCGATGCTGGTGACGCTGGTGGGGATGGTGACGTTGGTTACCTTGGATTGGGAGTCGAACGCCCTATAACCAATGGCAGTCACCGTCAAGCCGTTCATAGTGCTTGGAATAGTGACTGCCCCGCCTGGACCCGTGTATCTGGTGATGGTGGCGGTGCCGTCGGCGGTGGTGTATTCGTAGTCGCCGGAAACGCGTTCGGTGATGAAGATGTGGTCATCCCCGGTGGTGGTGCCGTCGGCATTGCTGGCGGTGAGGCGGTAGTGGTAGGTGGTGCCAGCCGGGAAAGTCCCGAGGTCCACCGAGACCTCGACAGCCTCGATGCCGTCATTGGGTGAGAGGGCGACGCCGGCCGTGCTGCCGTAGGCGGTGGTGAGTCCGTATTCGAATAGCGCGGTGGTGGCGAAACCGTTGGGGTTGACCGTGCCGGTGAGGGTGGCGGTGGCGCTGGTGTTCCAAGTGGCCGGGCCGGTGGTGACAAGGGGGCCGGGCGGACTGACCGGATCGGTATAGGCTTGGTCGCCGCCCTCCGAGACCTTGAGGCGAACGAACTTCAGCGTGCCAGATGGGAAGGTATAAGTCACGTCGTTGCCAGTGATGGTCACAGTGCCTCCCAATGTTTCGGGAGTCCAGACGCCGGCAGCCGTGGCGGCGGTCTCCACGATGAGATCGGTGCCATACACGCCCGTGTAGCCGAAGCCTCTGGTCCAGGTGATACTGAGGGCTCCGCCGCTGTGGGTCACGCCCGGCAGGGCGGTGAGGCCGGTGGTGTTGCCGTTGGGGCCGCCGATGAAGTATTCGATGCCGTTGGCGACGCCATCGCTGTCATGGTCCTGCCCCATCGTCTGGCTGGTGCCGTTTGCGGCTTGCCAGGAGGCGTAGAGAGCGGCTGGTCCCCTGATCTGGAAACCGGTCGGACCGATGTGATTGAAACCACCGGGACCAGTGCCCCATGTCCGGGTCGTGAACGAAGAACCGGTTACCCCTGTGAACACCAGATAATTGCCGGCAGTGGTCGCGTCGGCCATTTCAGTGAAGGTGCCGTCAAAGGGTCCGAACTTCAGGGTGAAAGCCCGCTCGGCGCCGCCGTTGAAAACGATCTTGCCCGTGCCATCACCATATTGTGTCTGACTGGCCCCCATGTAAAAAATCACATCGTAAACAGCGAAGGGAATATCCGACACCTCCATGTTGAACAAATTCGATCCGTCACCGGGATCAAGAGTGGAATTGACATGACCATCCATCATGTTGCCATTGCCGTCACCCAGCAGTGTGGTGCGCGGGGTGGCACCAATGTACGGACCGCCGTTGCGGCAATCCTTGAAGGTGAAGGTCGCCACGGACCCCTGATTGCTGGTCAGCGTTACCGGTGCCAGCGGCGCGGTCGGCGCCCAGGGCACTGCAAAGTTCAGCCAGCCGCTGGTAGACCAGTCACTCATACCGGCGGAAACACCTGTCGCCACCCTCAAGTTGGCCTTCTGTTCTTCATCCGTCATCCAACCGGGGTAAGCATAGAAATTGACGCTGAAAATATTTGGGCGATCGGGGCTGACTTTGACCGTGACGAGAAAGTTCTTGGTGGAGCCATCCTCGGCGGTGATGGTGTAGGTCTGCGGTGCGGTGAAGTCCATGGGGGTGCCTGAAGCCGGACTGCCGCTGGCACCGGCGGAAACCGTGTAGACGGGCGCAAGCGCCGTCAAACCCGTGCCGTGCGGCACGGTCACGCCGATGTTCGTCCCGGCAATCTTCGTCGCTGGCAAGTCCGGAAAACCAAACGCAAGAATATTCTTAGCCGAACTCAATGCCGTTGTGAAGGTCATGTCCCCGCCCAGGCTCGTGCCGCCGCCGTTGGTGGCCCTGATGCGGTAGTGGTAGGTCGCTCCCAGATCCAAGCCACTGACGCTCGCGGTCACTTCCCGGGGTGCGTATCCGTCGTTAGGCGAAAGAGTGCCACTTGCCGTGTTGCCGTAGGCAGTGGTCGGGCCGTAATCGACCTGCACGGCGGTGGGAGAACCGTTGGGATTCACCGTGCCATTGAGCGTGGCGGTGTGGGCACTGATTCCGCTGGCAGTTCCGGTGGTGACCACCGGTGGAGCCGGGGCGCCGACCGACACATTGTCGATGGCCGTGGTCTCGGAAAAGCGGTTGGAATATTCGCCCCGCAAGAATAGCCCGGTGGGGTTTGCCAACACGGTCTGGAAATCGGCATCAGAGGCCAGGGGGCCGTTGATCGAATCCAAATGCCACTGGGATGATCGCGAGAGAGGCAGCGCGACGTGGGTCCATCCCGATGCGGGGTAGAGCGGCGGGATGCTCGCCCACAGCAACCTCAACCCACCACCCGTAAGCATCACATCCATGGTATGATTGGTGACGGTGCCGATGTATCGAATATCGTAAGACAAAGTCGCGCCGGCGGACCCGGCAAGACCGCTCAGAAACGCGGGTGGAGCGGCGAAGGTAAACCCACCGCTGTCGGGATCACCCGAGCTGATGTATCCACCCGGGTTGCCGCCGGTCGCCACAAACGATGGCACATAGGTTCCGCGAATCGAATAGTTCTCCGCCGCAAGGCCGTTGAAGCTCACAACGCTCCAGCCCTGATTACTCCGGTCGAAGGTGTTCGCGGTGGTCGCGATAGCCCAGGTCACAAAGGTCATGTCCGCGCCCACGCTTGTCCCGTAGCTGTTGGTGGCGGTGAGGCGGTAGTGATAGGTGGTGTTCGCCCGGAGGCCGGTGAGATTGGCGGTGACATTCTGCACTGTGCTGCCGTCACTGGGCGAAAGCGTGACGGTGGCGGTGCTGCCGTAGGCCGTGGTGGTGCCGTATTCGAATTGCGCGGTGGTGGCGAGACCGTTGGGATTCACCGTGCCGGTGAGGGTGGCGGTGGTATCCGAGATGGCGCTGGCGGGGCCGGTGATGACGAGGGGGTCGGGGAGCGCCGCTGTGGTGATCAGCGATACCGCGTCGAACAAGGTCTGCGTGCCGCTGGCACCGCGACCGACGCCCAATTGAATCGTCAGGGACTTGCCAAGGTGGCCAATGAGACTGGCGGCATCGTAGGTCCGGGAGAATGCCTGCCACTCATGGCTCAAAACCGGGTTTGCGAATGAAATCGGCGTCAGTGATACTCCGTCTGCCAACAAATCGAGTACCACTGGAGTCGCCGCAGGATCTTGGAACCGTCTGGCGAGCATCGAAAGCGTATAGGTGAGGCCGCTCTCAACCGTAGCCAGCGGGGCATCCGAGACAATCAATCCGCCGGCTGGATTCCCCCACTGCCCGCCGTTGGCCAGGTAAAAATGGAGGCCATCCGGTGTCCTGCCTTTGCCTGTCACAGAACCCTGACGGTTTCCCGTCGCCTGGTCCCGGTCGTATGAGCCTCCATGAGCAATCCATCCTTCCCTGTCGGCCCCGATCCACCCGGGGATATCGACTGAATAGCCGGTGGTGCCGTCGGAATATGACGCTCTGGAAATCGTGCCACGGGGCGGGTCTACATCCGTCGGTGTAGCTGGTCCAACGCCTTGCGTCCAGCCGGCGCCTTGCTCCCAGCCCCCGCCGACGAGACTCTGGTCGAGGTCGGCGGTGATTGTGATTGAGCCTGGTTTGTAGATCTGTTCAAAACCTCCGTTGGGCACTGAAATCGCCACCGCCGGGCCATGTGAGATGACGATGAAGAAGGCCTGCGATGCATCTGGTGGCACACCGTTCGAGGCTGTGATCGTGCCGCTGAAATTGCCCGCCACACTCGGTGTGCCTGAAACCACCCCGGTGTTGTCAAGTGTCAGCCCAGTGGGCAGAGCCCCCGCAGTGACTGTGAAGGTAATCGGCGTGGTGCCAGCCGCAGCGCACACGTGGTCATAGGAGATGCCAACTTGGCCGTGGGCAGGCAGGATGGCGCTGGTGAAGCTGGGCGCAAGGGGCGTGCCAATGGTGGTGAAGCTCCAGTTGGGGTCGTCGGTGGCAAGGATGCCGGCAAATGGGTTGCCGGCGAGGTCCTGCACTGCGGTGCCGCTGAGCTCGATGGCGTATTCGTCCCCCGCAGCGAGATCCACCGCCGGGTTGATCGTCAGGTCAGTGCCCGAGACCGAAAGCGTCCCGTCCGGGTCCGGGCCCGGCAGCGAAATCACGGTGTCAACCGCGTCAGTCAGGTTCCTGATGGTGACGGTGCCGGTGGCCCCGAACGCGATGTTCTCGTCGAAGGTGATGACTAGGTTTGTTTCGATATCCAGGGCGACGGACTCATCGGCGGGGAACAACGAAACAATCGATGGCGGGATGGTGTCGGCGACGGAGTAGGTGAGGTAGCCGTTGGAATCCAGAGCGAAAGAATCGGATCCCGCCTCGGAGATGAGGGCGAGCTGGGTGGAGGTCAGGCCGCTGCTGTTGGTGCCGAAGCGGAGGGAGGTACCGCTAACGAAGGTCCCGGTGAGGTTGAGCGTGCCGCCGGTCCAGTCGATCACGCTGCTGTCGGCAAAGGCCAAGGCCGCGCCGGTACCAAGGTTGATGGTGGCGCTGCCGGTGACGTCCAGGGTTCCGGCGGTATCGGCAAAGGTTTCCGCATTGAGGGTGGCGTTGCCGATGGAAACGACCGTGGTGTCGGGCAAAACATTGTTCGCGCCCAGGGTGAGCGTGCCGGCGGTGATCGTTGTGGCACCGGTGTAGGTGTTGCTGCCGGAAAGGGTCAGTGTCCCGGGACTGGCCTTGATCAGCCCACCGGCCCCGGAGATCGCGCCTGAGATCGTCATGAACCAGTTCGGGAATCCGCTGACGGTTAGATCGGCTACCAAGCCAATGGGGTTGCTGATTGAGGCCGGGCTGGGCCCAACCTTATTGATCCGCGGTAGGGTGGTACCGTTGGCGGCGAAGGTCAGGCTGCTGCCGACCAGCGTCACGGTGGCGCTACCGACCTGCAGCCGGTTGAGCAGGAAGCCCGCGTTCAGGTCGTTGGTGGCGGTGTAGGTGCCGGCCAAGTTGAAGTTGAGCGTGTAGTTCGTCCGCCCGGCCGCGCCGGGCGCGGTGCCGCTGCTTTGGTCGTTGGTCCATTTGGCGGCGTCGCTCCAGTTGCCGGATGTCGCGTCGGCCCAGGTGAAGGTGGTAGCAGGCGGATTGAGGGTGATTGTCGCGGTGTCGCTGTCTGCCGTGCCGGAAGCGTTGCTGGCGCGGACCCAGTAGCCGGTAATTTCTGTTAGATTCGGAGTAGTGAAGCTGGCGGAAGTGGCGCCATCCATCGGGTTCGAGGTGTCGCCGGAAGCGCCGAGGTACCACTGGAAGGTGGGTGCCGGTATTCCGGTTGCGGCGACGGTGAGGGTGGCGGTGGCGCCGTAAGCGACCGCCTGGCTGGCGGGGTGGGTGGTGATGGCGGGGGGGGAACCGGGAAGCGCGCCGCCATCCGCACCGGGGATCAGGTTGTAATTTCCGGGAGCGAGTCCGACCGGATCGACAAAAACTACCTGGCCGGCATTCCCACCGATGCCAGCCGCGCTGGATCCGAAGAACAACTGGTCCGTGGACGAATCGAAATGATGGATTTGCAGGTTGCCAGTCCATTGGCCGGATGCGCCGTCGGTGATTCGAAGGGTGTTGGCACTGCTGGCGGCGTCGAAGTCGATGATGACGTCCACGCCGCTAACGGCGAGGGATTTGATGGTCGTGCTCTGTCCGTTGAGGTCGAGGCTACCGCCGTCTATCACGAGGTCGGTAGCTGCGGGCAATGAGGAAAAGGAACCGATTCGCAATGTGCCACCGCTGACGGTGGTGACACCCGTGTAGGTATTGGCATTGGTGAGCGTCAAGGTGCCGGTGTTCGCCTTGCCGAGCGAACCGCCTCCGCTGATGACACCGTTCAACACGGTATCAGCGGAGCTGTTGTAAATAAATCCTGCTCCGGCGGCGATAATGACATTCCCGTCGTAGCTGCCGTTGCCAACCCGCCCGGCGTCGCCGAGATCGAAGGTCTGTTCCACATAATCGGGGCCTGCTTTGCCGTTGTTCACCGTAAAAACACCGCCGCCGATCTCAAGGATGCCACCGTTGATCTGGATGGGGCCGGTGTAGGTGCTGTTGCCGTTGGCGAGCACCAACCTGCCCGGCCCGTTTTTAGCGATGCCATCGCCGCCGCCGACCCTCGGCTGGATGATCAAGGTGCGGCCAGCCTGGGCGACATTGATTGACGGTTGGCCGCTGGTGAAGCTGAGCGTCAGGAGATAGTCGTTCGCATGGGATCGCAGAATGAAATCATTCGCGTTGGCCGGGTCGTTGTAAACCATGCGGCTGAGGCTCGCTCCGACATTGAGGGTACAGGCGTAGCCATTGCCGAAGGAATTTCCGAAGGTGGCAAAGTTGTTGGCAACATATGGGGGAACGCCCGTTGACCAGTTCTGAAGAGCACCCCAGATGACCTCAGGGAAGGTCTGGTTACCCAATCCGACCCAAATCGTGTTTTGGGTAGTGGATGGGGTGGCGGTGAAGATCGCGTCCTCACCTGACCAGGTGCCGCCGCTGTTGGTGGCGGTGAGACGGAAGTGATAGGTTTGTCCCAACTCCAGCCCGGTGATCCCGGCACTTACATTCTGGATCGTGGTTCCGTCGGCAGGATCGAGGGTAACGCTCACGGCGCTGCCATAGGCGGTCGTTAGGCCATACTCGAATCGGGCGGTGGTGGCCAGGCCGAATGGATTCACTTTGCCGTTGAGGGTGGCGGTGATCTCGGTCACCGCTGTGGCGGGACCGGTGGTGACGAGGGACTGCTGTCCCACAGTGATCGTGGCGGTGTCGGAGTTCACCCCGGTGGGATTGGCGGCATTGCTCACCCTGACCCAATACGGGGTGGTGCTTGTCAGCGCAGGTGTGGTGAAACTCGCGGAATCCGTGCCGACGGGGGTCGAGGTGTCGCCACTTTCCCCCAGATACCATTGGTAGGTGAGAGGTTCCGTTCCAAAGGCGGTGACGGTGAGAGTGGCGGAGAAGCCGCTGTGGGTCGTGGCGGCTGCCGGGTGGGTGATGATCTGCGGATCAGACATGACCAGTGCCGGGTAGCCCTGCCAGGTGGGCGAGGTGAAGCCGGGCATGCCGGAGAGGTGATAGATCGTAAAGCCGGCACCGGTATTTGAGAAAACGGATGAGCCCATGGCTGGAGCGTTGCCGTTGAAGATGGCGGCGGACAGCCCGGTGCACGAGAAGAACGCGTTATTGCCGATGCTGGCGACGCTGGCTGGGAGGTTGAAGATCGTCAGCCCGGTGCATCGGTGGAATGCGCTATTGCCGACGCTAGTGAGGTTGGCGGCGAGGTTGATGCTCGTCAGTTCGGTGCTGTTCTCAAAAGCGTTATTGCCGATGCTGTTGACGCTGGCGGGGACGGTGTAAGCACCGGTCTTTCCGCCCGGATATTGAATCAGGTTCGTCATGGCCTTATTGAATAGCACGCCGTCCTGGCTGCTGTAGCTGGCGTTGGCCGCATCCACCGTGATCCCTGTCAATCGGTTGCAGTAGCTGAATGCGGAACTGCCGATGCTGGCGACGCTGGCGGGGACGGCGACGCTCGTTAGTCCGGTGCATGAGTAGAATCCTCTCGTGCCGATACTGGTGAGTCCGGCGGGAAGGGTGATGCTCGTCAGCCCGGTGCAGCCCTGGAATGCGCCATTGCCGATGCTGGTGAGGCTGGCGGAGAAGGTGACGCTCGTCAGCCCGGTGCATGAGTAAAATCCGCCGATGCCGATGGTGGTGAGGTTGGCGGGTAGGGTGACGCTCGTCAGCCCGGTGCAGCTGGCGAATACACTATCTCCGATGCTGGTGAGGGCTGCGGGGAGTGTGACGCTTGTCAGCCCGCTACAGCCCAGAAATGCGCCATTGCCGATGCTGGTGAGGCTGGCGGGAAGGGTGACGCTCGCCAGCCCGGTGCAGCCATAGAATGCGTTACTGCCGATGCTGGTGACGCCCGACGGGATCGTCACGCTTGTCAGCCCACCGCACCTTTGGAATGCGCCATTGCCGATGCTGGTGACGCTCGACGGGATCGTCACGCTCATCAGCCCGGCGCAGGCAGCGAATGCTAAATTGCTAATGCTGGTGACGCCCGACGGAATCGTCACGCTGGTCAGCCCTCTGCAGCCTCGGAATGCGAAATCGCCGATGCTGGTGACGCTCGGCGGGATTGTCACGCTCGTCAGCTCACTACAGCCGTCGAATGCGTTACTGGCGATGCTGGTAACGCTAGAGGGAATCGTGTAAGCGCCTGCATTGCCGCCCGGATATTGAATTAGCGTGTTCAGGGGCTTGTTGAAGAGCACACCCTCCAAGCTGCTGTAGTCCTCGTTGGCCGCGTCCACCGTGATCCCTGTTAGTCCACTGCAGCGGCCGAATGCTTTATCTTCAATGCTGGTGACGCTCGACGGGATCGTCACACTCGTCAGCACGGTGCAGCTGCGGAATGCAGAATTGCCGATGCTGGTGACGCCGTTTGGAATGACCACGGAGGTGATGGCAGTATTGTTCTCGAACGCGTTGCTTTCGATGGCGGTCACCGGAAGGCTGCTGATGATAGCGGGAATGATCACCGCGCCAGCCGCGCCGGTGTAGCCGGTGATGGTGATGGCGGAACCTGAGGAGGTGTAGGTGAAGTCACCGAACTGGTCGGCGGCGGCGGGAAAGGCCGTGCTGCAAAGCGCGATCAGGGCGAGGAACCAGCGGCGGATGAGGGTGGATGAGGAGTTCATGGCGAGACTTTCCTGATTAATGATTTACGATAGTTGATTTTTGATTTGAAGATAGGCTGCCGCCAAGCTCCTTCATTTGCCGGGCTTGCGCGGTGCGGCCGGGACGGACCGCACTCCTTGAGGAGGGCGGGACGCCCACCCCCCTTGACTTGCTATCCACGATTCTCTTCATCTTGCGTCTTGGGTCTTGATGTCTTGAGTCTCCCCCGTGAATTCCTTGAGCCTCGCGATCATGGTGGCGAGATGCTCGGCTATGGGCTGAAAGGCGGGGTCGGCCTGCCAGGCGGTGATGAGGGCGAGCGCCTCGCGGTCGTGGGCGGCGAGGTCGGAGCCGGTCGGGGCGGATTCGGTGGTCAGGAGGTTGTGGGAGACAAAACGGTTGGTGTTCGGATAGACACCGGCGAAGGAACGGAGTTCGGTGGGGGTGCGGGCGGGGTCGAGGAGCCAGGCTTTGACGAGCGTCTGCTGGGCGGGATCGCGGAGGTCGGCACGGGCGAATTGTTGGGCGGTCATTTCCGGTCGGCTCTGCTGCAAGGCGCGGTCTTGGCCGAGCAGGGTGAGTTCGGCCACCGTGTCGCGCTGGACAAGGCGGTCGAGGGTGAGGAAGGCGGCGTGGGCGAGGTCCTTGCGCTCCTTGTTCTGGATCAGCCCGGAAAGCAGCGGGGTGCTGGCAGTGGCGCGAGTGTGGACGAGGACATCGAAGGCATTGAGATAGCCGACGGACGGCTTGGCCTGCCAGGCGGGATTGGCGATGAGCGCCTCGGTGCGCTCGCGGAGGAAGGAGGCCGTTTCCTCGCCCGTCTCCACGCGGCCGATGTTGCGCAGGGCCAGCGCCCATTCGTCGGCGGTGGTGGGTTCCGTTAGGATGCCGCGGCTGATCCGCGCGGCGGCGGCGGGATCGAGGGTGAGCAGGGCGTCGAGGAGGAACGTGCGGAACGTGGGCCAGCCGGTCATGGTGCCGTCCGGGCCGATCTCGAATTCGAGGCCGGTGGACTGGTCCTCGCCAGAGGTCAGATAGGTTTCGATCCAGGCGACGGCCTCGTCCCCGGACATGGCGGCGAGGGTGGCGCGGAGGTCGGCGAGAGTCTGGCGGGCGGCGGGAGCAGCGGGTTTTGAGCGGAGGCGAACGCTGGCGGCGGTGAGGGGATTGGGGGCAGTCGCGGAGGACGCGGGCGGCGTGCCGGGCGCGGTGGCTTCCGCCGGCTTTGCGGGGCGGAAAGCCAGCCAGGCGGCGGCAAGCAGCAGCAGGGCGGCAACGAGAATCAGCAGGAGTTTTTGATTGGGGGGCATAGGGGGAGGGGCAGATCAAAAATCAAGAATCGTAAATCCATTCCCAATCTTCCGCGCAGCGAGGAGGCTTGGGATTGGCGGGTGGGATGAGGGGGATTTACGGGGGATGAGACATGGCTCGGGGGTATTTATGATTGATGATTGGAAGAGAGGCTGCCGCCATGCGCTTTCATTTGCCGGGCTTGCGCGATGCGGCCGGGACGGACCGCATTCCTTGAGGAGGGCGGGACGCCCACCCCCCTTGATCTTGCGACGGATGCGGCGGTTGACATGGCGATGTTGGCATGGCGGATGGAATCCGCCGCCACGATTCGCTATCGATGAGG
Organism: Akkermansiaceae bacterium; assembly: GCA_021733795.1. Lineage (GTDB taxonomy): Bacteria > Verrucomicrobiota > Verrucomicrobiia > Verrucomicrobiales > Akkermansiaceae > Luteolibacter. The sequence continues at coordinate 7,044 of JAIPKB010000068.1, read as the reverse complement.
TTCATCGGGCGCGGGCTCTTTTGCGGATGAGGATGGCGGCACTGGCGAGGAACAGCAGAGACCAGGTACCAGGCTCGGGGACGGCGACGACGGCGTAGGCGAAGTTGGCATCCAAGGGAGTGAGGGTCTCCCCGCCGTAGCCTTGGGCGGGATTGGCGAGGTTCGCATTGTCCGCACCGCCAGTGTTGGTGGTACCGGTGGTATTGGCAGCGGCTACCCGGAAATCGCCGCCGGTGGAGATTGATGCCTTGGGTGCAACCCCGATCCAATAGGTGCCCGCCGCAGGCAGATCCAAGCCAACGGCGAGTCTGACCACACCGTAATCATTGCCAGTGTGAGGATCGGTCACCTTGGTGACGATGGAGGCGGTTGGCGGCAGGAAGCGGCTGAGAACATCGCCGATGAGCTGCTTGGCGGCCTCGGCGGGCGAACTGTAGATATTCAAGTAGTAGCCCTCCACCCGGTCGAAGCTCTCAAAGCCGGTCTGCGCGAGAAATAACACGGACACCTCGGCGATTCGGGATGACATCGCAGTCACCGTGAAATCCTCCATCACCGTGCAGTCGTAGTCGCTGAAATCCGAATAGATCTGGCTGGGAACCGGAAGCGGCACACCGTCGAAGGTGTAGGCGCTCAGGTCGCCGATCTGGTTCAGCACCGTCGCCCCGCGCAGGGGCGAAGCGAGGATGACCATGCCCGCGAGCAGGGCGGTCGAAAACAGGGGGGATTGACTGAGTTTCATAGGCAGGCCGGGTCGGAATGGCAACGTACTCAGGACGGCCACCGCGCACCGCACCTGTCGTTCGCCCTCCATTTCCTCATAAAAAACGATCCTATCAAGCAAAATCGCGGGGAATGTCGAGGAAAAATGGCGGAATTCCCGGCAAAAATCATACCTTGGCATAATTGCCACTACTTCTCCTTCAGTTCGACCACACCGTTTTCGATGGGGTCGCCCTGGCGGATGCGTTTGGCAAAGAACCTCGAAGGGCCGTCGCCGAGCGGGCCACGGCTCTCATTCACCGTCTCGAAACCGGCGAGGGCGGTTGCGGGATCGCCCCCTTCCATCGCGGCGAGCGCCTGGTGATAGGCACCGATCCAGGGGGGTTCCACGGCCTGGCGGGCCGGCCCCAGCAACTCGAACACCTCGACCGGTTCGTGGCGGCCCTTGACCCGGAGCACGCCGACGCGGCGGACGCGGAACTCCGATCCGAGGTGGCGGCGGACCGCCTCGCTCATCAGGATGCTGGTGCCGAGGTATTTGTTGATGCCCTCGAGCCGCGAGGCGAGGTTGACGGCATCGCCGATGAGGGTGTAATCCACCCGGCGGGCACTGCCGACATTGCCGGCCACCACCTCGCCGTAGTGCAGGCCAACGCGGGTTTTGAGTTCCTCGCCATCCACCACGAGCTTGTTTTCGAAGAGTTTCCAGGCGGCGTTGGCGGCCTTGGCGGGTGCCTCGGGGTCGGGCATGGGCGCGCCCCAGGCGGCGAAAATCGCGTCGCCGATGAACTTGATGATGATGCCGTCGTCATCCACGATATTGCCGGTGGTGCGCTCGAAGTAATCGTTGAGGATGTCGACGATGCGCTCGGGATCGTGGACGCGCTCGCACATGTCGGTGAAGGCCTCCAGATCGGTGAACATCATGGCGGCGTGAATTTTTTCGCCGCCGAGGTTGGTGTTGAAGCCCAACTCGGTGAGGCGATCGAGCATCTGCGGGGAAAGATATTTGGCGAAGGCGGCGCGGATGGCGGCCTGTTCCCGGGTGAGGCGCAGGCGGAAGAAGCGCTCGATGTAGGACTGCGAGGCGACCCCCCATACCAACGCCATGGGAACCTGGAGGAAGGCGGGCACGGACCAGGGAAACCAGAAGTTGGACTGGTGTACCGCGAGCACCCCGGCGAGGGTAGCGACCGTCACCAGGACGATGGCAACGGCGATGCCGCGCACGGGACGCAACAAGGTGAACCCGGCTCCTAACAATAGCCCCACGATGATCACCAGGGTCAGATCGAAGCGACGGTCGGAACGGACGAGCCAGTTGCCCTGGAGCAGATTCGCCAAGCCATTGGCCTGCATCTCCACGCCGCTCATCAACGGCAGTTTGCCGCCGAGCTGATAGCGATGGAACGGGGTATTGAAAAGATCCTTGCCCAATTCCAAACCGAGGACACCGGGTTCGCCGCCGATCAGCACGATCTTGTGATGGAAGAAGCCCGGGTTGACGCTGCCGCCGAGCACGGTGGACGCTTTGCAGGAGGGGATGACCGGCACGGAGGCAGGGTCGGCGGGGTCGGGCGGGGGGCCGGCGAAATTGAGCCAGCGCTGGGGCGAGAGCCGTTCCGGCTCATCGAGCTTGGCACCCAGCGCCACCGCGGCCTTCCAGATCAGCGAGGGTTCGTCGCGGGTGCCGACGGGCAGCTTGCGGATGAAAAACGAGTCATCGTCCACCGCGACCAGGCCGAAATCGTCGGCGGCGTCGAGCAAGGTGTCGTTGGGGACGATCAGTTGTTCGAGGGCGGCGGCGGTGATGGTGGAGGTCTTGCGCTCGCAGGCGAGCAGGATGAGGCGGTGGGGTTGTCCGGGGATCGGGTTACCCGCCTCGTTCACACCGCGGAAGCGGCGCATGGCAGCGGCGAATTCCTGGTCCACCTGCGGATCCTTGGAGGGTTCGTTGAAAATCACATCGTAGAGCACAGCTCTGGCGCCGGCCTCGTTGAGTGCGTCCAATAGCTTTGCCTGGGGTTGGCGATCGAGCAGGGTACCGTCCACGTCGCTGAGATAGACTAGGCGCAGGTCCCCCGCCCCACCGGCGCGGTGGGCCATGAAGGGCACGTCATAGCTGGCAGAAACCAGCGGGCCACCCGCGCGCGACAGGGCGGCGTAGCCGGCGGCGACGGTCATGGCGGCACCCAACACCGCCGTGGCAATGCGGGTCAGAGGCAGCAGTCTTCCGGTCTTGCCAGCGGGTTTGGGCGGAGGTGGTTTGGACATGCCATGCGGGAGTACGATGATGGAAGCGAACTCAGAAACTCAACCGACAGAGGGCGAAAAACGTGCGGTCGCGGGCGAGTTCGGAGTGGGGATTGAGCGGGCTGAGGTGGTAGTCGGTGCCGCCTAGATTGAGTACGCCAGCCCGCAGTTCGCAAAGGTTGGAGGCGAAGCGGTAACCGACCCAGGCATTGATCTGGGAGAAGTCATCACCGGGGCGGGCAACTCCACGGGCCGGATCTTCGTCCAGGTCCTGGCTAAACCAATTGCCTTCCAAGTGGGCGAACCAACCGGAGGGTGAGTTCCAGTCAGCGTAGAGCCGGATCTCGTGCAGCGTGGCTTTATCAGTGAGATCGGCACCCGCCCAACCGGCCAGACCGGGCAGTTCGGTCCGCAAGCGGGAGCGGGTCACCCGGTAGCCACCACCGACCGCGAACTCATCGCCCAGCAGTTGATTCACGGTGAGTGACAGCGACTGCTCCCGGTAGTCCAGCCGCTGGGGGGTGCCATCCGGGAAATAGACCGGCGTGTTGCTGCCAAAAGCTGGCGAATCATAGCCCGTGAACATGCCCAGGGTGCGGTCCACCTCCTCATCGAACACGCTGGCGGTCACCCCCCACCAAGTGCGTTCGGTGAGTTTGCCCTCGGCGGCAAGACCCGCCAACTGATAAACCGGTGTTTCGACCGAGCCGACGAGGGACTCGGAGATGAGCGTGCGGTAGGCTTGGCCGAACCCCGCGATCTGCGATGGCTCCAAGCGCACACTCTCATCGAACGAAAGCCCGCCCATCCCCTGGGCGGCGGCTCCGCGCAGGGTAAACCACGGTCTCGGAGTCCAGGTGAACCCGAGCTTGCCGGAGAGTTCCTCGTCCGTGCGCTGCTCGGAATTGACGGGCGGATTGCGAAAATTATCGGGGTGATCGACCCGGTCCCAACTCAGTCCGCCGATGAATGTGAAGGCGGGGGTGACGCGCCAGTAATCGTAGGCGTAGAGCCCGGTGCGGCGGTAGTCGGATTCCACATGCTGATCAACCGCCGGAGTGGTGAAGCCGCCGGCAAATGTCGGGCGGCGGATGTTGAGCCGGGCATCCGTCTCGATCCGGCCTTCCTGCCACCGCCCGCCTAACAAAACCGTGTGGCTCGCCATCTGTTGAATGTGCTGAATCTCCGCCAGATAGATTTCCCATTGCCGCCGGGTGGCAAAATCAAAGCCGTGGGTGGTCACCCCGGGGCCGAAGTTGGTGTCCAGCGCACCGGTGCCGAGGTAGGGGGCGATTCCGGCCAGCAAGTCCGGCGAATAGACCACCGACTTGCCGTCCCCCGGGGAAACGGGATAGGGCACGGCAAAGCGCAGCGCGGGATCGGTGAACACATCGTCGCCGGCGACATTGGTATGGATGAAGCCGGGCCGCATGCCGTCGGTGGTCCGCTGGACGAGCAACTGCGACGAGAGCGGATCGGTCAGATTCTGGTCGGCGGCCAACCTACCCGCCAGCAACAGGGTGTGGGAGCCCGGCCCCCAACGGTGGTTCCATCCGCCTAACAATAGACCGGGATGTTGGTCCTCGTCGAAGCGGAAGGCGGGGGAATCCGACCGGTTGTCATAGGTTTCGAAAAGGTCGCCGTTCTTCTGCGCGGCCCATTTGCCGAGGAAATAGAAGGTATCATCCGGCGATGCCTGCCACTTCAACTGGCCGTAGAGTTCGCGGATTTCCATGTCGGAATTGAGGCGGTCGCCGTCGTCGTTGCGGTAGTAGGCGTCCAGTCCGTAGCTCACATTGCCGTGGGTGCCGAACAACGAGGCTGTGGTGCGGAGTTCCGAAGAGCTGCGCCAGTCGGTGGTGAGGCTGCCACCGAGACCGTCGGCCTCCAACAATTTCGAGTACTCCTGTTGGGAAACGAATTGCGAGAGTGCACCGCCGCCGACGGGTGAGAGCAGGTTGGCCAGCAACAGTTCGTTGAACCACGGGGTTTCGTGGCGCAGCAGGATGCGGTCGGGATCGCGCATGGCATCGAACGCATTGGCCAGGAACAGGTGGGCGGAGGGGTTGGTGTAGTCGCTTTCCACCGCGCGGGTGGCCTCGCGCACCGCGACCTCCCGCATTCCCGCGTTCTGATACATCCGGGCGAGATTGGCATTGCGCACGGCGCGGTCCTGGTCGAGCAGGAATTCGGAGCGGTAGATGCGGCAGTAGTCGGTGAGCGCCAGGGACTTCTCCAGGTCGGCGATGGCGGCGTTAGGGCGGTTGTTGCGCTGGGCTTCGAGGGCCGAATAGAGGGGCGGCGTGGGGTCGTAGGGGTCGAGTTTGGCGGCCAGCGCCAGGTCCTTGGCGGCCTCCTCCTTGCGGCCTTCCTGGCTCATCGCCTTGCCCAGATAACTGTGGAAAATCGACTGGGTGGGTTCCACGGTGGCGGCGGTCTGCAAGTCGGCGCGACCCGCCGCCAGGTGGCCCTGTTTGATCTTGGTGAGGCCAAGGCCCAGCCAACCGTTGCCGAAGCCGCCATCGAGCCGCACAGCTTCCTCAAACGCCGCCCTGGCCTCGGCAATCCGGTTGTCCGCACTGAGAACAAACCCTCGGAGGGCGTGGGCGCGGGCGTTTTCCGGGGTCAACCCGAGGCCCTTGTCGATGGCAGTGCGCGCCTCCCTGGTGCGGCCTGCGGAAAACTCCAGTTCCGCCAGGCGGACCCACGCGAAGCCGTTTTGGGGGGAGAGTTCGGTGGCGCGCAGGGCGGCGAGCCGAGCCGGTTCCAGTTTCGCCCAAGCCTGGAGGTAGTAACTCTCGGCCAGTGCTTCGGACGCCGTGGCCAGAGAGTCCGTTGCCCAAGGCTCCACCTGCTCGCGGAACACGGCGGCGAGCATCCGTTGCAGCGCCCGTTTCCCCGGATGGGTCTGCGGCACCCCGGCCAGCAGACCACGCGCCTCGTCAAGGCGCCCGACCGCCAGCAGCACCGCCGCATGATAGAGCCGGTCAGCGGCGGCGACCGGTGCCCGTTCCGGCAGCGAATCAACGGCAGCCAGGAGATTCCCCCGGCGGTAGGCGGCGAGCGAGTTGGCCAGCGGACCTGCCGGGACCTGCCGGAGCCCCAGGTCGGCCGGGTCGATCACCGCCGGGTAGTAGAGCGCCCATTGCAGGATATTGTGAGCCTCGATCACTGCGGTGCGGCGGGGGGCCTGGCCTGGCGCAGCCTCGCCGGCCTCGCCGGCGGCAAGCGTCAGCCGCCCATGGGAGTTGGACAATTCCACGCTGCCCTCCAACACCTGGATGAACGACTTGCCGCCGGGCCATACCCGCGCGACCAGTTGGGTGCCACGCAAAGCGGCGTTGGCAGCGGGCATCTTCACCCCGATCTCGCCGTCCCGCTCGCGGCTGAAAATGAAGGCCGCCCCGCCCAACAAATCGAGCGTCGGCTGGCTGGAGTCCACCAGCGCCGGGGTGATTTCCACGGTGGTAAACTGGTCGATCCGCAGCGTGTAAAGGCCGGTGAGCGCCAGCGTCGCGCGGCTCCGCTGACGGGTGCGGATGCGGTCGCCCGCGGCGAGGGTCTGTTTGGGGGTAGCTTTGGTCCATGCCGCTCCATCGCCTCGCGCGGTTTGCACGATGTTTTCAATCTCGATGACAGTGGCGTTCTGGCCGGATGCCGGGCTCGCCATCAAAACCATGGCAACCACCGTCACGGCGAGCCCAAAGCACCATGTTCCAACCTCCTGAATCGTCCGTTTGAATTCAAAAAGAGTTTGCATAACACGGCAATTTACGATGGCAGTTGGAGAAGTCGCGCCCTTGGCGAGAAATCCAGAAATTTGCTCATACGCGTTTTTTGCCATTATTTTTCGCCTATGGCAACCTCAAAGGCCGCAACTCTTCAAAATACCAATCACCACAGCGCATGGCCCATTTCTAAAGAACCGCAGACCATCACAAGTCGGAGCATCCTCGCTCAATCCATCACCCGCCTTCCTATCGGGGTTCCGGGCACAGGCCGCCATAGTCGGCCGTCCCCCTCAGCGCAAACCGGCAGGTTTGGGAGCCTTGCGCGGGCTGTCAAACA
>JAIPKB010000067.1 GCA_021733795.1 Akkermansiaceae bacterium | reverse complement strand
GGCACGCCTTGAACACCCCATCCACAAATCCACGACTCCCGATCGCCACCCCATCCGTGAAATACCGCACCCGATACCGCAGCATCTGCCGCATCCGCAAATCGCGCCGACGTTCCAGCCGCGCCATCTCCTCCGCCGACACCTCCTTCTTCATGCCCTTTCTCACCACTTTCACCTGCAACTTCCCTTCCGCGCCAGTCCGCCGTAGCCTTGGCGTAGGAGGATCCACCTCCTCCCGCAGGTTCTCGATGCCTTCCGCCAACAGAATCATCCGGTACTCCTTGCTCACCGCGCCTTTCCAGTGCCGCGCGTCGGCCGCATAACCCTTGTGCGCCATGATCGCCCGCACCAGTCCGGCGCGAGCCTTGGCTCCGTCACCTTCTGGTGGCATGTGAATTGGTGGGTAGGGGGAATGCGGTTCAGCCTCGCTCAGGAGTCATGATTCTGTTTTCTCCATTGATTCTAACATCCACCGGCAGAGGCAGGGGCGAGCGGAGCTTGAATGCGCTGGCCTTGCCGAATCCCATTCGATATCCCGGACGACACTATCTCGCGCCACCCCGGTCGCCCGCACAGGTCCGCAGAGAACCGCGGCAATCACCCAGGCGAGCACATATCCCTTCAATGGTTTGTATGTCATATTCACTTTGCGATGCTGGTTGTGGTAATCGTGCAGAACGACGGATGATTGCCGTAGGTGTCCACGATGCGTTGGAACTCAGCCTCGATGAAAACGTCGCGGGCGGGATCCGAGCCGGCATTGACATTGGCCATCGGTCCTTCGGCCTGGACCATGATCCCCTCGATATCCGCCGCTGAAAACGCCGCTTCCGGCGGACACCACGAGTGAAAACGGATGTGGTTCAAGCCGTAGGATTTCATGATCCGGTAAATCCGCTGGCAGGCCGCGACATCCGTGGGCGGATAGCCGGTCAGCGACCAGATGGAGCACTCCAGAGTCCCGCGCAAAAAGACAGGTCGGCCGTTCATCGTGAACTGCGTGCCTTTCGCCGCAAAGTCCCTCATCCCGAAACGCACCACGCGCTCGTCGTCGCCGAGTTTCACCGTCAATTCACTCAGGTTTGGTGTGAACTCATCCCACAACTTCGCCGAACTCATATCCACATCGACCACGGCTTGGCCGCCGCTGGCATTCCAAGTGGCGGCCACCTCCTCGCCGCCGACATGAAGCATGCCGCTGCCATCCTTGCCGGTGGCGTTGCCGGTGCGCACTTTCACCAGCGTGGTCATCCTGGCCACGTTCGGATAGACCTGGACGTCATCAAGCCAGACCGGTGGGGTGGCGGCAAGTTCGATGCGGCCGACGATGCCGTTCATGTTGCCCAAGGTGCCGCCATAAAGTGCGGAGACAAACTGGCCGAGATCGATTTTCACGGTGTTGTCCACTCAGAGGGTGAGGCGATGCTTGCCAGGTGTGACGTCAATCCCCAGGTCATGGCGATGTGGAGCAATGAGGCTATCCTGCGTTCCGACGAGCTTGTCGTCGAGCCAGACGGTCGTGACCCAGCGGCAACGCTCGAGGAACAGCGTGACACGTTTCCCCTGCCATGTGGATGGGATATCAATTTCCCGCTGATACCATGCGGCCCCGGCGTAGTCATAAAGGCGGTATGGGCCTGCGAGCGTGGGAGGTTTGGTGTTTTTCGGACCCAGTCCGGCATCATCCATGGTGCCCGGGAGCTTGATCGTAGTGTCGCCTTCAAGTGAGTTGGCAAACCATTTTCCATCAATCCCGGCTTTTCCAGCGTCGATCTGGAATTCCCACTGACCGGCCAGCGAGAGGGTTTCCAGTGCGAGCGCCGCGCCCGCCGGCATGGCGGCGATGGCGATCATGGTTAGAAAAACGGCGCGGCCCGCGATGCTGTGGATGGCCTGACGGACCGCAACGGCGGACAAGTGGCGGATCAAGGTGTTCGGGTGTTTTATTCCATTTCTACTGTTAGCTGTTTGTTTTCCATTCTCTGTGATTCATGCGCCGTGGTGGTGCGGCGTGATCGGATCGCTCCACGAGCCGCTCAATACGGCCCTTTCCAGCGGAAGATTTCACCTTTGGCGAGTGCCACCTCGTGGGTTTGCGAGCCGTAGCGCAAGCGACACGAATTGCCCGCCAGCGATCGGATCACGGCTTCCACAAGTTTGCCATCTTGCCATGAGGCATCCACCACAAACCCGCCGCGGGCCCGCAGGCCGCGGAAACTTCCCGTCGGCCATGCCCTGGGCAATGCGGGAAGCAGGTCGATGGTGGTTACGCCGCCCGGTCCGCCGCGGATTCTCCCGCTGGCATCATCCAGGGTCGTTTCGCCTGCCGCGCGTGATTGCAACAACATCTCGCCGATGCCGGCGCAAGCGCCGAAGTTGCCGTCGATCTGAAAGGGCGGTCCATTGTCTAACATGCTTGGCAGGGTACTGCCCCGGATCAGTCCCTCAACCATGGACGACGCGCGATCACCCTCACCGAGGCGCGCCCACAGGCCGATCTTCCACGCCTTGCTCCAGCCCATGCCGCCATCGCCGCGCCGTTCGAGCGACTTGCGGACCGCTGCGGCGTAGCGCGGCGTTTCGCGAGGCGTGATGGCCTGTCCGGGCATCATGGCATACAGGTGCGACAAGTGGCGGTGCTCCCGATCCGGCGCGGTCATGTCCCAATCGCCGATCCATTCCTGCAACTGCCCCTGGCGGCCGATTTGCAGCGGCGGCAGACGCCGCCGTGCGGCCTCCAATTCTTGTGCGAAATCGGCGTCCACGCCGAGGATGGTAGCGGCCTTGATGCAGCGGTCGAACAACTCGCCGATGAGTTGCAGGTCCATGGTGGCCGCATAGGTTAGAGAGCCTTCGACTCCGTTAGGAAGTTGATACGAGTTTTCCGGCGAATACGACGGGCAGGTGACAAGGGCACCGGGGAACGCGGATCCTGGCGGTGCTTCGGTCAGGAAATCCAGGACAAATCGCGCCGATTCCTTCATCGCCGGGTAGGCCCGCTGCCGGAGAAACTCGCGGTCACCCGAGAATGCATAATGCTCCCAGAGATGTTGGACCAGCCAGACGCCGCCCAGCGGCCAGAGTCCCCAGGACCCGTCAACCGGTGCCGTTCCGCGCCAGAGGTCGGTGTTGTGATGGACCACGAATCCGCGGCAGCCATACCACTCCCTGGCGGTCTTGCGCCCGGCCACGCGCAAATCATCGATGAGGTCGAACAAGGGCTCGTGGCATTCTGGCAGATTAGCGGTTTCCGCCGCCCAGTAGTTCATTTCCGCATTGATGTTGGTGGTCCATTTGCTGCTCCACGACGGCCAGAGATCCTGGTTCCAGAGGCCCTGCAGATTCGCAGGTTGCCCGCCTGGCCGCGAGGATGCCATGAGAAGATAGCGTCCGAATTGATAATACAGCGCCGCCAGGGCCGGGTCGCCTTCATCGGTGAATTCCGCGATACGCCGGTCGGTCGGATGTATGGCGGCCGGGCACGTGCCGAGGTCGAGGGCCACCCGCCTGAACAGCGGCTGATAGTCTGCCAGATGGTTCTGCCGCAGCTGGGCGAAGGTCCTGGCGCAGGCCGCGGACATCGCTTGGTCAACCCGTTCCCCGGGCTTGGCGCTCACATTCTGATAGTTCTTGAATCCGGTGGCCGCACACAACACCAGTGTCACCGAATCGGCAGCGCGCACTTTGAGTTCGTCCGCCGCGCCCTCGATGGTGCCACCAGCGCATGTCACCCGCACCCGTGCCTCGAACGCCAGCCCGGGCTTGTCCCAGCCGGAACTCCAGTTCTCCTCACCCGCCCGGGGCGGGATCCGGCCTGCCATTCGCAGGGTGTCCCTGCCCACGACCGTGGCTCTAACACCGGGATGTGGAGTGTCCAATCCCACCTCCATGGTGATCCCGCCGGGTTTGCTGGCACTGATATGAATGACCATGGCTTGGTCGGGTGCCGAGACGAACACCTCGCGCTTGAAGTCCACGCCATCGATCTGATAGGTGGTGGTGGAGATCGCCTGATCCAGATCGAGGGCGCGCACATAGCCCTCGACCTGCTGGTGGCCCGGAAAGCGCAGGCGCAGGTCACCCAATGGCTGATAGGGCTTCTGGCAAATCGGATTGCCCAACATCTTGTCAGCGATTCGCTGAGCCTCATGGATCTTGCCCTCGAAGATGAGGCTGCGAAGTTCCGGGAGATGTTTGCCGGCCTCGGGATTGAAGTAATCGTCGGGCGAGCCGCCCCATAGCGTGCATTCGTTCAATTGCACCCGTTCCACGGCCGTGCTGCCGAACACCATGGCACCCAACCGGCCATTGCCCAGAGGCATGGCCTCATCCCATTTCACAGCGGGCTGTTGATACCAAATAACCGTTGCCGCGGGAGCGACAGATGCCATCCGTGGTGAGGCCTCCAGAGCCGCACCGATCCCTGTTAACAGTAAGGCTGTTATGAAGACGCTTCCCATTGGAATTCGAAAGCCCGGCGGGGAGGCCTTGCCAATGCCTGTGAACTCTCTTAATCGTGATTGTCGACTCATTCGGGTACGTCTTTGCTAGTGGGGGTCAACGTCAAGCGCACGGGTTTCATCGATTCGAACCGGATCCAGACGCAGAGGTTGGTTCCGTCGAGGGTTCCCTCGTGACCGTAGCGGAAGTCCTTGCCACGCGGCACCGGTTTCCCGTCCAGTTCCAACGTCACGTCCGCATCGCCGAAGTTCCTAAACACCAGCGGGATTTTCACCAACGGCGACTCCTTGCTGGCGGCGATCACCATTTCGATCGGCTGTTTGACCGGCGCCTTGCAGGTGCAATCATAACAGCGCTGGCCAAGTGAATACTTCTCCGGTGTCACACCACCGGCAGCGACTGTGATCCCTGGTGGGCGGCTCCATGACCGCGCAAGTGGAGCCAAGCCCCCGGCACTTCGATCCGTCGTCATTCCCACCAACCAGATCTGCCTGAGGGATTTCTCCGTGCGTTCGTTCAGCGCGTGGTTAGTGGTATAGGTGTTGCCCGACACGCTGGTGCTCGATGGCCGTCCGTCCACCATGTAGATCTGTTTGCCGTCGGATGGGATCGCGGATACCGGCCAGTGGTTCCACCAGAAGAAACAATGCGGCCAGGGTTTGCCATTGCCCTCGATCGCCACCTTCGCCAGCTCCGGATGAAGAATCATGAAGGGCTTGGCGGTGGCCTTGATGTTGTACTTGAGGATCGAGGCATTCTGAATATTCTTGCCCTCCGGTTGACCATTCCGGGCCCAATCGAGTTTGGATTCCTCACCGTCGAGGTTGGCGAGGGTGATCGCCTCTTTGTCCAGCACTTCGGCCGGCGTCATGCCAATCGGGATGATGAAGTTGTCCTGCTCGTAAGTGTGCCTGCTTTTTGGTCGCAGGCACCAGTGCACGAGTTCCCGGGCCGCCACTCCGTCCGGATAGATCGTCAGATACTCGTCGCACCAATCACCCCATCCGGTCACGGGATCCACATGGGCCAATCCGTATTCGATATTGCACGGCGCGTGCCGCCAGTGGATTTGCACGCGGGCATCGTTGTTCTCGATGATCCTGACACGCGAGTAGCGGCACTGCCGGTCCATCATCGCTTCATGGCAGCCAAGCGGCCCGGAGGTTTCCACCGCCTCCCACATCAGGCCGATGTCATTCTCCGCATACCACACCGGGTAGTTGTTGATGCCGTGCCAGAAGACCAGTTTGAACGAATGTTCGTCGAATCTCACCACCACATCCTGATACGGCCCGATGGGCCACTGGCGGTCGTAATCGACATCGTAGTTCAAGCGCGTGTGGTAGGCGCCAAACTTACCCGGCCCAGCAGGACCAGTCGGAATTTTCCGATACTCCAGCGGCTTGGCAACGCGCGGTTGGATCTGTTGGAATGCCGCGTCCACCTGGTCCGGCGACAAGGCGCGGTCATGGACCTTGAGTTCATCGAACAAACCGTCGAACGAATAATTGAACGGGTTGGTGTTCTGCGGGCGTTCCGTATGGGTCGGTCGCATCGGACGTGTGTCGCGGCCGATGCGCAATTCCGAGTTTGCGACCGGTGTCATCTCACCTTGGACGGCGGTCGTGGCCAACAGCTTTCCATCCAGATAGATCTTGATGCCCGCGACCGGATCAAAGGTACCGGCGACATGCGACCACCGGAGCAGAGGGATCGTCGGCTTGCCGGTTCTCTCGCCGAAAGGCTCCGGGTTCGGCGGCTTGCCGGGACCGAAGTATTGCCATTTCCGGCTGTCTGAATTCCACTGGTGCTCTGTTAGGATTCCGGGGAATGGCATTTCCGAGTTGCACCCCAGCCACTGGCCGCCAACCGCCACATGCATCCCGAGGCGACCGTCACCGTCGATGCCGAAATAGAACCCTGCGGATTCGTCCCGTTGCATCAGGATCGGAGCCCAGTTCCACGGATACGAGCGGAGCGCGACCCATGCCTCGACCGTAAATGCCTTGCCTTTGATCAGCGGGCCGCCTCCGGCCGGGCGTATCAACTCGCTATCATATTCGTTCAGCACCACGCAGTTTCCCCGCACGCCCTCCTGCAAGCGGCTGTGACCCTTGACCTCGTCCCATTGGTTGCCCGCCAGATCTGCGGTAACCGTGCGGTCTTCGACTTTGTCCAAAGTCTCGAACGCCCAGTGAGCCACCAGCCTGTCAGTCTGCGACCCCGGAGCCGCCAGGGCAAGCCCGCAAGGCACCCCGCCTATCCAGCCAACCCCAATCAACCGCCGTATCGAGTTGCGCATTCCGGGTTCTTTCCGACTTGTTTCGCTTCTCTGAAGCTGATTTTTCATACATATTTACTCGGTGTAATCGGCCTTGGGGTTCGCGCCGCTGATGTTGAGAGTCACGGGTGATGTGGCGACCAACTCGAGCCAGATGACCATGGTTTTCGTGCCGTCGGTATCCATGATGATGCCTTGGCGGACATCCTTTACTCCGGTTCCTGTGGTTTTCACCCGTGCCGCGCCGTGGTGCCCCCAGTGGCGGATGATGAAACATGGATTGACGAGCGGCGATTCATCGCTGGCGGCGATCCGCACCGACATTGATTCGCTTTCGGCAACGAGCGGAAAGTCACGACTCTCCTTTCGATAGCCCGCCGCCTTGCATCCAGAGAGAGAGGTGATCTCCGGAGGGCGGACCCACGACCTGGCGAGCGGCACAAGGATGGCAATCGGCTCGCTGGTGAACCCATAGAGGACCATGCTGCCGAATTTATTGGAGGCATCATTGGCCGCAAGGGCGAAGTGGGTGACGCGGTCGGTTGCCACGGCGAAGCGGCCATCCGATGGCACCAGGTGCATCGGCCAGTGATTCCACGGACCGGGAAAGGGGTCGATGATGTATTTGGATTGTTCATTGCCCCCCCAGGGATTGATGTAGCCGCCTTGAAACATGGCGAAGACCTTATTCTCCGACTTTGTGTTGACCACCTCAATCGTGGCATCAGTCAGGGTGTTTTTCGGAACTCCGTTCGGAAGGGTCCACGTGAGCGCGAGGGTATCCCCCTTGAGGTTCGCGAGGTTCATGGCCTGGAGGTCCATCACGTCGAGAGGCGTCTCCCCGGGATTGGTGAGGATCTGGATGTCCTGAAAAGCCGGGCCGAAGCCACCGTTCGCGCCGTTCCAGACGACCTGGCGGACTCCGGTTCCGTCCGGATAGATCGTATGGTATTCGTCCGTCCACGCCCCGGCCCTGAGGTTCTGATAGCTAACATCCACGCAGGGATAACGCCAGTGGATCATCACCCGGGCAGGGGTGTTCTCGATGATCGAGGAGCGGCAGTGACGGATTTGTTTGTCGGCCATGTGCTCGGAGCAACCGTGAGGTCCGCCGTTTTCCGAGCTTTGATCCGCCATCCAGCGGTTGTTGTCGGCCACCCAGTTGGCGGCGTGGTTGGTGCCGCGCCAGAAGATCACGCTGCATGGGTTCTTGTCGAATTTGACCACGATGTCAGCCCCGGGAAGATCGCGCCAGAGTTGATCCCAGACGTCGCTGAAGGGTAGGGACTTGTAGGCGGCGCCAAACTGCTTTGCCGTGCCCAATTCCCCGGGAAGGACACCCTTGGCAAGATCGGAACTGCGATCCGCCGGGCACATCGCGGTGTATGCCCGCAGCACCTGGTCGGGCGAGAGGGCTTGGCTGTGGATGCTCACTTCATCGAGCAGTCCTTGGATTCCGTATACAATCTGGAGGTTGTGCTTCGGGTTGCGAACCGGATCGGTGTTGCGCTCCGGTTCGTTGTTACGACCGAGGATCACGGGCGTGGCCGGTGTCATGAGCGTGCCATTGAAGTCGCCCGACGCGATCTGACGGCCATCGACATAGAGACGGGTTTTGCCGTCCCCGATTGTCGCGCACACTAGCACCCACTGGTGCAAGGGCAGCACGGTCTCAGATGCCTTCACCGTTTGTCCGGCCACCGTGACGAGTGGATGCCCGTAGGCATCGAGTCCGAGATACCAGCCTTCCGTCCCGAAACCCCTCGAGTGGTGGACCAGCGGCGCGTTGTTGTATGGGTAGGTGTCCAATGCCACCCAGACTGTCACAGTGAGTGTGTCATGAGATGCCGGCGTGGAATCCATGGTCACGCCGGTATAGTAGCCGTCCAACGCGAGCGCGGTGCCAGAGACTCCTTTCTTGAACTGGGTCATGAGCCCGGTGATCTCGCAGGCCGCGCCGCTTGCGGAGTCCTTAACCTGATCTTCATGGGGTTTCATGCCCTCATCGAAGTTCCAATAATGAAGCGGCGCGGGGAGTCCTTGGTTTGCCTTGACGGGGTTTGCCTTGACGGCGGCCCGGGGGTAGAACGGTGGCTTCTGGCCGGCCTTGACCGGTCCGTGTTCGATGCCGGCGTCGTTCAGTTTGAGGCTTTGTCGTGTGGCCAGTCGCGGATCGATCCAATCCTGATAACGGGTGTTGGCGGCATCGCGGATCTCCCGGTCCACTTTGCCGTCGGGAAAGATCGTGAACAGCTCATGAATCACACCGGAAATACCGTGGGGATTGAGCGGATCCAGCGCGGCGTTCGCCTGGGAGAGTGTTTCAGTGTCCCCGAAGTGGCGCCAATGAACCACGATCTTGTCAGACCCGTTCTCAATCAGCCTCACATAGCTGTAATAACAGTTCGGATCCTCCGTCGTGTTGGGCATCGGGTTCTCGACCCGATACACGCCGCTCGCGGTCCGCCACTGCGGTTGGTAGCCGTTGGCACGGGCAAACTCAAGTCGGTTGGTGTTGCCAAGCGTTACGACCAGATCCTCGTATTTGCCGATATGCCCGACGGGTGCCGGGTTCATGCGGGTGTGATATGCCGCTACGCCGGCATCGGGACGTGCGCCATGGAGACTGGCGGAAGCCGTCAGCAGCGACAACAGCATGATGGGAACAATTTGCTGATTCTTTGAACGATGTGTCATCGTCACCACTTTCCTTTTGCCGCATTCGCGATTCATTTCGGTTGTTCGTTATCGTGGACTTGGGTCGCGGTGCAAGACGGGTCGAGTTTGATCGAAATGGCTCCGCCGGGGGATCGGTTGCCTGTCACGGTGAGCCCCCTGACGCTTTTGGCGGACACGCCCGCGCCGTCGAAGTCGTTGCCGGTGATTCGGATATTCTCATGGACCGGTTCCTCCGGATTGAGTGATCGGATGGCCGGATCGACGCAGACATCACACTCGATAAAAGTGTTGCCGCGGATAAGCACATCGCGCACCGGAGCGGATTCAAACCAATTCGAGGCATCAGCCGACATCGAAATGGCAGCTACGGTGCAGCGATAGAAAGTATTGTTTTCAACGATGGCCTTGCCTGGCGTGGTGAGGAGGAAGCCGCGCACCGGATCCACGCTGAAATGATTGTTGCGGACGGTGATGTTGGGATGCCAGGTCATGTTATCGACGACATCCTTGTCCCCAAAATGGGGGACTGCTCCGTCAAGGGTCAGGATCCAATCCTTATCGGATTTCCTTTCGACGGCGGTCACCTTTCGCCGCGGGTTGCCCGCGTATTCCCGTATCTTCGTGTGGCAAATGACGGCGACCTCATCACCCGGGGCAAAGGCGGCAAAACCATAGGTCTGAGGATGCATGAAACGAACCAACAAACGGTTGTCGCCGACGTTTTCCACGATGCGCAGGTAGGTTCCGTGGCAATTGATCGCATCATCCTGCATGCCGGAGAGGCGGCAGGACTCCACCAGGATATCGCCCTTGCAGTTGGAAAACTGGAAAATGTCCGCCCATGCGGGGCAGGTGCGGATCGTTTCACGGGGCGGTGCCACGTTCACCCGCTGAAAGGTCAAGTTTTCGGTGAACTGGCTCACGAAGCCCATTCCGGTGAGGGCATAAAAATCACAATCCCGGAAGACGATGTCCTTGCAGCGGGCGGTGTGGACGCCGACCGAATCGCGTTTGATATTGCGGAAATGATACTGGTGTCCCGGCTTAAGTCCGCTTTCACCGTTCGGATAGTCCAGCCGGACCTTGCGCTCCCCGAGATCCCGCGCGCTGGCATCCATCTGCCCTTCCGGTGTCCATCCGCGCGGAGTGCGGGAACGATGACAGCGGCCTTCTTCAATGTTCAGTGTTTGGCAGAAGGAGCCCGGCGCCCAGTCGCCCCGCCAGAGGAACTTCCCGTCTTCAATGGCAAAATCCGATCCTTCGGCAACTTGAATGACGGCATGAGCAGGCCCGGTCTCAAGCACCCGGAATTCGGAAACCGTGGGGCGCTTGAGATCGAAAACCACCCCCGTGAACGTGACGTCCTCCGAATGGTCATTGAATATCTCCACCATCCGGCCGTCATAGAGGATCGTTGTCTTCCCGTCCCCATCCACACCACCTCCCTGAAGACGGAGATGCTTGAACCCCTCAATCTGGATGCCGACCGGCTTGGGTTCGTCTGAATCCATCGAATTGGAAACGAACATGGGAACCCGCTTCACATTCCGGATGCCGATGGTGTGGATACCCGGAAGAAACTGGATCACCACCGGCTTCTCCGCTGTTCCTCCGCCCATGGGCTTGAGGGATTCCTCCTGCAATCCCGGAGAAATGACCACCTTGTCCCCGGCAGCCAACTTGATGGAGTTCAGTTTGCCGAATGTCTTCCATGGCTTGCCGGCGGGGTTGGCGTCATCGCCTTTGGCGGGGTCCACCAGATAGTTGGTGTCGCCGGGAGATGACGCTGTCTCACCGCCCGAGGCGGCATTCACCTGGAATGCCGCAATGAGACATCCTGCGATGAACGGAAAGACAAATGCATTTGTTCCTGTGGTCGTGTTGTTCTTCATCAATGATTTAATCTGTTAGTTCTTCATTAGCCCGAGCATCGCCTTGCCCATTGCTTCACCCACATTCATGTAGGTTTGAGGATTGCCTTCGTAGTGGCCGTTGCCGCTGCCGCCCATTGAAAGCGGGTTGGAAAACACGGTGGCCACATTGCCTTTGAATTCCGGATACTTGCCGGTGGCGCCATCGACGGCTAGCTGGGCTTCCAGCACCTTTTCGCCATTGCCGCCACAACCCTTGGTGCCTTCACCCAGAGTGGCGAGGACGAACTTCGCGTTCGGAGCATTGAAGTCCTTGCGCAAGGCCTTGATGAAATTGACGAGATTGGTTTGGTAGCGATCGGCGTTCTGCTTGACTCCGCAATCCTTCTCGCCTTGCCAGAAAAAAAAGCCGGCGACTTCGTATTTCGTCGCGCCGGGATAATACTCATTCAACTTTGCGAGCACGTTCTTGGCGAAATCCGTGTCTTCGTCATACTGCTTGCCGGCATACCATGCGCCTTCGACTTTCTGGCCGTTGCCCTTGGGATTTTCCGGTGTTCCGCGGTAGCCGGGAACGATTTTCCCCGGGAGGTAGCCGGTCATATCACCATCGTATTCGTAAGGCTCGGTGCCCGGCGGCATGAGATCCCATCCCAGGCTGCGGTTGCCGTTGCAGCTCTTGAGGAGCATGACGGGCGCGTCAGTGGCATCTCCCAGGTAGTGGCCGATTCCAATCTCCGGTCCGATTTTGCCTTTGATGGTCATCCATTCGTTGTTGGGGACCTGCATGCCGCCCCTTCTGCCGCTGATGACGCGCACGTTGCGGACATCCTTGCGCTCGGACCAGTTGCCGGCTTCATCGAGCAGGTAGGAATACTTGTTCTTGGTCTTGACAATATCCTTAAGCGATCCCGGCTCATCGCCGCCAACCTCGCCCATGCCAACCATGTTGGACTGGCCCAGGAGGATGAAAACCTGGACGGGTTTGCTCATGTCCGCTTCCTTGCCGTCCGGTTTGGCCGGGGTGGGAAGCGTGGGGATGACGGGCAAGTCCGCAGCGGTGGCGGTGGCGAGGCAAAGTGTGGTGGCTGCAAACAGGCCGAAGAGATGATTGGTGGTGGTGTGTTTCATGGTGGTGTGTTATTCTGTATTAGTTGTTCGATAAAGTTTTGGACTATCTCACCGGGGCGAGAGCGAAATCCTTGATGGTCATGCCTTTAACCGGTTCGGGGCGGGAGAAGCGCAGGACGTTGGTGCCCTTTGCCAGCGAAATCTCAACCGGCGGAGTCATGTCCCACTTGCCGAGAGTGTAAGGGGCGGTGATGTCCACAGGCTGCGGCGAATCATTGGTCGCTACGAAAAGGTGCTGGTCCGGGCTGACGGTTACAACGCGCGCACTGAGGGCATACTTGCCGGCGGCGGGTGCGTCGAAGGTGTATTCGAAGGTTTCGGGTTCCAACAGCCGGCCGTAGTGCAATTGCATCCCGCCGAGGTGGCTTTTCATGAAGCGGATTTTCGGCGTGCTGTTTGTCGGCGTGCTGCATGCCACGGCCGGGATCGTGATCACGCCGTCCGCAGCGGTCACAATCTGCCGATCTGCCTCGCTGACAGCCGCCGTCTTGATGATTTCCTTTTCCTTCGATTCATTGGCCTCGCCGATGTCGGTGCCGACCGCGGCGATGGTTGCCGCTTTGGCTTTTTCAATGACTTGCTGCTGCCTGGTGCCAGCCACTCCATTCCAGAACGAGGTTGTCGATGCTCCCTTGTCGGCAATAGCGGCACCAATCCATTGGGCACGCAGCACTTGCAGGTAGGCATCTCCGGTCATTCTTGCTTGGGTGAGAGTGAGGAATTCGGTGTCGGGTGCGCCGTTGACTTTGCCATTGCCCCAACTGGCACCGAGGCAGATCACCCAGCCGTTAGGCGTCCAATGGACAAGGGTGGCATGGCCGGGCTGGGGACGCGCGAGGCAGGGGATACCGAAGCAGCGAAGGATGAATCTTCCGAAGAACGCGCGCCGGCCGCAGATGCCGCCGGTGCTGAGAATATTCTGATAGAACCCGAGCGAGGGGCTGTCGTTTTTCTGATCCTTCGAACCGTATTTGACATCGGTCTTCACCAACTCGACGTAGCGCCAGCGGTAGTCCGGATTGGTGATGTGGTCGGGAAGATAGTTGCGGAGCATTTCGCGTCCCCATGCAAGCACTTCGTCGGACTCATCGCCATTGCCGATCATGCGGCAGTCCCAGACCGTCAGATCTTTGAAACCTGGATCCAGTTCGCCGGCCAGAAACGCCTTCTCATATCCCAGGTATCGTTTCACCGGGTCCACGGTGGCCGGGGCATTGGTCTGATCCACCGGGTTGCGTTGGCCCACCGGCACGGCGTGTTCGAGACTCGTGCCGAGGGCGAAGCGCTGGAGGATGCCATCCTTGGCGTGAGTGCTCGCTTTTTGGATATCGCTGTAGATTTTCATGGCCTCGCCATACTTTCCCCCGGTCGGACCGCCTGCGACGACGATCTGTTTCATGAGACCGGCATTGGCGAGCAGCGTTTCGATTAGGGATTGCTGCTCTTGTCCCTGTTGGGAAAACCCGGCCAAACCACCGGGCGTGGCGTGGGAGAGCAGGGCGAATTTCACAAGCTGCGCATCCAGCTTGTCGCTGGTCAGGAGTTGATCCGAATCCGCCTGCTGCGGCTCATCGCTCTGCGGCAGGGCCTTGGCGATCTCCTTCTTCAAGGACTTGAGCATGGCGGCGTAGGCGGCCTCGAGTTTGTTCCCGGCTTCGTTGAGCGGGACTGCATCTGGCTGGGGTTCGGCAGCGATGGCGGGAGACATGCCAAAGGCGAATGCCGCCAGCAAGCGGGCGGCGGTAAGTTTGTGGTGTTGGTTCATAGAGATGGCGTTAGGTGATGGATAGGGTTGATCGGACGGATGGTGCTTGCAATGTTTATTGCCCTGGTGGCGCGGGCTTTCCCGCTTCGATCCATGATTTTCGGCGGCGGCGAACTTGTCATCGCTAAGGCCGAGTGGCATTGCCGCCACCAGCCAGGACAAGAACGGCAAGTGGGTCTTATTCTGCTTGTTCATCAATTAATTCTTCAACAACTCCGCCATGGCTTGGCCCATGGCTTCACCGACGTCCATGTAGGTTTCGGCATTGCCGTCGTAGTGGCTGTTGCCGCTGCCGCCATGACAGAAGGGATTGGAGAAGACGGTGGCCACGTTGCCCTTGAATTCCTTGTTCTTCTTCCCATCGACCGCCATTTGGGCATCGGTGATCTCGCCCTTGGTTCCGCCTTCACCCTTCTTGGCTTCGCCGAGAGTGGCCAGGACGAACTTGGAGTTCGGGGCATCGAAATCCTTGCGCAAGGCCTTGATGAACTGGATGAGGTTCTTCTCGTAACGCTCGGCGTGCGCCTCGCTGCCGCAGTCTTTCTCGCCCTGCCAGAAGAAGAAGCCGGCGACCTCGTAGCTCTTTCCTTCGGGGTAGTAGGCTGCCAGATTCTCAAGAACCTTTTTGGCGGCGGCGACATCACCGTCGTACTGGCAACCGGCATACCACTCTCCCGCCGCACGCTCGCCCTTGCCTTCGGGGTCGGCTGCGGTGCCGCGGTAACCGGCCTGGGTTTCACCTTTGAACTTGTAGGATTCACTGCCTGGAGGAAGCAGATCCCAACCGAGGCTGCGGTTGCCGATGCAGCTTTTGAGAATCATCACCGGGGCATTGATCGCGTTTCCAAGGGCGTGTCCGATGCCGTGCTCGGGGCCGGTTCTGTTGCGATTGGAAACGCTCATCCAGTCGTTGTGCTGATCATTTGCAGGGCTGTTGCCGGAGCACATGACAAACACATTGCGGACATCCATCCGCTGGGTCCAGGCACCGCCTTCATCAATGAGGTAGGGGTATTTTGACTTCGTTTTGACCGCTTCCTCAAGTGTACCGACATTGCCCAAGCCAACCATGTTGGATTGGCCCATCAGAATGAAGACTTGGACGGGTTTGCTCATGTCCGCAGGCTTCCCATCATGCTTCTTGAACAGTTCCTTCGGATCCGCGGTGATCGCGCCGAGAGAGGATTTGCCGGCCGGGCCGGAAGCCGGCAGCTTCGATGCGTTCTCCTTGACGAATGCGATGTCCTCGGCGGAAAGCTTGTCCTGCATGAAGGAGATCGATTTGCCATTTGGGAGTGTCACGGTGACCTTGCCTGCAGCCGCGTCGAAGGAACGCAACTCGCCCTCAAAGGTCTTGGCGCCGTCCGCGCTGGTCCATGTCCGTGCCTCGGCACCGGTCAGCAGCAGCAGTGCGAGAGCCGCAGCGCTGGCGAATCGTTTGTGGTATGGTTTCATGTTCGTGTGGTGGGTTGTTGGTTGATCTGTTATTGCTGTCCAAGCGGAGGGAGTTTCTGTTCTTCAATCCAAAGGGTGAGGTGACCACTCGGTGGAATGACGGCTTTCTTTTTAAAGCTCTGTAGGAAACTGGTGGCGGCGATGGTGACCTTGCCGCCCTTGAACCCGTCGCGCAGATCCGCGTAGACGTGTCCGCCACGGGGTTGTCCGCCGGCGCGGTTCGGCACTCCGGTGGTCGATTCGGCAATTAGCTTGCCGTTCGCGTAGATGGCATAGCCTTCGCCGGTCGAGACATGGTTGCTGCCGCCAAGCACGATGCGGTAGCGATGTCCCTCCTTGAGCGGCGGGAGATCGAAAGTGTTGCGAACCATGATGACTTCCTTCTCCCACAGCGTGCGGGGTTTTTCTCCGCAGCCGCAGCCGCCCTTGCGGTCGCATTCACCGGTGGGTTCGAGCTTTCCACCGAGCGTGCCGAAGGGTGGCTGACCCTTCTTCCAACCGGCCTTGGCGGCATCAAAGTCCGGAGCGTGCCAGTCTTCCATCCCGGTCGGCATGGTCACCTTGCGGTAGCGGTTGGATTCCTCCTGCGGTATGGTTTCGGACGGATCAAAACTGAAGACATCCCACTCGGTGTCGCGCCAGTCCTTGCCGAAGACCTTCCAGTCATAGTCGTGGATGCCGACGAAGTTGTAGATGTTGTTGAGCGAGTCGATGGAGTCCAACAGGAACTGGTTCGGGCGCTGCGGGCGTTCACCTTTGGCGGCGGCGGCGATTTCTGCCTGATGTTCCGGATTGGCGATGAAGTCCGGTATGATGTTTTCGACAACGATGGGTGCGATCTTATTTCGGGCGGCCGCCAGATGTTCCTTGGTGGGCTCGGTTGCAGGCGGCGCGGTCTTGGGACGCGGCGCTTGAGGCAGCGGCTCGGCCTTGCCACCCAACAAGCCGACCATCGCCCTGCCGAGCGCATCGCCGACGCGCAGATAGGTCTCGGCGTTGCGGTTGTAGTGATAGTCCTCGCTCTTTGGTGACTCGTCCACCTCGCACCAGTAGTCACGGGTATCGACGGAGGCGACGTTACCAGCGAATTCCGGATGCTTCGCGGGATCGCCCACGGCCAGTTGCGTGCCCATGCCGACCATGTTCGACTGGCCGGAGAGGATGAAGACACTAACGGGTTTGGCGGCGTCGCCCGGCTTGCCGTCGGGAACGGGCAATTGGGCCGGAAGGTTTTTGGCCTCGGTGCCAAGAGCGGTCCCCGCCAGCAGGAGAGCCATGCAGGTTGATAAGGTGTGGTTTGCGATTTTCATATTTTTCCCAAAATTCATTTAGATTGCGATTCTTGCTCGGTCATCGGTTTCCAGTCATCGGTGCGGAATACGGACGCAGGCAGGCCATCGTCATTTACTAGATTCGCACCCTCGGGATTCGCGGCCCATGCATACCGCACGGCAACAGGCTTTTGGATGTCTTTGTTGGAAACCACCACGGTCCCGCCCTCCATCACAGCGTCGGCCCAGAACCATTTCTGATCTTGTCCGGCGATCTCGAAGCGTTTCAACGGTCCGCCGTCGCGGCTCTTGAGGCCCTTGGCGTGATCGAACTCGATCCGCACCGTGCTTCCATCAATCTGCGATCCTTTGTAAAGCGGTCCGGAGATGCAGAAGCCGGTTTTGCCATAGTCTTTCGCCAACGCCCAGCGGGCGAGACGATAACCGACATCCTTTTTGTTGGTTGGATGGACGTCCCCAGCCATGCCCACGTCGTTGATCACCGCCATTCCGGTTTTCGGAAGGGCAAGCGTCAGGCGCTGGGCGTTTTGCAACTCGGCCCATTCATCCGGAACGCCGGGCTCGGTGCTTGGATCCTTGAAATTGGCCAATTGGACGAAGTAGAAGGGGAAATCACTCTTCCACAGCCGCCGCCAATCTTCGATCAACTGCGGAAAGATCGTTTCATACTGTTTCGCGCGGCTGGCGTTGGACTCCCCCTGATACCAGATCGCGCCTTTCATCGCATAACCCACCCACGCATGGATCATGCCGTTGTAGAGCGCCGAGGGAGCGGTCTCCTCAAGCGCGGGCGAATACGGCATTGGCGGTCTCCGCCGGCGGCTCACGGGTTCGCCGCTAGCCATGGCCGCCTTGAATGCCGCCATGAGTTGTGGCTCCTGCGCCTTGTATTTCCTCACCTCCTCATCCATGGCGTGCACGAGTGCGGCCCCCTCCGGTTTCGCAAGAAGACCCTCACGGCTGGTGAAGGCTTCAACGGGTTTCCCCGGAAAAACCGGGCGAATGATGCCAATCGGCACGCCCAACTCCTGATGCAGGCGCTGCGCGAAATAGAAACCCACGGCGGAAAATTCTCCGGCGGTCGATGGGGTGCAAACGGCCCACGATCCGCCAGCCTTGCGTTGCGGCACATCATGTGGTTTCCCATGGGCCAGGAACATCCGGATGCCGGGAAAGTCGGCTGCGGCCGCGTCTTCCTTGCCATGATCGGCACCGGCGAGAGGCCGCTGCATGTTCGATTGGCCGGAAGCCATCCAGACCTCGCCAACCAGCAAATCCTGCACTTCAACCGTTCCGCTCGACTCTCCGGTCACCGTCATCTTGCTACCGGCCGCATGGGTTGTTAGACTCTTGAGTTCAACTCTCCACTCTCCGTTCGAATCCGCCTTTCCGGAGACCTTCTGCCCCGCGAACTCGACGGTGACGTTTTCTCCGGGGCTGCCCCATCCCCAAACGGGAACAAGCGTTCCCTGCTGCAGAACCCCGTGGTCACTGAACATGCGTGGCAGTTCCACCGCGCTGGAACACAACGCCATTGCGGCGAAAGCCAGCGCTGTTTTCGAAGTGATTGATCGTATCATCGGGCTGTGGATTGGATCTACAATTGTCATCTCAAACGCGATCCGGAGCAATGGCATAACTCGCACCCGCCTCGGTCTTGAAGCTGAGCACACCCTCCTTGTCGCGTTCGACCGCAATCTCTTTGCCATTGGGGGTGACGGTGACGGTGACGGCGCTGTGCAAACGGCAGGGTTGTCCTTGGAGTGAAAGCAGGGTGCCGGCGCTGAGTTTTCCGTCCTTCCATTTGAGGTCGAGTTCGAAGCCGCCCCTTGCCCGCAGACCTTTCACCGATCCGACGGGCCATTCCTTCGGCAGGGCAGGGAGGAGTTCGATGGTTCCCATGTGCGATTGGACGAGCATCTCGTTGACACCGGCGGCGTAGCCGAAGTTCGCGTCGATCTGGAAGGGCATGAGGGTGGTCCAGCAGTTGCTGTAAACATGGGTGGCCATCAACTGGGCGAGCACCTTGTAGGCGCGCTCGGAGTCATACAAGCGGGCGTAGAGGCTGATCTTCCATGCCTTGCTCCAGTTGGTGCGGCCGTCGCCGCGGGCGATCAGGCTGACCTTGGCGGCCTCGGCGAGTTCCGGGGTGGTGCTCGGATGGATCTGGCGGCCGGGATAGAGAGCGATCATGTGGCTGATATGGCGGTGGTCGTCCTTCGGATCATCGATGTCCTCCATCCACTCCTGGAGCTGCCCCCACTTGCCTATCTTGGGTCCTAGCAGTTTAGCGCGTTTGGTTTTGAGCAATTCACGCCACTCCGCATCGATTCCGAGTTCCTGCGATGCCTCGATCAAATTGGTCATGAGGTCCCAGCACAACTGCTGCTCGTAGGAGACCCCGTCGCTCTTCTCCGGTCCGTGCTCGGGAGAGTAGCCGTCGGGTGCCACGAGAGTGCCGTCGGGAAGCTCCTTGAGGCGGTCCACCCAGAACTCGCTGATTTCCTTCATGACCGGGTAGGCGTAACGCTTGAGATATTCGCGATCCCGCGTGAAGGCAAATTGGTCCCATAGGCTCTGGCAGAGCCATGAGGGGTCGCCCTTTTGGAGCATCCATGTCGAGCCGCCGAAGATGTTGTTTTCCGAGCGCATCAACCAACCGCGCTTGATACCTGTGACCCGGACGGTTTCCTCCTTGCGGACTTCGCGGATCGAGTCGATCCACTCGGCGAGCGGAATGAAACACTCGGCGAGATTGGATGGTCCGGTGAACCAGTAGTTCATCTGCAGGTTGACATCCGTGTGGTAGTCGCTGCGCCAGGCGGGCTTGCGATCATAGAGCCAGAGTCCCTGGAGATTGGCGGGAAGGGCACCTTCGCCCGGACGCGAGCAACTGATCATCAGGTAGCGCGCATATTGATAGAGAGAGGTCTCGAGGTCGCGATCCACAGACGGCTTGCCTGCGCGCACCAGTTCCCGGTAGGCCTCGATCCGCTTGCCGGTGGGTAGCGCGGCGACAGGGTCCGGGGTGGGGCCGAGGTCCAGCGTGAGGCGGCCGTAGAGGTTTTGGTAATCGGCGAGGTGTTCGGCAAGCAGTTCGGCGAAAGGACGTTTGGATGCGGTTTCAAGCTGCTTGGAAAGCCGCTCGTGCGGGTGCGGTCCATGCCAACCTTTGTCGCGCTGGTTGAGATAGTTCGTGTCGGCGGCGAGGTAGATCGTCAGGCTGTCGCATTTGTCGAACACCAGGGCGTTGTCCTCCATGCGGACGGTGCCACCTTCGTTGACGACGCGTACGCGTGCTTCGAAGTCGAGGGTGATGAGCTTGTCCGAGGCATACTTGCGGCCGGCGAGAAGGGTTTGCTGGTTTTCGGTCTGAACCTTCCACCACCAGAACTTGCTGGTATCGCCCTTCATGACGAGCGTTTCTCCATCGGAAACAATGGGAATTTCGTGAAGATTGCCAAGGGTGACCTTGCCGCTGAGCGAGGCCGGTTTGTCCGCCGTGAAACGGGCGACCACGACCTGGGCCGGGTTGCTTGCGAAAAACTCGCGGGTGAATTGGACGCCGCCCGACCTGTATCGCACCGTCTGCACCGCGCGATTGATATCGAGTTCGCGGCGATAATCACTGAACTCCGCGTGCGGCAGCGAGACATACACATCGCCGAAGGGCTGATAGCCGCCGGTATTGTCCTCGTTGCCGACCCAGAGCGAATCCTCGTTGAACTGGATCCGTTCCATTTGCGGTTCGCCGAAGACGGTGGCACCGAGGCGGCCGTTGCCGATCGGATAGATGTTCTCCTCCCAAATCCTTTTCTCGCGGCGCAGGCTGCCACGGGCATGCTCATCCATGATGACAGGCGCGTCAGTCCACATGATGCGGGACCGGGCCGGGTTGTTTTCCGCCATGGCCCCGGAAGGGATGGATATGGCGATCAATGCAAGGGTGCGTATGGATCTGAGCATGGTTCAGTTTGTCTTTTTCAGGCCGTATTGTTTCGCCTCTTCCATGGTGAGCATTTCGTGAGAAGGCGGGGGAGCGTTCTCGATATCCTCTACCATCTTTTCCCACTGTTTCTGGAATTTCCCGACCTCGTTGCCCTTGATTTTCGGCAGCACATACCTGGCGTGGGCACCATACCTTGGCAGCACGTCCATGATCAGGCGGATCTTGAAACCTGCCTTGCCGTTCGGGTCATCGAGGGTGGCAAAGGCCGCCTCAATGCCGCCCTTGATGTTAAGGTTGGCCAGAATTGCGATGCAGTTGGTCTTAGCGCCCAGATTGTGATAGGATTGGTAAGTCAGGTCCTTGTCGTCGATAATATATTGGATCTTGTCAGCCGCGAGGTGGAAGTCCTCCAGCGGAACCTTCGCAATCAAGGCGGTTCCAGCGATGCGCCCGCTGGTGCGCTTGTGGTCCATCAGCTTGTGGGCGACGGCGTAGAAGAGTTTCTTGTCCTTCATCGCGAGACCTTCGGCAAACGGGTCCTTGCAGAGGGTGTTAAGACCGGCTCCTAGCCTTTCGTCGATTTTGCCGCGCGGGTCATCCGGTTTAGCGGCCATGACAAGGGCCAGGATGTCGTTGAAATATGGGTAAGCGTCCTCGCCGAGCCCGCAGAGGGCGCATGCGGCATCGGCGCGTGCGACCATTTTCTCCTTCGTGTCGCGCATGATCGAAACCAGTTCGTCCCTTGCAAGGGCGAGTTGATCTTTCGGGCAGCCGTAGCCGAAGTATTCGCCGGCACCCTTGCGCTGAATGGGAGTGCCGTGTGTGAGCATGGTCTTGATCGGTCCTATCAGATCGTGCTTTCTCGAACGAAGCGCAGCCACGGCATCGGCACGCACCTTCGGCATCGGATGACCGAGGAAGTCGAGCAACTCCTTGTCGCTCTTGCTTTCGACATTCAGGGTTGCCAGAGCGATGGCGTCGTTGGCGTTCTTGCCTTTCAGCCAGATCGAGCGGTCGGCGTCGCGTCCGGTGATGAAGAGCTTGCGACGAGCGAGGCAGTAGTTCAGCAGATGCGATCCCGCATCACTGAGTCCGCGGTAGGAGAATTCGCCTTCCTTGCCCTCGGCTCCGTCATAGGTGAAGTTTCCGTCCCAGGTGCGGTTGAGTGTGTGCAGCCAGCGGGTTTCCCTGAAGAATTCGGATGAGACTTCCGGCCCGGCGACCGCGGCACCGAGACCGGTCCACATCTGGTTGAAGTAGTGACCGGTGTGGCCGGTTTCCAAGGTGTTGGAAGCGGCGGCCGACATTCTGGAAAAGAAGGCCGCGCCTCCTTTGTTGGCGTGAATGGCGAAGGCCACCGCTGCAAGGCCGCTCATGCCGTTGTTGTTGAAAGAATTCGGCTTGGGGTCGTGCACACCGTAGGGGAGGGTGCCCTTGCCGATGAAGTCGGTGTAGAAACCGTGGGTCTGTTCGATGGCGGCCTGGACTTCCGGATGTTTGATACCGCATTTGTCGGCCAGCATCAACGAGAGAAAGCAGGGCAGGCTCGACTGGTTCATCACCGCATAGCCAGGGAGGCGGCCATGCAATTGGCCGCGGTTGGTTTCGGGATTGGCCACGCGGTGCCCCCAAAGCCCCGCCGCGTCCCTGCCTTCGGCGAGGGCCACGGAGTAGGTCTTGAGCGCGGGCAGCACAAACTCGTCCTTGGTAAGCAGGTAATACTCGGCCAGCAGCAGATTCGTATAGCCCCAGCCCCAAACGCCGCTGTTTGCTAGATCCAACTTCAAATCCGGACTGGCCCATGGAGCGGAGTGGATGACGTCTTGCACCACTCCGACATACTTTGGCTCGCCGGTTGCCAGCAGGCCGAGCAGGTCGATGGGCACACCGTGGGCCGCGAACTCCTTCGACCTGATAATCGCCTCGGCGACCCGGGTGATGATGGCATCGGTCTTCGGGCATTGGTACGGCGCGGTGGCGCTGTAAGCCCCCAACACCTTGAGTTGCAGGTCCACTTTCCTGCCATCATTCAGATCAAGGGTGAGGATGCCTTTCGCCTGTTCGGTCTCCGCCTTATCGATGGCGTCGGCCAACACCATGCGGGTGTTGGCCTTGAATTTGCCACCGCTAACAGCGACGATCACATCGCCTTCCTTGATCTTGCCGTCGGCCGGAGAACCTTGTTCCACCTTGGTGACTCTGATATCGGTCGGCGAGGTGACCCCGAACAATCCGGTGGGGCCGAGGTGATGCTCCTTGTCTTCAAAGGATCTCGCATACACCGCGCCGCAGTGCAGGAAAGCAAGCCAGCAAAGGATCGGCCTGATGGTCATTTTCTGACAGATCATGGTTTTCAGGTATTTCAGGGCTTGTCAGCTGATTGGGACGACTCCTCGGGCACCAGCGGCTTGCCAGCGAGATCGGGCAAGCGCCCGTTGTAAACCGCCAGAAGAATGTCCGTGCCGTTGGCGTCGAAGCCGTCCTCTGGGGCATCAACCATCAGATACATGTCATCGGCGACGCAGAGCACATCCGCGTCCAGGCCCTTGATCAGGCCCTTGTTGCGGGCCTGCCAGCGGACGCCGTCGCTGGATGTCGCGTAGCGCACGGTGCTGTCGCGGCCGTGGCGGTTGTCATAATTGGAGTAGAACAGGTGCCAGCCGTCATCGTCCCCGAGCACATGGCCGAACTTGCACATTCGGGAATCGTCGCCCGCGACGGTCAGGGTCTTGGGTGAGTTGAAATCAAAGTCCGTGGGTGTGGCGGATGTCACGAGTTTGAAGGCATTGGGTTTCTCCCTGCCATACCAGGAATACATGAAATAGAGGTCCGACTTCGGGTCACGCACCACGTGGCAATCCTCGGAGCTGGTTTGGTGGCCGGTGCCGATCAGGCCCGATTTGTTGAAGCGGGATCCGTCCGCCGAGGTCGCAAAGGCCCAACCCAGGTTCGGTCGGCTGCCGCCGCCTCCGCCATACCACATCCGGAACCGCCCGTCCTCGTGGATCACATAGGGATCCCAAACGCCGGTGCGGTCGAAATCACCCTCGCCGCCGCGCGGCAGGACGGGGTTCTTCGGATCTTTGGTCCAGTGAATGCCATCCGCAGAGGTGGCATGGCCGATCTGCAAGGTTTCGTATTCCTTCGCGATCCACTTTCCCGTGTTGCGCACGCCCCATGCCTCGTAATAGAGATGGAAAACTTCGCCTACCCTGAGGACACACGCGGATCCAAGCGCCCCGGCATCGAAACTGCCAGCGGGACAGATCGTCAGGATCGGGTTGCCCTGATACGGCTTGAAGCCCTCGGTCGATCCAATCCTCCTCAGCGACTCGACCATCCCGGCGGCAGGCGCTGGCAGCCTGCCGTCTGGGTCGGCTTTCAGCACTTCGACGAGACAAACGAGGAGCGGCAGGATCGGTGCGACACGGATCATTTGTCTTCCAGTTTGATCATCGCCTCGGCGAAGGCCTTGCCGATGCGGGACATGATCTTGGCGGAACCCAGATAGTGGTAGCAGGCGTTGGAAACCCCGGTTTCCATCAACTTCCACTCTTCCGGGTTGTAGACCGTCTTGAGATACTCATCCATGGCGGCCTTCTGCGCCCCCTTGCTGAGACCCTGGCCTCTCAATTCGCCGCTTTTGGCTTTGACCTGCTTCCAGCGACCCTGGAGTTCCTCGAGCCGGGGTTCCCAGAATTCCTCGGTAGTCACTGCGGCCACCTGGCCTTTGAACTCCGGCATGTCCGCCGGCGCGGCCATCGCCTTGCGGAACTCGCGCAGCCACGGGATGTGCTTGGGCTCGATCTGCCGGTAGCGTTCAGTCTCAAGCTCGCCGTTGAACCCGAGCACGCCGATCACGGCATTCATCTCCGGAGCCTTGAGATCCTTGCGCACATCGCGGATCAGGCACGCCAGCAGCCGGGTGTATTCGTCGAAGCCACCCGGCTTTCCGGCATTTGGGTAGGAGTCTCCGCCAAAATCATTCTCGCCCTGAAACCAGACGAAGCCCTTGAGTTCGTAACCTTGAGCGGCATCATACGCAGGATAACCCTTCCTGAGATCGGCCAGCACCGCTTGCGCGTGGGCGATCATCATGCGGTAATATTTTCCGTGCCCCTCGACATACTCCTTTTCCAACTCGGCAGTGTCCTTGTTCTCCTTACGGAGTTCCTCCAGCGCCTTCACGTGCGTTGGGTGGATGCCGGCGCTCGGCGGCCGGAAGTCGCGGCACAGGCTCTTGCCGCCCCACGCGGTTTTGATCAGGAGGATGGGCTCCTTCACATGTTCCTGCATGTAAATGCCGAAGGTCAGCTCGGGACCGATATTGCCGCCCTTCCTCCCCCCGCCGTAGCCGGTGGTCAACTGGCCCGGGCTCTCGTCCTTCGTGCAGCCGCTGGTGGAAATCCAGACGTTTTCAATAACCCGAGGGGTGCCGTCTGGATTCACCATCTTCTCGTAGATCGGTTTGGTGACCGGGTCCGCCTCGATCTGGGGGAAGGTTTTAACGCTACAGAAGCCCTGCATGTTCGACTGTCCGGCCATCAAATAGACCTTCAGCGGAGCCGCCGCGAGCGAATGGATGGCCAAGGCTGCGACGAGCGCAGCCCGGAGGAGGGGTTGTTTCATAGGATGTCGTTGCATGAACAAATTTCCAAACGACACCCCATTGGTGAACCTTTCAGCACGATGAAACGAGTTCCCTCCCGAACTATCCTCTTTTCACCGATGGTTTCGCCTTGCTGCGCCTGAACCTGGGGAGCAGCCACCTGCCGCCGCCCAGGAGTCGTTGCCCGCACCAACGGCTCGGGACCCCGGCCGTCTGGATCGAACCCGCCAGCACCGCCGTAGCAGACATCGGCATCGAGTCCAAGGAACGGACCTCTACGTGATCAGCGATCAGCCGTTCGAGCAATGCGGAAAATCCTTCGGGGGTCTCCTCCCAATCCGGCTGGTTGTAGGCACCCGTGACCACGCCGTGGGCGGCGAGTTCCTCGAGAAAGGCGCGTTCGGGCATCCCTGGCACCGGCAAGCGGCGGGCGGCGCGAACGATGTGCACGATGCGGCGAATCGGCTGCATGGCTCGGGATGCTATTCAAAATTCAGGCCAGTTGCCAACTGAAAATGGCTCTTTGGTCCGGTTTCGCCGCGTTCTTTGCGGAGCGCTTCGGGTGATATGCCGAACTGCTTGCGAAACACCTGCCGCATGTGCTCACAGGTATTGAATCCAGCGCGGGTCGCGCATTCCTTGAGCGGGATATGGGTTTCCACGATCAGGCGCCGGGCACGGTCGATCCGGCAGGCTTGGATTTCGTCGAGCACGCTGCGCCCGGCGCCCTCCTTGAAGCGTCTTTCGAGAGACCGCCGGCCACAATCCAAATGGCCCGCCACGGCCGGAACCGTCATGGATTCCAACACGCCGCCCCAAATCAAGGCCAATGCCCTGGACACCAGTTCGTCTTTGTGGAGGTGATGGACTTGTCCGCCGGAAGACGTGCGCAGCATGTGGGAAAGCAGGCCTATCAACTGGCATGACAAGCCGGCGGTGTTTTCCGCAGGCGAGTGGTGAACGCTGGCAAGCAAATGTTCGAACTGGGCGAGAAACAATTCATAGTGATCGATCACCGCGATGTTGCCTTTGAGATTGAACGAGTCCGTGAACATCCAATCGCGCGGCAATCCGCCATTGAAGGCAATCCACAAGTTGGTCCATCCGGTATTCCTGAGCGGTCGATGGCGGTGCCATTCTCCGGGGCGCAGCAGGAACGCGTTGCCGGACCGGATGCGCTGCGTTCCTTGGCGGGTTTCCAGTTCGCCCTCGCCTTCACGGATCAGGACCACACAGAATTCCGGCAGCGTCCGTCCTTGATGCCACTGATAGCGGAAAAACGCCGGCGTCTGCGGAGGATGGTTGTCGCGTGACTCCCCGGCACCGACTCGCACCCAGCCCGCATAGGTCACATGGATCAAATCGCCCAACCGGCCATCGGGTGGCGGCAAGGCGTGGCGGAATGGTGCGGCAAGGGACATGGGGGCGGAAAGGCACCCCATCCAAGCGCGCGCAATCGGGGTTGCCAAGAGAAAATTCCGGATTTTGACGCAATATCTTGGATAAATGCTTGTTAATCTTGGTCTTCAAGCCCGAATATTGACGCAAAAAACAGGCTCAAAGTTCTGGTTCAGCCACCGCCACACCACTATGTTCACGACAGCACCACCGTACCACCAAACCGCGATGAAGAACCAAAAATCCACTCCTTGGGCACTCGCCATCATGCACCTCGTTTGGCTGTCCTCCGCCGATGCAGCGGTGACGTTTGCCAATTCATCGAGCACCACCGTTCTGGACTACACCGGACAGACCAGCAGCACTGACTTGATCAATGCCGGCCAGTCCACGCTTTCGTCGTCCACGGTTTCGGCGGTTTACAATGGCGGGTCGCCATTTCCTGCCACCGGCATCAACAACGGCAACTACTCGGACAGTTTTACCGACAACACGTTTTTCGCGGTGGCAAACGGGAATTTCCCGGCCACGGCCACCTACGATCTGAATGTCACGGCGAATGTTCTGGGTTACGACCTCACCTCCATCA
>JAIPKB010000066.1 GCA_021733795.1 Akkermansiaceae bacterium | reverse complement strand
CCGGCCGCCGGCGACGAGCACCTTGTGGTTGGTCAACAGGGTGGCGGTGTGGTCGCGGCGCGGATTGAGCATCATCGCACCCGTGTTCCAGGCACCGCTGGTGGGTTGGTAGGTTTCGGAGCCGGCGTGGGTGGTGGTGCCGTCCCAGCCGCCGCTGACAAGCACCCGGCCATCTGGCAACAGGGTGGCGCTGTGATGGCTGCGGGCGGTCGCTGCCGGGTGGGCGGTGGCCATCCACCAACCGAGCGATCCGTCGTAGGTTTCCACGGTATTCAGCACCGGATTGGTGCCTTTGAACCCACCGGCCACGATCAGCCGTCCGCTGGCCAGCAGGGTGGTGCTGTGGTCATACCTGGCGGTGGCGAGGGAGGGCGTGATCGTGGCCCAACTGCCACCCGGCAGATAGATATCAGTGGTTTTCACTACGGTACTAACATTTATACCGCCGATGAAAAACACCCGCCCATCCGGCAGCAGGCTGGCGGTATGTAGGTAACGCGCGTTGCTCAGGTCGCCCGCCGATGACCAGGACCCCAAAGCCGAATCGTAAACCTCGGCACTGCTCAGCACCGCCAGGGCTCCTTGTCCCCCCGCGACCAACACCCGGCCGTTTGGCAGCAGGATGGCACTATGGCTCTGGCGGGCGGTGGTGAGCTCACCCATGGTCGCCCAAGTGCCAGCCACCGGATCGAAGGTTTCGGTTTTCGCCGTGAGCGCCGCTCCGAAAGTCTGGCCGCTGACCACCAGCACCTTGCCATCCGCCAGCAGGGTGGCGCTATGGCCGTAATGTTCCACCCCCATGTTCGTCACCGCGGTCCAGGTGCCGCTGACCGGGTTGTATAACTCGGCGGACTTATGATATGCGCTGCCGGGGATCAGCCCGCCTGCCACCAACACCCGGCCGTCGTTGAGTAGGGTGGCGGTGTGGCTGACGCGGGCGATGGTCATGCTGCCGGTTGGGCTCCAGATCCCGCTGGCCGGATCATACAACTCCGCCGCGCTGGTTGTTAGTCCGCCGGTCCCGCCAGCGACCAAAACCTTGCCGTTGGGCAGCAGCACGGCGGTGTGGCTGAACCGGGCCGTGGTCATGGAACCGGTAAAGGACCAGGTGCCGGAGGCCGGATCATATAACTCCGCAGAGGCCTGGATGGTTCCGGAAAACCCGCCCGCCACCAGGATTTTCCCGTTGTTGAGCAGGGTGGCGGTGTGATAGCGCCGGGCAACATTCATCGCACTGCCGCCGACGAATGGAGCTGGATTGCTCACGACCAGCGTGCCGCTGGCGCTACCCTCGTAATTCTGATTGCTGATGGTGGCGAGGATTTGATAGGTGCCGACGGTGGTGGGCGGAGTGGCACTGCCATTGTAGGTGACAGTCACGCTCAGGCCGGGAGGATCGGTGGTCACGGTCACCGCTTTCGGGGTGCCGTCTTTGAATTGGGCGAGGTCGCCGAGCAACACCGTGGCCGGGGCTTTTTTGATCTGGGTCAATAGCCCGCTGGTGCCGCCGTTCACCGTCATGGTTAGAATGGCGGGTCCGGCGGGGAAGTCCGCCAGCTCAGCGGTCTGCCACGCCCCTGCGCTCCAGTTGGCGGCAGTGATCGCCGCACTGCGGCCGCTCTCCGGTTGATAGAGCCGCACCAGCGGATGGTTGGCGGAGGAATCCTGGGTATTGCCGTTGGAGGCCCCGGCGACTCCCCGGAAGCCGCTCCCGGTCAAGGTGACCGGACCCCCAAGTTGCAGCGGGCCGGGCGGCGTCACCTGCGGCAGCCAGGCGGCCTGCGCCCCCAGCCCGGCATCAAACATCCCGCACCCGGCCTGTGGCGTGGTGCCATCGGAGCCTCCCGCGATCAGCACCCGCCCGTCCGGCAGCAGGCTTGCACTGTGGTTTTCACGGGCCGTTTCGAGATTGCCTGCCGGGATCCAGTTGCCGGTGGCCGGGTCGAACAATTCCATACTCTGGACCGCCGTGTCGCCGGTCGTTTCCCCGCCGCAAACCAGCACTTTGCCGGTTGCGGTGAGCACGGCGGCATGCTCTGCGCGGGCGGTGGTCATCGAGCCGGTGAGGGTCCAGGTGCCGGTCGTGGGATTGAAGATTTCGGCACTTGAGCGGTAGGTGGTGCCGGAGACGCCACCGGAAACCAGCACCCTGCCGTCTGGCAACAGCGTGGCGCGGTGCCCGGAACGGGCAAGCGCAAACGAACCGGTGACGGCCCAGGTGTTCGTAATTGGATTGTAAATCGCGGCGGTGGGCTGCTGCACGGTGCCGATCAAGCCACCGGCCACCAGCACCTTGCCATTCGCCAACAAGGTGGCGCTGTGCCCGTGGCGGAGGCTGGGCATCGTCGCGGCCGCGGTCCATCCCCCGCCCGCCGGACTGTAGAGTTCACACGACGGCAACGAAGCCACCCCGGAAAAACCACCGGCCACCAACACCCGGCCGTCCAACAATACGGTGGCGCTATGCTGCTGGCGGAGCGCGGCAAGTTCGCCGGTGGCTGTCCAACTACCGGCGGCGGGGTCGTAAAGCTCCGCGTTCCTCAGCGGGCTGGCACCATTGTTGCCGCCGACTGCCAGCACCCTGCCGTCCTGCAAACAGGAAACCGTGTGGAGCAACCGCGGCGAAGCCATCGGACTGCCAGCGCTGGCGGTGCCGGAGGCCGGATCAAACAAATCGGTGTCGGCCATGGCGGTGCCGTTGTTGCCGCCGGCCAACAGAACCTTGCCGGTGGACAGCAGGGTGGCCGTGTGCTGGCTGCGGGCGGTGGCGAGATTGCCGGTCGTGGCATAAGTCGCCGTGGCGGGGTCGAACACCTCTGCGGAGGAGAGCGCCACCGTGCCATTCCAGCCACCCGCCACCAACAGCTTGCCGCTTTCTAACAATGTGCTGGTATGGTCGAGCCGGGCCACGGCCATCGCCCCCAGCGCCATCCAGGTGTCACCGGCGGGATCGTATCGCACCGAGCTGGTGAGTGCGCCGAGCGCGGTGTTGTAGCCGCCCAGCGCCAGCACCTTGCCATTGGGCAGCAGCGTGGTCCGGTGGCCGAAGCGGCTGCTTGGCAGGCTCGCGGCGGCGGACCAGGAATTGGCTGCCGGGTCATAAACCCCCGCGGCGGCCACTGAGAAGTCGCCCTCCCGGCCGCCCGCCACCAGCACCCTGCCGTCCGCCAACCGCGTGGCGGTGTGATAGAAAACCGGGCCGGGCAGCGAACCCGCCGGACTCCAGACGCCCGTTGCGGGATCATACAATTCGGTCCGTGACGTGCCCGCAAGCTGCGAGGTATTGCCCCCGGTCACCAGCACCTTGCCATTGTCCAGCAGCGTGGCCGTGTGATAGGCGGAGGCGGTGGTCAGCGGTCCGGTCGGGGTCCACACCCCGGTGGCCGGGTCGTAAAGTTCGGCGCTATTCACCGTGCCGGCCATCGTATAACCGCCCGCCACCAGCACCTTGCCGTTGTTTAATAAGGTGGCGGTGAAAGAGTCGCGCCCGGCGTTCATGCTCCCGGTGGCGGTCCAGGTGTCCGTCGCCGGATCGTAAAGCACCGCACTCGAAAGCGAGGTCGAGCCGGTCAGTCCGCCGGCCACCAACACCTTGCCATTGAGCAGCAGCGTGGCCGTGTGGAAAATCCTCCCGGTCGGAATCGCGGCCGCGGATGTCCAGTTGTTGGCCTGAGGTTGATAGATCTCGGAGCTTGAAAGCACCGTCTCGGTCGCGTCCCGGCCGCCGGTGACCAGCACCCGCCCGTCTGCCAGCAGGGTCATGGTATGGGAGTCCCTGGTCGCCGCCATTGACGGTGCCGCTCCCCAGGTGACGGCATTTGCGCCGGCGACACATCCCAGCCAGCACGCCACTCCGAGCGCCCACCGTCCCGGTTTTTGAAAGACTCCGTAGTTCCCGCTCATTTGATGATCATTCATGATTTGCGTGTGCTCGGAAAACCTACCCGAGGCTGCTCCGATTATCCAGTGTTTCCCGTTCTTTTGTCCACAATCCATGCCTTTTCCGCCGGAATCGGTCAAGACACGGGTGCTATGCTTCGCCCATGACCCCTCCGGCAAGGCGCTCACTTTCGCCATGGCCGACCAGATTTCTGGATTGGGTGCCGGAGTTAGGTCGCATGATGATTCCCCCCGAAGTTTTGAAAAACAGCGGAGTGCCTGGGGAGAGGGGCGAAAACAGGCCTGTGACTGGCTGCAAACCACTGGTTGTGAGCGGGTTGATTTTTTCGGTGAGGTCAGGTGAGACTCCGGAGACGCTCCCCATGGGCATCCCATCCGCACGACGACAATAAGGTCGTCGCTCCTTATTGGCTTCCGCGAGACAGGTTGGAAGCCCGTCTTCCGTGACCGGCTGGAAACCTATCCTACACAGGGCCAGGGCTGCGGTTGAAGCGTGGCGATCACCGACGCCGTCAGAACGCCCAGTCGTACTTGTCAAGTTCGCAAACGCAGGCTGCGAGGAGTTGGATGCAGGCGGCGAGGTCTTCCTTGTGGCAGGACTCGATGCTTTGGTGGATGTGGCGGGTGGGGACGGAGACCGCGCCGGCGATGGAGCCGCCGCCGACCATCCGTTGGAGGCTGGCGGTATCGGTGCCGCCGCCGGCGAGGATTTCCGGCTGCCACTTGATTTTGTGACGTTTGGCGGCCGCCTTCATGAATTCGATCATCCGGTAGTCGCAGATGACTGAGGAATCCATCAGCTTGATGGCGGCACCTTCGCCGAGGCCTGTGCAGCGTTCCTGAGGGGTGGACCCCGGGATGTCGTAGGCGATGGTGGTATCCAGGCCGAAACTGAAATCCGGCTGGATTTGCAGGGTGGAGGCCTGGGCGCCACGGAGCCCGACTTCTTCCTGGACGGTGAAGACCGCGTAGAAATCGTAGGCGGGCTTGCGCTTGGATTTTTTCAGCTCCCGGAGGGTTTCGATGAGCATGAAGACCGATGCGCGGTTATCGAGGGATTTGACGTTGACGCATTCGCCAAGTTCCATCAGCGGCGAAAGGCGGGTCACGAAATCGCCGACGGCGATGACCTTGTCCACATCCTTCTTGGCCATCCCGACATCAATGAAGTAGTCCTTGATTTGGGAGACCTTGTTGCGTTCGTCGGGCGACATGATGTGGATCGGCTTGGAGCCCATGACACCGTAGATATCCTTGCGGCCGTGGATGATGACGCGCTGGGCGGTGAGGGTCTTGGGATCGAAGCCGCCGACGGGATTGAAGCGGATGAAGCCCTTGTCATCGACGTGGGTGACGATGAAGCCGATTTCGTCCATGTGGGCGGCGGCCATGGTCTTTTTGGCGGCGGAACGGCCTTTTTTGAGGGCGGTGACACTGCCCAGGTTATCGACTGTGACCTGATCGGCGAGGCCTTTCAGCTCGGCAAGGATGAGATTGCGGATTTCGATTTCGGATCCCGGGGCACCCGGGGCTTCACAGATTTTGCTGAGCAGAGGGATATTGATAGGCATGGCGGGTCGAGCATAGATGGGAGCGAGGCGCTGGCGAGCCAATAATCCTAAAAAAGAGAACCCAACCGCGAAGATGCATGATTTAAAGTTGGGGCTGGTTCATCGGCTTCCTCAGGCACTCGCGTTGTGACCAACGCGGCCACTGAAGAGGTCGCTTCCCATTGTTCCCATTGTTCCCATTCTTCCCATTGTTCCCATCCTGCCACCAACACCGCGACGCACGAGAGTCCGGATGATGGTGAATTGGGATTGCCGGAACGGGGTTGGCGGGCTAGAATGAGTGGGTGAAGAAGAAACTGGTAATTGATTTGGCGAGTTTGCCGGAGGAAGGGAAGGCGGCCACCGGTGAGTTGGATCCGGCGATTTACGCCTTGCCGGAAGGGGATGCCGTGCCGGTGGGGCCGCTGGCATACGACCTTTGGGTGCAACGGTTCGGATCGGAGTTGGTGATGACCGGGACCCTGGAGTCGTGCTTTGAATTCACCTGCGTGAGGGGGCTCCATCCATTCGTGCAAACCATCGTGCTGGAAAAGGTCGCGATCGCGGTCGGAATCGGCCCGCATGTGGAAATCGACGTGACCGAAACCCTGCGGGAGGA
This sequence comes from Akkermansiaceae bacterium, assembly GCA_021733795.1. Taxonomy (GTDB): domain Bacteria; phylum Verrucomicrobiota; class Verrucomicrobiia; order Verrucomicrobiales; family Akkermansiaceae; genus Luteolibacter. The sequence continues at coordinate 21,786 of JAIPKB010000066.1, read as the reverse complement.
GGTGCTGATCAATTTTCCGGGGAACCCGCGATGCGAGGATGCGGACGAGCCGATCGAGTGTAAAATCGATTCCCGGTATTTTGTTGTGGACAAACCCGGCGGGCTCGGTTCAGAGTCCCCGCCCCGCGCCGAGGGAGCCGACCCATGGTCGGTCCTCGACAAGATCAAGGACCTCAAAGATCAACCTTAACCAAATAGACTACCATGGCCGTTCCAAAGCGTCGCCAATCCAAAAGCCGTCAGAAAATGCGCCAGGGTGCGAAGCGTTGGCGCGCACCCATTTTCAAGAGCTGCCCCGAGTGTGGAAGCCGTGTGCCATCGCACATTGCCTGTCCATCCTGCGGCTACTACCGCGACCGGCAAGTGCTGGAAGTGGAGGCTCTCTGATCAGAGCGGTGGTGAGGCATGTCGTCTGCCGTGCCGGTTGAATCCGGTTCGGCGGAGGGTTTTATTTCCCGTAATTTTGGTGAGCTAGGATGACCGTATGAAACTTGCTTTGGACGCGATGGGCGGCGATTTGGCCCCTTCGGTAAACGTCGGTGGGGCGATTGACGCCCTGCGTCTCTATCCCCGGCTGAGTCACTTGTATTTGGTGGGGGATCAGGCCCGGTTGGAGGCCGAATGCGCCCGCCAGGGGCTGAATTTGCGGGACCGGCGGGTGAGTATCGTGCATGCTCCCGAGGTGATCGGCATGTCCGAACCCGGTGCCAAAACCGTCCGCCGCAAGAAGCTTTCTTCCATCAACGTGGCCATGGATCTGGTGCGGAATGGAGAGGCGGATGCCTTTGTTTCCGCCGGCAATACGGGTGCGGCGGTGGCCTCGGCGACGCTGAAACTGCGGACCCTCAAAGGGGTGGACCGCGCCGGGATTGCGACTGCGATCCCGAATGAATACGGGCTTTGCAGTATTCTGGACGCGGGTGCCAATCCGGAGGCCAAGCCGGCTCATCTGGTGGCCTACGCGGTGATGGGTACGGCGTTTGCCAAGCATGTGCTGGGGGTGAAAACGCCAAAAGTGGGGCTCATGAGCAATGGCGAGGAGGAAGAGAAGGGCACGGCTTTCACCAAGGAGACTTTCAAATTACTCAAGCAAACGCCGGGGATCAATTTTGTCGGCAACGTCGAAGGGCATGACCTGTTCGAGACCGAGTTGGACGTGGTGCTTACCGACGGGTTCACGGGCAATGTGATGCTCAAAACGGTCGAATCCACAGCCAAGGCGGTGTCCAAGTGGCTCAAGGCCGAGATTGTGGCGAGTCCGTTGCGGATGCTCGGAGCCTTGATCGCCAAGGGGGCGTTTACCGCACTCAAGGAGAAAAGCAGCTACGAAACCTACGGCGGCAGTCCGCTGCTCGGAGTGAACGGGGTGGTGATCATCGCCCATGGTTCGTCATCCGCGCTGGCGGTGCGCAATGCCATCCGGGTGGGGATTGAAACGGTGGAGCACAGGGTCAATCCGCGGATTGAAGAGGCACTGGCAGCGGTGCATGCGGCGCTGGGTGGCGAAATCTGAATTTTGCCCGGATTGGCAAAATTCAGGCTTGTGGGAAGGGCTGTCGCCCCTCAGGGTTCCGCCGCATGAGTGAAACGACCACCGCCTACCCGGTCTGCATCGCAGGAACCGGAAGTTATGTCCCCGAACGAATCCTGACCAACGCCGAGTTGGCTGAGCGGGTGGATACCAGCGACGAGTGGATTCTTTCCCGCACCGGGATCCGGGAGCGCCGGATCGCCCGCGACGACGAGTTCACGTCCCACATGGCGACCCATGCCGCACGGCGGGCGCTGGAGGATGCGGGGATGGACGCCGCCGCGCTGGAGTTGATCATTATCGCCACGATCACGCCCGATACGCCGACGCCGGCCACCGCGTGCTACGTGCAACAGGCCCTCGGCGCGACGCGGGCGGTGGCGTTCGATATTTCCGCCGCCTGTTCGGGATTTCTCTACGCGATGAAGATCGCCAAACGGCTGATTTCCTCCGGTGCGTTCAACAACGCCCTGATCATCGGAGCGGAGAAGCTCTCGTCGGTGACCAATTGGGACGATCGGGCCACCTGTGTGCTCTTTGGCGACGGGGCGGGCGCGGCGATCTTGCGTCGCTCGGAAGATGGCGAAGGAATGGTGTTGGCCACCGAGATGGGCACCGACGGCAATCTAACTCATCTCCTGAAGATTCCCGGCGGCGGCACGGCCTGCCCGATCACGGCGGCCAACGTGGACGACAACCTGGGCACCTTGAGCATGCTGGGCAAGGAGGTGTTCAAGCACGCCGTGAACCGGATGAAGGAGGCGGCGGAAATCGTGATCGAACGCGCCGGACTCAAGGCCGAGGATATCGCCTGCGTGATTCCGCATCAGGCGAACCTGCGGATCATCGACGCCATCGCGGACCGGCTTTCGGTACCCAACGAGCGGGTGTTCATCAACCTCGACAAATACGGCAACACCTCGGCTGCGGCGATCGCGATCGCCCTTGACGAGGCCCAGCGCACGGGCGCTTTCAGGCGGGGCGACCACATCGTGCTGGTGGTGTTCGGCGCGGGACTCACCTGGGCCGCCGCGGCGATCCGGTGGTGAGGAGGGCTCTTCAGTCCAATATTCGCGTCAATTCGTGTCCATTCGCGGTTTCTGAAATATTAGTTCTGAATTGGGAACAAACCAATCACCACAAACCAACTCATGTCCTACCGCACGACCCCCCATGTAACCGACCGGATGCCGCCAGGGGTGCCCTGGATCATCGGCAACGAAGCCGCGGAACGGTTTTCATTTTACGGAATGCGGACAATCCTGGTGGTGTTCATGGCCAAGTTCCTGCACGTGATGGACGGCAGGGTGGGGGTGGCGATGTCCGAAGCCGAGGCCAAGGAACATTATCACATGTTCGTGGCGATGGTCTATTTTACTCCGCTGCTGGGTGCCCTGCTCAGCGACATCGTGTTAGGGAAATACCGGACGATCCTGTGGCTGAGCATGTTGTATTGCGCGGGTCACGCATCGCTGGCGATGATGGGGACGGTGGGGCAGTCGTCATGGTGGCTGGTGGCGGGGTTGGTGCTGATCTGCCTGGGCGCGGGCGGGATCAAGCCGTGTGTGTCGTCGAATGTGGGCGATCAGTTCGGCCCGGCCAACCAGCATCTGCTGACGCGGGTCTATAACTGGTTTTATTTTTCCATCAACTTCGGATCGTTTTTCTCCACCCTGCTGACGCCCTGGTTGTTGGAGTGGTATGGCCCGCACTGGGCGTTCGGGATTCCCGGCGTGCTGATGGCCATCGCCACGCTGTTGTTCTGGATGGGGCGGCGCAAGTTCACCCATGTGCCGCCGGCGGGGGTGGCGTTTTTTGAGGATCTGTTTTCCCGCGAGGGGATGGTGGCGATGGCGAAACTGATTCCGTTGTTCCTGTTTTTCGCGGTGTTCTGGTCGCTGTATGACCAGACCGCGTCATCGTGGGTGTTCCAGGCCAGCCAGATGGATCTGGATTTCATGGGCATCATCTGGTTGGAAAGCCAGGTGCAGGCGATCAATCCGATCCTGATCCTGCTGTTCATCCCGCTGTTCACCTTTGTGATCTATCCGGCGGCGAACCGCTTGTTCAATCTCACCCCGCTGCGCAAGATCGGCATCGGGTTTTTCCTGGTGGTGCTGTCCTTCGCGCTGACGGCGGAAGTGCAGAGCTGGATCGACCGCGGGCAGACGCCGTCCATCGGTTGGCAGTTCCTGTCGTTCATCATCATCACCGCGGCGGAGATCATGGTCTCGATCGTGGGCTTGGAGTTTGCCTATACCCAGGCCCCGAAGCGGCTCAAGTCGATGATCATGTCGTTGTTCCTGCTGGCGGTGTTTGGCGGGAATATATTCACTTCCGGGATCAACAAGTTCATCCAGATTCCGAGTGCGGCGGCCGGCCAGGCGCCGGCCGAATTGGCGAAACTGCCGGCCGGATGGGAAAAATCTCCGCAGTCGGTGGTGCTGCCGGGGTTTGACGGCCAGGCCGGTACGCCGGATGATTTCGTGCAAGAATACGCCGATGGCGAACCGTCCAAGCTGGGGATTCCAGGGCTGGCGGCGTATGAGGCGGCCGCACTCAAGGTGGAGGAGCAGGTGGCGGGGAATGGCGGGCGGTTGCCCAATGTGGACGCGGTGACGGATCTCGGCAGCGATCCCTGGGGGAACCCGATCCACTATGAGATTCTCCATGGCGAGCAGTGCCGCCTGATCAGCGCCGGGCCCGATCGCGAGGAAAACACCCGCTGGGACCAGGGGCTGATCGTGAATCTGAAACGCCCCGGAGTGGACCGGAAAAAATCGTGGTCGGACAAACTGCATCCGGCGGAGCCATGGCTGACCAAACGCCATCGGGAATTGGACAGCGAACCGGCGGCCGAGGATAAGGCGACGGGCATCACCTTCGCGCGCACCGCGTTTTCCGGCGGCCAGACGAAGTTGCAGGGAGCCGCTTACTACCGGTTTTTCATGTGGCTGATGCTGGGTGCCTCGCTGGTGTTCGTGCCCTTCGCCATGCTCTACCGGCCAAGGACGTATCTGCAGTGAGTGGGTGAGGGGAGCGCACCCGCCCTCGGGTGCAGTCAGGCGCGCCCCCGCGGCTGACCTCTCCGGGGACCATTCCACCACCGGATCGTATGAGTCGTCACCCGGTTTTCCACCCCCAGTCCAAACTGGGCACTGGTTGCGCCCGCCGAACCGCCGCCGGCGGACTGAAATGGCGGGAGATCTGCTCTGAGGAGCAGTTCTCTTTTGTGGTCCCTTCGCGGGCGCGTTGTGACCAACGCGGCTACTGCGTTCTTAGTGGCGAACAACAGGCTGGCAGCTCCCCTTCCATGACGGCCAGGATGGCCATCCTCCCGCCTTGAATTCACCGTCCTGAATTTCCTGCCTTTAATTTCCTTGGCAGGTGGCCGGCAAAGGGTCACAGTGACTCCGCTCATGCCGACCGACGCCATACTTTCCACCGCCCGCCAGTTTCTTGGCGTGGATCCGACCGTTTCTGTGATTTTGGAACCGATCAACCGCGGGGCGTCTGGGCGGACCATCGTGCGGGTGAAATCGAAGCTCCGCGAGCCATTCATCGGGATCCACTGGACGGATGAGCGGGAGGACAACGAGCAGTTCGTGCCGGTGGCGAAGCTGCTGAAGAAATCCCGGTTGCGGGTGCCGGCGATCCTGTATGAGAACCCGAAACGCCATGTGGCGCTGGTGGAGGATCTGGGGGATGTCGATTTGCATTCGCTGAAGGACCGGCCGTTCAAGGACCGGTTGCCACTCTACCGTTCGGCGATGGAGCAGGTGGACCGGTTGTTCTATGCCCGGCCGGACCGGGAGTTTGTGCTGATGCCGCCATTTGATGCGGCGCTTTACCAATGGGAGCAGGAGTATTTCTTCGAGCACATGGTGGAGGAACATCTGGGAATGGATGCGGAAAGCCTGCGCCGGAACCCCGAGTTCAAGGAGTTGGCGGATCGCTTGGGCAAGGTGGCGCGGCATCTGGTCCACCGGGATTTCCAGTCGCAAAACCTGATGGTGAAGGACGGCGAGGTCTGGTTGATCGATTTTCAGGGACTGCGGCGCGGCCGGCAGGAATATGACATCGCCTCGCTGGTGTACGATCCCTATATGGACCATTCGGCGGACGAACGGGCGGCGTTGCTGGATTTGTGGGAGGATGTTTCCGACGAGCGGCCGGAAGCCAGGTTGTTCAACGAATGCGCGGCCCAGCGGTTGATGCAGGCCCTCGGCGCCTATGGCAATATTCTCCATCGCAAGGGGGACGAATGGTATCGCCAGTTCATCGTGATCGCAGCCAAAAACCTCAGGGAGGTGATCGTGGACACGGAACTGGAAACGCCGCTGGCTCCGGTGTTAGAGGCGATTTGTTGATCCGAAAACCGTGGTGATGTCCCTACAACGACGGTTTTGGGTGGCTCTGGTGGCCGCGTTGGCCGGGCTCGGGACCTGGCATGGGTTGCGGGTGACCGATTGGGAGCGGCCCGTGTTTACCGGGGTGATGCGGGGCTTTGCCAATCCGCCGCTGTTCGTGTCGGGGGATGGCACCTTCGAATCCCCCTGGGCGCTCCGCACCGCGGGGATCGTGCCGAAGACCGAACGGGCCAAGGCCCCGGTGGTGGTGTCCATCGGGGATGATCCGCAGGGGGTGTTTCAAACCGCGCCGCCATCGCCCGTGGATATTGCCGTGGTGCTGAAAAACCTCCAGCGGCTGGGAGCGAAACAGGCGGCGGTGGCGGCGGTGCTGGCGTGGGAGAAGCCGGATCCGGTGGCGCTCAAGGGCCTGGAGATCGTGCTGGGTGATTTCCAGATGGTGGTGCATGGCACCCCGCTCACCCGCGGCACGCTGCCGCAGAAAATTCCGGAAGCGTTTGTCCGGGCATCGCTGCGGACCGGGGCGATCACCGGGGATGTTTCCAAGCTGCCGATCATCAACCGGGTGGCGGTGCCGGATGTGATCTACGCCGGGGAAGGGGCACTGGCGGGATTCACCACCTTGGACTCGGATGGTTTGAAGGACCGGGTGTCGTTGTTGGCGCGGTGGGAGGAGGAGGACCGGGTGGTGCTGGCGTTTCCCTTGCTGGCGGTGCTGGCCCGGTTTGATCTGCCGGTTGGGGGAATCAAGGTGCGCCTGGGGGAAACGCTCGAACTGGGGCCGGGCGGCCCGATGGTCCCGATCGATGCCCAGGGGTGTCTGGTGCTGCCTCCGAAGCAGGTGCCCTCGCGGGCGAATGTGGCGGCCGAGGCGCTGGTGCTCGGCGAGCCGGGGATTTTTCCGGAGGAGCCGGGCCTGATCGTGTTGCGCGATGATCAGAGCTGGGCATCCGTTGCGACCAAACGGTTTTCCCAAGAACTGGCATCGGTGATGGCCTCGATCGGTTCGGATGCGGGGTTGGCTCCGGCGGTGGTCTATCCACGGCTTGCACCACGGTGGGAACTGCTGCTCGGGGTGGAGCTGCTGCTGATCCTGGTGACGGCGTGCGCGGTCCGGGGCTGGCTGAGGTGGATTGCGTTCGGTTTGGCGGCGGGCGTTTGTGTGGGAGGCCAGTGGCTGGCTGCGGGCTTGTTTGGTGTGTGGCTGCCGGGAGTTCCCTTATTGGCGGCCTTGGCGGCGGGGATCGCAATGTGCCGGCTGCTGGACAACGGGCGCGAAACGCTTGCCGAAATTTCTCCGGTTCCAGCCGTCAGACCGCCGGCTCTGCCAAATCCGGACAGGCAACTGGTGAATCTCCCGACGCCTCGCTCCGGCACCCTCTGGCGGGCGGAGGCGGGTGGCGGTTTCCTTCCCCCGCCAACGGCCGCCCCGGTGCTTGTGATTGAACCTGAGAAGCCAACCGAGCCAGTGACGGAGCCCTTGAACGTCGCCGTTCCAGAGATGGCCCCGGGCCACCAGCAACCCTCCGCCGAAGCGGTACTTCAACCCGAGGCTGAACCCGCCGAAACCAAGCGCAAAGCCACCGCCAGCAAGACCCCGGCAAAGAAAGCGGCCACCAAAAAGACTCCTGCCAGGAAAGCGGCCACCAAAAAGACCCCTGCCAGGAAAGGGGCTGCCAAAAAGACCCACGCACCAAAAGCTTCCGAGAGGTCAGCCGCGGCGGATGTGGTTGGCACGAATCCCCCGCCGCAGACGGCGGACCAGGCGCCTGACCGCAAAACCGCCGCCCCCGAAAACCCCACCGGCTGACAGTTGATTTCCCGATTCGGGTTGAAACCCGCGCGAGATTTGCTTCAATCCGGCCCCGACCCGTCCCCATCATGGATTCCATCGCCAAAGCCGACGCCTTGATCGAGGCCCTTCCGTATTTGCAAGCCTTCCGCGGCAAGACCTTTCTGATCAAGATGGGAGGATCCGCCATGGAAAACCCGGACCTCGTGTCCATGGTGATGAGGGATATCGTTTTTCTGGAGGTCGCCGGCATCAATCCGATCGTGGTGCATGGCGGCGGTAAGGCCATTTCCGCCGCGATGGCCCAGGCCGGATTGCAGGCGGAGTTTGTCGGCGGGTTCCGCGTGACTACCGATGAGGCGATCAATATTGTCTCCCGGGTGCTTTCGCAAGAAATCAACCCTGGGCTGGTGAAAATGATCCGGGAGCTCGGCGGCAAGGCGGTGGGCATTCCCGGCAGCGATGTCTTTCTGGGCGAGCGCACCAAGGCCCTGGATGCCGCTGGCAACCGGGTGGATATCGGCCGCGTCGGCGAGGTGGTGGGCTGCCACCTGTCCCACATGGACTCGGCGCTCGCCGCCGGCATCGTGCCGGTGATTTCTCCCCTCGCGGCCGAACTCGCCACCGGCCGTCCCCTCAATATCAACGCCGATCTGGCCGCCGCCGCGCTGGCCAAGGAACTGCGGGTGGTCAAACTGGTTTACCTATCCGATGTTCCGGGCCTGCTGGCAGACCCGGCCGATCCCACCTCATTGATCAAATCCGTGACCCGCGCCGGAGCAGACGCGCTGATCGCCGATGGCACGATCTCCGGTGGCATGATCCCGAAGATCCGCAGCGCGGTCGATGCCCTCAACGCCGGCGTCCGCAAGGTTCATTTCGTCGATGGCCGCCTGCCGCATGCCTTGTTGTTGGAAATCTTCACCGACGGCGGAATCGGCACCGAGGTGGTCAGGTAGGAGGGTGGCCTGTTCGTGGCTCACGCACCGGAAAAATAGCGGTCCAACTCATGGCTTTTGCTCCTCTCACGCAAGGCCGAGTGGTCCGCCTCCTCAGTCGCTTCAAGTTTGGACCGGGGTTGGACCGCCTGATTCCTCTCAATACTGCGGTCAAATATTGGGGAAGCTTCTTTCACTGATGGTCGGAGGGCCTGCCGGAGCACGATGGCCGGATGGATGGCGGTGCGGCCGGTGCCGTCGTGGATCTGGTGGCGGCAACTGGTGCCGGGCGCGGCGATCACGGCGTCTTGCTGTGCCTCCCTAACCGCCGGAAACAGCACCAGCTCGCCGATCTGCATCGAAACCTCGTGGTGCTCCTTTTCATAGCCAAACGAGCCGGCCATGCCACAACACCCGGACGGGATCACCGTGACGCGGTAGTTTTCCGGCAGCGCGAGCATGCGCACCGTGGGTGCCATGGACGCGAGCGCCTTCTGATGGCAGTGGCCGTGGAGGTGAATGCGGCGCGCCTCGCGGGTAAAGAATGTGGAGTCGATTCGCCCGGCAGCGATTTCCGCGGCGATGAACTCGTCCAGCATCAGGCAGTGCGGGGCCAGCCCGCAGGCCGCCTCCCGCAACGCCGGACCGACCAGAATTGGATACTCGTCGCGGAAGCCCAGAATCGCGGATGGCTCAATGCCGATCAGCGGTGCATCGGCGGTGACGACCGGGGCCAGCAGGCGGACATTCTCCTCGGCGAAGGTTCTGGCGCGGCGCAGGAGGCCTTTCGAGAACGACGCGCGGCCGCTTTCGGTGTGGGCGGGCAAAACGACTCCATATCCTAACAACTCAAGCAGTTCCACAGTGGCGATGCCGGCGTCCAGATCGTTGAAATCTGTGAACTCATCGCAAAACAGGTGGACGCGGCCATGGCTGCCGCGCAGCGGGGTGAGCGGCGTGCGTTTTGCAAACCACTTGTGGAGCGGCGTGCGGTTGAGGCGCGGCAGCGTGCGGTCGGGATGAAACCCTAATAGAATATTGAAAGTCCGGCGCAGCGCGGTTTTTTGCAGCACGGCGTTGTAAAGCCACGGCGCGAGCGAAGCGAGGCGCGCGCTGGCGGCGAAGCGCGAGACCAGCCAGGAGCGGAACGGCACGCCGTGGACGTCGTGGTAGTGCTGGAGGAATTCGGCTTTGAGCCTGGCGATATCGACGCTCGACGGGCACTCGGACTTGCAGGCCTTGCAGGAGAGGCAGAGGTCCATCACCTCGTTGATCGCGGCGCTGTCAAAGGGATGGGCGGAATCGGCAGGATGGGTTAGGACATGCCGCAGGATGTTGGCACGGGCGCGGGTGCTGTGCTGTTCCTCGCGGGTGACCATATAGCTCGGGCACATGGTGCCGCCAGCCAACGGACCCTTGCGGCAGTCACCGGAACCGTTGCACTTCTCCGCGGCGCGCAGCACGCCCAGGGTGTCGCTGAAGTCGAAGATCGTCTCGTAGTCGGGCGTCGGATCGCCGGGTATGTGGCGCAGCGAGGTGTCCATCGGCGGGGTGTCGATGATCTTGCCGGGATTGAAGACACCGTCTGGGTCAAACACCGCCTTCACCCGGCGCATGAGTTGATAGCAGGCGTCTCCGACCATCAGTGGGATGAACTCGCCACGCAGGCGGCCGTCGCCGTGCTCACCGCTGAGCGAACCGCGGTATTTTTTCACTAACAGCGCGATGTCCGTGGCGACGCCACGGAACATCCTGAGACCCTCAGGGGTTTTCAGGTCGAACAAGGGCCGGGTGTGCAGTTCTCCCGATCCGGCATGGGCGTAATAGACACAATCGATGCCGTATTTCGTGCGCAGCAGCGCATCGAATTCAGCGATGTAGGCCGGCAGATCGCGGACATCCACGGCGGTATCCTCGACCACCTCGCGCGGTTTGGCGTCGCCCACCACGTTGCTCATCAGCCCCTGGCCGGCGCGGCGGAGTTCCCACACTTTGTCGCCCTCTTCGTTCCACAGCACGGGCGCGGCATAGCCGAGGCCGGCCAGCGCCCACTCTTCGGTTAGCGCGGTCACCTCGGCCTCGGTCTCCGCACGGGAATCACGGCGGATTTCCACCACCAGGATGGCACCGGGATCACCGATCACGAAATCGCGGTTGCGCAGTTGCGCGAGGTTCGACTTGGTGCAGTCGAGGATGTGGCGGTCGATCAGCTCGCAGGCGGTGGGGGCGTGCGGTCGGGCTAACAAATTGGCGTGGAGCGACTCGTTGACCGAGGTGAAGTGGCCGCAGACGAGGGCCGCCTGCGGCGGTGGCAGCGGTGAGCAGCCGAGTTCGATCTCGGTGGCGAAAAAAAGCGTGCCCTCGGACCCGGCGATGAGGCGGCAGAAGTTGAACGGCTGGTCGGAGGACGGGTCCAGCGCCGCAGCGTCCATCAGCAGATCCAGCGCGTAGCCGGTATTGCGGCGTGGAATCGACGGGTTTGGATAATGCTCCCGGATCAGGGTGCGAGTGGCCCCGTTTCCCAACATCTCCTCGATTTCCTGATAGATCCGGGTTTCCAGGGAGTCCGGGCCGGCGCGCTTGGCGATGAACTCATCGCGGGTGAGCGGACCGAACTCGACCTCGGTGCCGTCGCTCAGCAGGCCTTTGACCGAGACCAGGTGATCGCGGACGCTGCCGTAGACGATCGAGTTCGAACCGCACGAGTTGTTGCCCATCATGCCGCCGATCATCGCGCGGTTGGCGGTGGAGGTTTCCGGGCCGAAGAACAGCCCGTGGGGGGCCAGCGCGTGGTTGAGTTCGTTTCTAACAACCCCCGGTTGGACGCGGACTCGGCGGCGTGCGGGGTCGATTTCCAGGATGGCGGTGAGGTGTTTGGAAATATCCACCACCAAGCCGCTGCCGACGCACTGGCCGGCCAGCGAGGTGCCAGCGGCGCGCGGAATCAGGCTGAGCCCGTGGCGCGAGGCGAAGCGGATGATCTCCCTGATGTCATCCTCGGTCTTGGGCAAAGCCACTCCGGCAGGCAGTTCCTGGTATTCCGAGGCGTCGGTGGCGTAGAGGCGGCGCAGGGTGTCGCCGGTGTGGAGTTCGCCGGCGAGGCGGGACGCGAGTTGGGCGAAGGGGATCATTGGAGGGCAGGGTTGAGGAAAGGTCTCGACGCCAGGCTGGAGGCCCAATACCGTTCAAGTAGGAATTTGCAACCACGGATTGCACGGATTGGCACGGATAGTGCCCCGCGCTTCATTAGCAATCTTATCCGTGTGCATCCGGTGGTTTAGTATATCTGTCCTTCACGCCTAATTGAACAGTATTTGGCTGGAAGCCCGTCTTCCATGTCAGCCGTTCATCGGTAGCTCATCGTGTTGGTGGTGAGTTGCAGATCCTGCTGGAGGTGGCGCTGCGGCCTGATGCCGGATTGTGCGAGCACCGCATGATAGGCTTTCACCGCATCGGTTGGCGTGATCTCGCCGTCCACCACGCGGCGGAGGAATTCGATGAAGGCGAGCGGGCTTTCGGATAGATTGATCTTGCGGCCGTAGAGAGCGACACGCGCTCCGTGTTTTTGCGCGTCGTGGATCAACTGGAAGGCATCGAGCGTGGTGCCCGCGGCGCCGCCGAGGATGCCCACGACGAGCTTGGGGTCGTAGGACACCAGTTCCTCCAGCGGGCCGGGGCCGTTGTAGGGGATCTTGAGGAACACCGGGCGGCCCGCCTCCGTCACGCCAGCCAGTGTGCGGATAATGTGGTCGTTGAGGAATGCGGCGACCTTTTTGTCGGGAATGCCGGGGTTCACATTCGGGTTGAATACCTCCAGGAAGTGCCGGAAACCCTTGCGCTCGGCTTCGATCCGGAAATCGCAGTAGTCGGTCAGAGCCTTGTAGTCCCAGTCGATGTGGTTGGTGAAGGTGATCGAGTAGAGACCCAGGTCCGTGCCGGTGAACGGGGCACTGTGATCGGCCGTAAGACGTCCGTATTTGATGTGATCGAGGGTCGCCGAGCGGAACGAACGGGACGGGTGCTCGGTCGGGTATTTCCCGCCGCGCACCGCCCACACATCGGAGGTGTCGTTGGCGCGGGCGGCCGGGGTGATGGCGGAGTTCTGAAAGAGTCCTTCCCGGATGCCGAGGTGTTCCAGATTGGATGCGGAGAGCAGCACGATGTCCACGATGTCCTGGGCGATGACCGCGCGGATCTGCTCGCGGTATTGGGGCAGGGTTTTCCAGCAGCCTTCGGATTCGTTGTAGCCGTGGCGGCAGGATCCGGTCTGCGGGCCGGGTGCGGTGATGCCGAAGGCCATGTCGGCGTCTTTGGCATCGGCGATGATGAAGTCGGCCGACGATGTGGAGCCGTTGAGGATATGGGTGAGTTTCTGGTCGAGGCGTTTCATGGGAAATGGATGCGGAGGGTGTGGCACTTGATGGCGGTGGGGGGGCGTTGGCCGGCGGTTGATGGTGTGGGGTTGGTACCTGTAGGCAGGAGTGAATTGTTCAGCTTGGTTAGGGCGCGACGGGCTGTTCAATCGCCCTCAAAAACAACTGGGGAACACCTTCGATGGAATAAAAACGTTGAATCTCGCCACCATTCCCCGGGATGTTGGCCTCCTCGGTCTGCCAGTTGTCCAGGCCCATGGAGGATTCGATCCGGTAGGATCGGCCCATCGCTGACGAGAATCGAAATTCGACCGAGGTCATGATCCGCGAACGACCGGCCGGCATGCTGTCAGGGTTGTTAGGACGGGTTCCAGCGGACAACTCGTAGCCGTCGAAATATCCGTCCTTGTCGCTGTCCGGGATAGCGGGATTTGTCGAGTAAGTGTTCACCTCCGTCCCATCCCAAAGACCGTCCCCATCGCTGTCCTGTTTGGTTGGATCGGTGCCGAACACATTGACTTCGCGCCAATCCCCCAACCCGTCGGCATCCGCGTCTTCCGAGGGCGCCACAAGACAGGTGGTCGAATCGGTGAAACCCGCGCTGTTGGAAACCTGGACCCGATAGTTGCCTGCCGTGGCGGGTCCCACCGTGAAATCGAGAGCGCCCGCCTGACCGCCATGCTCCACCGGGATGGCGACATCGTTGAAATACCATTGATAAAGGAAATCAGGAGGGGTGCCGGAGGTGGTCACCGACAAGTGAATCGCGGAGTCGGCGGGTCTCTCCAGGAGAGCCACCAAGTCGGCGGTAATCACTGGCGGCGCGGGCGGGGGCGCAACCTGGTTCGCATGCATGTCCGCGATTTCCCCGCCGCTCAGGGCGCGGTTGTAGGTACGGACCTCGTCGGCTTGGTATTGGCTGCGGTATCCGAGTCCGACATCGCCGCCGAGGTAGAGCGTGTTGTTGACCTCACCGTAGCTCGGCTCGCTGATAGCGGCGACTTCCCCGCCATCGAAGTAAAGCCTGCGCATCCCTGCCGCATCGCTGGTAAATGCCAGGTGATGCCATGCGGTGGTGTCAGTGCAGGTCTGCACTGTGGATGACCCGCCGCCGTATCCATTCCGCCAGAGATATAGGCCGAGTTGGTAGTGGGTGGCATCGATGGGGGTGAACTGGAGTCCTGGACTTTTCTTTCCGCTGCCTCCCAATTCCATCGTGGGTATCGAGATTCCGAAGGTGCTTGGCGGCACCTTAATCCACATGCTCCATGTGAATGGGAGGGAATTGGTGGGCGTGGGGGTGCGGGCGAAGGAGTCGTCGATCCCGTCGAACTGGATGGCTTGGCCGCGGATTCCCTGGGTCATCAGCGGGCTTCCTGCCAAAGTCCCGTCGCTTGCCGTGCCGGAACTGTTCGCGGCATTCCCGTCAAACGCGTAGCGCGCGGTCAGGGATGCGCTGAAGGCCGCGTGGCTGGCGGCGGTGTTCGGATTGGTGCCATCGGCAACCTCCACCCCATCAGCAACCCCATCGCTATCGGTGTCCGCCACGGCCGGGTTCGTGCCAGTATCGGTCGCCGATAGGTAAATACCGGTGCCTGTCTCCACGGCATCATCAAGACCATCGTGGTCCATGTCCGCCGCCCGCAGCATGGGCGAGCATAACATGCCAACGGTTAGAACGAGTCCGGCTGTGTGTGATGCTTGGTATTTCATGTGTTTTCTGCTGTTGGGAATATGGCTCTACATCCAACTGCTGGGAATTGCCACTTTTCGAGAAAGCCCTCGAAAGAGTCGCGCTGGCCCTCGACAGGTGACATCGAAGCACGCGCTCAAGATACTGAATCTCACCACGCCTCCACTTCGCCAGATCATCGACTCCCAAAAGTCCCATGCCGAGGAAAACGTCCACTGGAGCAACGGATCGTTGCCGGGCGAGCCCTTGGGCCACCACGGCAACGACTCTGGGATATTCCCTCCGTTCCGGCGCCCTGATTGAACCGTATGGCGATTAGGCCAAGCCGGAGATTCGGTTGCGGCCGACAGGATGTCGGCCTGACTCAGTCGATAGGATAGAGACGCTCCTGGTTCTTGAGACAGGCACCGAGGCTCTGGTCATAGGTGTTTCTTTCGCCCGACGACAATAAGGTCGTCGCTCCTTATGGGTTGCGCGCGGCGACAATAAGGTCATTGCCGCCGCCCTTCTCGGCCTACCGAAACACCGTGCCGCAGGCAACCGAAACACCGGAACACGCGGGCGGGACGCCGCGCGCTCCTTGCGGGCAAGCTGCCGCCCTTGGTCGCTACGGGCAAAAAAGCCCGAAAACCATGGATTTGGCGGTCATTGATAGAGAAATGTTGATTTTTTTCCTTGAGATGTCACGAAAAATGTTCGGAGTTGGGGGATTATGGGCAAGGGGGCGGCGGCGGCGCGCGAGAAAGTGTCTGAGAGGATATTCAATTCTCTCATGACGTGGCTCAAGCCCGGACCTTGGCGAGCGGGCGCGCTTTCCAGAGCGATCCATTGGCAGGCGCGTTGTGACCAACGCGGCCACTGCGGGCAACTTGCCGGGCATTTGCGGTTCATTGGCGATGTGGACAATAAGGTCCACGCTCGTGATGTTTGCCTCAAGCCAATCATCCATCCGCCACACGGATCCACCGCCCTCGTTTTCCCCGCGCCAATGCGGGTGATGATCGACATGCCGACTGCCGGCTACGAAAACAACTTGCGATCCAGCGAGCGGTATTGGATGGCTTCGAGGATGTCAGTGGGGCGGATGTCGGGGGAGGCGGCGAGGTCGGCGAGGGTGCGGGCGACCTTGAGGATTCGGTCGTGGGCACGGGCGGAGAAATTCATGTCTTCCATCGCCTGTTCGAGGTAACCGGTGGCCTCGGGGTTGAGCTGGCAGTGGGCGCGCACCTGGCGGGCGTTCATCGCGGCGTTGGTGTGGTGGGCGGATTTGCTGAAGCGCCGCTGTTGGATGCGGCGGGCGGCCACCACCCGCTCGCGGATGGCGGCGGAGGACTCGCCGGACGGGGCGGTGGCGGACAACTCGCGGAAATCGACCAGCGGCACCTCGACGTGCAGGTCGATCCGGTCTAACAGAGGTCCGGAGATCCGCTGGCGGTAGTTTTCGATCTGGCGCGACGAGCAGCGGCATTGGCGTTTCGGGTCGCCATAGTAGCCGCAAGGGCAGGGGTTCATGGCCGCCACCAGCATGACGCTGGAGGGGAAGGTGAGGGAGCCAGCGGCGCGGGAGATGGTCACCTGGCCGTCTTCCAGCGGCTGGCGGAGGACCTCGAGGGTCTGGCGGCGGAACTCCGGGAGTTCATCGAGAAACAGCACGCCGTGGTGGGCGAGCGAGACCTCGCCGGGGCCGGGGTTGGTGCCACCGCCCAACAGCCCTGCATCGGAGATCGTGTGGTGGGGAGCGCGGAACGGGCGGGTGGTTAGAAACGCGCGTTTCGGGTCGAGCAGGCCGGTGATGGAATGGATTTTGGTGGCTTCGATCGCCTCGTCCTCGGTCAT
Source organism: Akkermansiaceae bacterium (assembly GCA_021733795.1). GTDB lineage: Bacteria > Verrucomicrobiota > Verrucomicrobiia > Verrucomicrobiales > Akkermansiaceae > Luteolibacter. Next base: position 5,253 of record JAIPKB010000066.1, on the reverse strand, counting down.
GTCCGGGAGGATCGAGGGGATGCGTTTGGCGAGCATCGACTTGCCGGTGCCGGGCGGGCCGACCATCAGCAGGTTGTGGTTGCCGGCGGCGGCGACTTCGAGGGCGCGTTTGACGTGGTGCTGGCCCTTGACTTCATCGAAGTCGAGGTCGTAGTGGCGGTGGGCGTTGAAGAACGCACGGCGGTCGAGGACGAAGGGCGGGATGGTGAGGTTGTCGTTGAGGAAGTCCCAGGCCTCGCGGAGGTTGCGGATGGGGAAGACCTGGATGCCGTCCACGACGGCGGCCTCGGGCGCGTTTTCGTCGGGCACCAGCAGGCGGGTGCGGCCGCGGTGCTTGGCTTCGAGGGCGACGGAGAGGACGCCTTTGACCGGGCGGACGGCACCATCGAGGCCGAGCTCGCCGACGACGCAGCAATCCTCGACCGGCACCTGGCGGGTGCCGGAGGCGGCAATCATGGCCAGGGCGATGGGCAGGTCGAACGAGGGTCCTTCCTTTTTGAGGTCGGCGGGGGCGAGGTTGACGGTCTTGATGCCGTCATCGAGATAGAGGGCGGAGGCACCGATGGCGGAGATCACGCGTTGGGAGGACTCGCGGACGGCGGCGTCCGGCAGGCCGACGATGATGATCTGTGGCTTGTCGGCGCCATGGGCGTTGACTTCCACCTCGACCTCCTGGGCCTCGACACCGCGTAAAGCTGCTGAAAAAAGACGGGTAATCATGTGAACAGGGCGAGAATGACAAAAACGCCGGGACTGGCAAGCAGGAAAGTCGGGGAAATCGGGCAGATGGCCGACATTTGGGATGAATCCTCGATAGAAGCAGAGATTTGACCACGGATTTCACGGATGTACACGGATGAGAGAGAAAAGCGCGGAGCGCCATCCGTGCCAATCCGTGTAATCCGTGGTTAAAAATTCTTAATTGAACGGTATTGGGCTTCCAGCCTGGTTTGTGAAAGAGTGGTCATTGATGTCGATCATGCCACTGGCTCGCAGATGACTTGTCAGTTTTACCAAGTTTTTGGGGGCGAGACACCCCCAAGACAGCCTGTCGCGAGACGCGCCAGCCACGCTTGGAAATGTCCGCCGAAAGGTGGTGCGAATGGAGGGAACTTGATGGGTGGAATGCCAAGCGTGATGCCATTCGTTTATCCTGATCGTTCCAGGCCACGAGGCCAGTTACGGCGCGGCGAGGCCGCCGCGCCCTACCATTTACAGGGAATCCAACTTGCTCGGCTCGTTGACCAAAACGAGGGTAAAACGGTCCCTGCCACAGTCCGGTGGGGAAAGGGACACCATGAGGACGTGCCGGAGGCAAGAGTCATGGACGCCCCTTGCGCACGACGACAATAAGGTCGTCGCTCCTTATTGCAGGCAAGGTCGGGAGGAAGGCTTCGAGGATGGGTTGGCGGGTGACAGACTGGCTGCGGGGGTGGCCGGTGGTCCGGGTGGGTGGAGAAAAAGTGGGCGGGTTCAGCGTTCCATCTTGCGGGTTGGGCTTGGGGCGGCATACTGGCGACCCTTCCCCGCCCAACCAACCACCGATCCGTCACCAGAGCCATGGTCCCACCGTCAACCGCCAAGTCCGCGAAATCCGCCAAGCGCAAGCCGAACAAGGCTTGGAGTCCGGAGAAATCCGCCGAGCTGTACGGGGTGGCGAAGTGGGGGCACGGGTTCTTTGACGTGAACAAGAAGGGCCAGACTACGGTGCGGTTGACCGATGGGGATGATTTTGCGGAGGTGGCGCTGGAGGACGTGATCGAGGGGTTGCATGACCGCGGCACGCATTTGCCGGTGTTGCTGCGGTTCCGGGATCTGCTGCACTCGCGGATCGCGGAGATCAACACCTCGTTTGGCAAGGCGATGCGCGAGCACCGCTATCGCGGCGCGTACCGGGGGGTCTATCCGATCAAGGTGAACCAGCAGCGGCAGGTGATCGAGGAGATCGCCGAGTTCGGCAAGAAATATCATTATGGGCTGGAGGCCGGGTCCAAGCCCGAGTTGATCGCGGCGCTGGCGCACATGCACGATCCGGAAGCGTTCATCATCTGCAATGGATACAAGGACGAGGAATTCATCGACCTCGCGCTGCATTCGAAGAAGATGGGGCTCCAAATCATGCTGGTGTTGGAAATGCCGAGCGAGCTGGAGTTGATTCTGGAACGCTCGCGGATCATCGGGGTGGAGCCGAATCTGGGCGTGCGGGTGCGGCTTTCCACGCGTGGCGCGGGTCATTGGCAGGACAGCGCAGGGGATAAGTCAGTGTTCGGGCTCAACGCGAGCCAGGTGATCCAGGTGGTGGACCGGCTGAAGGCGTGCGGTCGGTTGGACTGCCTGAAGATGCTGCATTATCATCAGGGTTCGCAGATTCCCAACATCGCGGCGATCCGCGAAGGGGCCACCGAGGCGGTGCGGATGTATTGCGGGTTGGTCAAGGAGGGGGCTCCGATGGGAGTGTTGGACATCGGCGGGGGCATGGCGGTGGACTATGACGGGTCCCACACGAATTTCCACTCGTCGTGCAACTATTCGATTCCCGAGTATTGCATGGACATCGTGGAGGTGGTGTCGCAGATCTGTGACTCGGTGGAGGTGGAACATCCGACGTTGGTTTCGGAAAGTGGTCGGGCGGTGGTGGCGTATTACTCGGTGTTGGTATTCAATATCCTGGACGTGACCAGCTCGCAGACGAGCGACAAGGTGCCGGAGGTGCCGGACAATGCCTCGCAGGGGCTGCTCAATCTAACCGAGGTGAACAAGGTGGTGTCGAAGCGCAACCTGCAGGAGTGTTTCAACGATGCGGTTTACTACCGGGACCAACTGCGTGCGCAGTTTTTCCATGGCGGCTCCACGCTGCGCGAGCGGGGGCTGGCGGAGGCCTGGTTCTGGCATATCCTCACCCGGATTTCCAAGCTGATCGGCGAGCTGGATGATATTCCGGAGGACTTGCGCGAGCTGTCCTCCACGCTGGTGGATTTCTATTACGGGAATTTCAGCCTGTTTCAATCGCTGCCGGATTCCTGGGCGATCGACCAGTTGTTTCCGGTAATGCCGATCCACCGGCTGGACGAGCGGCCGATGAACCGGGCGGTGCTGGCGGACATCACTTGTGATTGCGATGGAAAGATCGACCATTTCATCGACAAGGAGGATGTCGCCAAGGTGCTGCCACTGCACGCGCTGAAGCCCGACGAGCCGTATTACGTGGCGGTGTTCCTGGTGGGGGCCTATCAGGAGACTTTGGGGGATTTGCACAATTTGTTAGGTGATACCAATGTGGTGGGCGTGCATTTGGAGCGGGGCAAGCCGGTTTACACCCACGAGGTGGAGGGCGATACGGTGGCGGATGTGCTCACTTATGTGGAATTCGACCCCAAGGAACTGGTGGCCCGCTTCCGGAACTTCGCCGAACGGGCGGTGGTGGATGGGCTGATCACGCCGCGGGAACGCCGCGAGATTCTCGATTTGTATCGCACCGGGATGGCGGGATACACGTACTTCGAGAGCTGAGCTTCAGCCGTCGGCGAGGAGACGGTCGATGACGTCTTGGGCGGTGTAGGAATCGCGGCCCGGTGCGAGGAAGCGAGCCACAATGGCGGCATCATCGCCTCCGGTGAGCAGCGGTCGTTCGATCGAGCCATCGGCCATCCGCTGGGGAGCGCCGTAGGTGGCAACCAGGCCGTTGCAGACGCAGAGGCGGCCATGGGTTTCTTCTTCGGTGCCGCCCTTGCGGATGAAGTCGGCCACGGGTTCGCTGGGGCAGCGGTAGCCAACCGAGCCGTCGTCTTTCCGGTAGAGATGGCGGAGGTAGCCCAGATCGCAAACCCGGACGCGGCCCTCGCCGCAGACGGGGATGCCGGTTTCGGGAGTGCCCTTGATGATTTTGAAGGGAAAACCGGTGGGCGAGGCGACGGGGTCGGTGAAAACCCGGATACTGGAGGTCCGGCTGCCATCGAGGACCTTGCGTTTGAGGACCGGGTCAATCCCGGATTCCTCGCAGAAGGCAAAGGCGGTGCCGACCTGAATGCCCACCGCGCCGAGGGCGGCGGCGGCGGCCAGGCGGCCGGTTTCACCGTAGGATCCGGCCATCCAGTAAGGCAGGCCGAGGGCGGCGATTTTCACCAGATCCGGCAGGTCGCGCTCGCCGTAGATCGGTTCACCCCGCTCGTCGAGGGTCATGGCTCCGCGGGGCGGGGCGTTGTGGCCGCCGGCGGTGGGGCCTTCGATGATGAAACCATCCACCCGGCCGGAGGACTTCTTGGCCAGCGCGATGGCCAGGGTGGCGGAGGAGACGATTGCGAGAAACGCGGGACGGGGCAGTTTGCCGTCGGGTTGGGGCAGATACGGGGTGGGATCGAATTCCACCGCGTAGTCATCGTTGTTGCCGGCCCCGTGGACATCGATCTTGAGCTTCGCGGGTTGGCCTTGGGCCAGTTGGTCGAGGATGCCCGGGATGGCGCGGGGGATGCCGGCGCCCATCAGGACGAAGTCCACGCCGGCGAGCATGGCCCCATAGAGCGAGGGCACGGTGGGAAGTTGGATTTTCTCCAGCAGGTTGATGCCCACGACTCCCTGGTGGCCGTGTTTTGCCAGATCCACTTCGATGAAGTTGGCGAGGACCGCCAGATCGAGCAGATCGCGGGGTGGCTTGAGCGAATGCATCGCCGAATTGCGGAAGCGATCGGTCGGGGCCTTGCCACCGGAGACGAAGTAACGGTTCCAGATGCGCTCGACGATGGCGGGGAAGGGGAAGCGGGCGGCGGCGGCGGCCATGTGGCCACCAGGGTCGCCTTGTTGGAGGCGCCGGGTCAGCAGCAAGTCCAAGGCAGTGCCGCTGACCACGCCAAGGTGGCCAGCTTTGGACACCGCGCGGGCGAGGCACCAATTGGACACTCCCACTCCCATTCCGCCCTGGATGATTTTCGGCAACACCGTCATGTGACGGGAACCATGAAGCAGCAACCCGGTAAAGCAACCCCTTTTTCTTCCCATATTCTGCATTATGTGCGAATCCTCTTATTTTAGGGGCGCTTGCGGTAGGAACCTGGTGTGCGGATCGCAACCTGGGCGGGTTGGAGCTTTCCGAAAGGAGGTGGACGAGGTATCTTGGCGGCGCATGTTGTTGTATCTGCACATTCCATTTTGTCACCGGGTTTGCCCGTATTGCTCGTTTTACAAGCACACGCCGGGCGCGACTCCGGTGGGGGCGGTGGTGGACGCGCTGGTGGGCGAGGCCCGGCAGCGGTTGGGCGG
>JAIPKB010000065.1 GCA_021733795.1 Akkermansiaceae bacterium | reverse complement strand
GCGGGGTTGGGGTGGTGGACGGCTTGGTTTGAATGGCCCGGATGACCGGGACGAGGAGAATCAGGAGGATGAGAATGAGGACCGGCAACCCGTGGCCGCCGGTGCTGGATTGGAGGGAAAACCAGACCGATTGGTAGAAATTTCCGCGCATGGGATTTTCCCGCAGGAAGGCGACCTCCAACTGCGGGCTGCCGAAGAACGGACGCAGGATCCACGAAAACTGGCCCCCCAAAAAACAATTGCCACCCAGCCAGGCGAGCAGGGTGGCGGTGGCGGCGGTTCGGTTGGGGGCCTTGGCCAGCAGCAGCCGGTGCAGGTGCAGGTTGGCGGTGACCCCGGCAAAACCGATCAGAAAGGTATGGGTGAGCAGATACGCACTGTGGGCCATGACCGCTCCCGGGGAGTCGGGCCGCGGGGCGTTCCATGCCAACAGCCAGGTGACCGGGGCCAGCGAGCCGAGGATCAGCGCCGCCAGCGAAAACGAGGTGAGCAGGGCCAGCAGCGATTGGCGGAACCCCAGCCCCGTTCCCAGTAACATCCCGAGCAGGCCGTTGAGCAGGCCGTTGCAGGCGAGTGTCAGCGCGATCAACAGCGGCAGTTTGACCGCCACATAACAACCCATCAGCGGCGAACGCCAATAGCCGACCGTGAAGCCGTAGATCGCCATGCCGGCGATGGTGGCCCCTGCGACGACCACCACCCGGCGGGCCGAGGGCTCGTCGAGCCAATCGGGCGCAAGGTGGATCAGGTGTCGCAGGTGCATGGAGGGGAGTGAACCGAGCTAATGTGAAGACCTGATGCGCGACCAGTGAGAAATTGATGAAAATCACCCGAATTTCCGCTCGTTCCAGCGACCCGGCGACCCGGAGATCGTTCATCCTTGAGAACCCCGGTTCGGCCCCCGGAGACCAGATCGGGCTTGCACCGGTAGCGGATAGCGGATACGGGGGGGGCGTGAAACGACGTTCCTTCAGTCTGATGCTCGCCCGGCGGTATCTCAATCCCCGCCGGTCAATGCTGTCGTCGTTTTCACTGATTTCGTTGATCGGGGTGATGCTGGGGGTCTTGGTGCTGGTGGTGGTGATGGCGGTGTATGCCGGGATGGAGCGGGATGTGAAGGGTCGATTGTTAGGGTTCACACCCCACATTTTGCTGCGTGAGCAGATTGGCGGGATGCCGCTGGGAACCATGACGGATTGGCGGCAGGCCGCGGAGATGGCAAGGCAACTGCCCCGGGTGGTGGCCGCCACGCCGTTTGTCTCGGACCACGTGGTGATTGATCGGGAGACGTTCCAGCGTCCGGTGCAGTTCCGGGGGATTGATACCGCGGACCCGGTGCAGGTGGCGGGGCTCGATGCCATGCTGGCCAGGGAAACCTATCCGGAATCATCGGCGGACATGGGCCTGGATGATCTGGTGGTGGTGTCATCGCTGGTGGCCGAGCAGTTCGATCTCTCGGTGGGGACGAAGATCCGCTTGTATTCGACGCGCAACTTCGAGCAGGTGATGATGGCCTACAAGGTGACGGAAAACCCGCCGTTGCGCGAGGCTCATGCGGAGGTGTGGAACAAGGCCACTGCCGCGCTGGCGGCGGCTTGGAGCGGGGACGGGGAGCGGTTTGCGGTGCCGGTGAAGGTGCTGCAGGATGAGGTTTACGGGCCGTTGGATGAATTGGCCGGTGAGTTCATCCGCGAACCGGAGCGGGAACTGGTCAACGCGTTGTTAGTGAAGTTGGAGGACAACGAAAAGGACGAGGCTGCCGGGGTTTACCGGTTCACGGCCGCGGCCAAGGCGGCGGTGGAGGCGAAGATTGCGGAAATCCAGGGCACGGATGTGGAAAAAATGGATGCGGAGATTCTCAAGAACCTCAAGGGCATCGTGCTGCCGCGGGAGGTCACGGTGATCGGCGTCTATCAGGCGTCGATGATGGTGATGACACCGGATTTGTTTGTGCCGCTGCCGTTGGGCCAGGACTTGGCCGGGACGGAGGACGCGGTGCAGGGGGTGGCGCTGCGCCTGGATGATGCGTATGCGGCGGGCGAGGTGGCCGCCGCCGGTCGGGAGAAACTGGGCCCGGGGTGGTCGTTGATGACTTGGGGTGAGCAATACCAGGCGTTTTTCTCGGTGATCAACCAGCAGCGGGTGATGCTGTATTTCGCGCTTTCCTTCATCGTGCTGGTTTCAGCGTTTTCAATGATGGCAGTGATGTTCACGGTGACGATCCAGAAACGGCGGGAGATCGGGGTGATGAAGGCGCTGGGGGCGGCTCCGGGGCAGAGCGTGCCGGTGTTTCTCTATCAGGGGATGCTGCTGGGGGTGCTGGGGGCGGGGCTGGGGCTGGGGCTGGGGCGGGTGGTGGTCCATTTCCGCGGCGAACTGCAGGCGGTGATGCGGACGGTGGGCTTCGATCCGTTTTCGATGGTGACCGGTTCCAATCTGCTGCCCGCCTACAATGATGCGGGCGAGCAGTGTGTGATCGCCCTGATGGGGTTTGTGTTGTGTTCGCTGGCGGCCTTCGTGCCGGCCTTCTTTGCCGCCCGGGGGGATGCGGCCAAATCCCTCCGCAATGTCTAACCATGGAACTGTGGCTCATTCTCGATGGCGAAAAATCCGGTCCCTTCCAGGACTACGAGATTCGTAGTCGAATCGCCGCCGGCGAGCTGACCCGGGAGACCCCGGTCTGGCAGCAGGGGATGGCTGGCTGGCGGACCTTGGATGAGATTTCCTTGTTCGCCGGGGAATTCGAGCGGATCGACCAAGGCGGCGAGGACGATGAGCCGAGCTTTGGCGAAACGAGTCCGGCCCGCCGGGTGACGGATCGGGCCGGGCCGCCGCCATTGCCGGTTGCTCCGGCCTTTGCCCGGCGGTTTTGGGCACGTTGGCTGGACATCCAGACTTATCTGGCGGTGTGGTGGCTGGGGATGTGGGTTTGTGGCCGGCCGATCGACGCCGCCCTGAACAGCGTCGTGCTGATGGTGGTGCAACTGGTGCCGTGGTTCATTTTGGAGGCGATCCTGTTGAGCCGCTTCGGCACTACGCCGGGCAAGTGGCTGCTAGGCCTGTCGGTCGAGAACATGGATGGCTCCCGTCTGAGTCTGGGGGCGGCCACGCTGAGGTCGTTCCGGGTGATGATCGGCGGGATCGGGTTTGGCTGGGGGTTGCTGGCGCTGGTTTGCCAGGCATTCAGCTTTTACACCGCCCGGCGTCTGGGGCGGCCGCTGTGGGATTATGCGGGTGGCCATCAGGTGAGGGTGGGGCCGTTGATCGGCTGGCGGATTGCCGGGGTGGCGGTGGGCATGTCCATCGCCGTCCTATTGCAAATGGCGGTGATTTCCCCCTATATTCTCGACCATGCGGCCGAGAATTCTCGGGCCATCGAGGAGGTCTTGGAGAAAATCCCGTTTTGGCACCAGCCGGAGCGGGAGTGAGTTCAAAACAGGATGCAGAACGGAGCGCGTTCATTCTGAACGCTGCCCGGTCGGACATTTTGTCCGACCTGCGATCCTGTAGTGGCGTTACCGCCGACAGCATGTCGGCAAGACTCAGTCGATAGGATATCGACGCCCCTCATTTTCCATCCAGGGTGATCGGCCGCACCGGAATCCCGCGGGCGGCGAAATGCTGTTTGGCATCGGCCACGGTGTGCATGCCGAAGTGGAAAATACTCGCGGCAAGCACTGCATCGGCCTTGCCGGCCTGTAGCACCTCCACCATGTGATCGAGGTTGCCGGCTCCGCCACTGGCGATCACCGGGATGCCGACTGCGGACGAAATCGCGGCGGTCAGTTCGAGGTCGTAACCCGCCTGGGTACCATCGGCATCCATGCTGGTGAGCAGGATTTCCCCGGCCCCGCGACGCCAGACCTCCACCGCCCAGGCAAGGGCGTCGAGCCCCACCGGGGTGCGGCCGCCATGGGTGTAAACGCCCCATTTTCCGCGGGCTTCGCGTTTGGCGTCGATCGCCACCACGATGCATTGGCTGCCGAAGGCCTTGGCTCCGGCGTCGATCAAATCCGGAGTGGTGACCGCGGCGGTGTTCACGCCCACTTTGTCGGCCCCGGCGAGGAGCATTTCCCGCATGTTGTCCACCGTGCGGATGCCGCCGCCTACGGTCAGCGGGATGAAACACTGCTCGGCAGTACGGCGGACCACGTCCACCATCGTGCGGCGGTGGTCAGAGGAGGCGGTGATGTCCAGAAACACCAATTCGTCGGCTTGTTGCGCGTTGTAGGCGATCGCGCATTCCACCGGATCACCGGCATCAATCAAGTCGATGAAGTTGACGCCTTTGACGACGCGTCCGTCGGTGACATCGAGGCAGGGGATGATTCGTTTGGCGAGCACGCGGAGAGCGAAGCGGGGGACGGGCCCGGGCGCAAGCAAAACAAACGCCCGGGCGCGATGAAGCGACCGGGCGTGCTTGGAAAATGACCGGGGGCGGTGGGTTAACCGAGCTTGGGCTTGCCCACGCGGCGGACCGAGCCGAAGCGTTTCTGGAATTTGTCGATGCGGCCTTCCGTGTCCACAAACTGGTTCTGGCCGGTGTAGAAGGGATGGGACGACGAGGTGATGCCGATCGAGATCAGGCTGTGCTCGACGCCGTCGATGACTTCCTTGCGCTCCGAGGTTTTGGTGGAGCGCGAGACGAACCGGGCACCGGTACTCATGTCGACAAAGACGACCGGATTGTATTTGGGATGAAGTTCCTTTTTCATTGGAGTGGTGAGGCTTCCACCACGTTTCCAACGCGGCGGGCAGGCGAGACTGAGGGATATATCCAGACTGTCAAGCCAGCATTGCGATTTTTTTTTGTCGGCCAAACGGCCGCAGACGGAGCCCCCCTGAGACCCAGCGAGCCAATGAAAACCGGCAGGGGATTTGCAGCCGCCAGACTTGGTCTTGCGAACCTGATTCATTTTTATTAGATATATGGATATTCGAAATGTCTGTGAATGTTATCTTAAAATGACAGGATACGCGGAATCCGAGGATAGGGATCCACCGGAATTGGCGGGCCTTTGGCGGCGGATAAAGGGGCGGATTGGTGTGGATTTAGATATCACAACAATATGAAATAGAGTACCTTACATCGAATTCAGGCCCTGGTTCAAGAGGGTTTTCCGAGGCTTGCAAACGAGCCATATTGCTGTTAGATAGGAATCATACTTTGTAAACACCGAAATATTAGTGGTGAATTTGGAGTCGCAATCTGGGGAATCGGTGCTATCTTGCCGTCGCTATGTCAACTACTTCAAAACGCACGCGATATTCACGACGCCTTCCGGACCATGTCACCGATGAGTTGGTGAACGTTCTGGTGGAGAAGAAGGTTTTCGGTTTCAATGATCTGTTCGAGCGGGTGTTTGCGAACCTCAAGGCTCGCAATGCGGTGAGCGGTGGCGAGGAAATGCTCCGGTTGCGGGCTTATGAGAAGCTGCAGAATCTGGTGACCCGCGGGTTGGTCGAAAAGATCGGCAAGGAATACAAGGGCACCGCCCGGGTTCACGAAGCCTCGAGTGCTTTTGTGGCCGCACAGATGCAGGAAGGCTGATCCATTCTGCCCCGTTTGTCGGTCGCCCGCGCCCGGTTCACCGGACGCGGGTATTTTTTATGGATTTTGGTTGGAATCCCGGCCGGTCCGCCGTAGCATCCGGGCTTCACCAGCCCCACGCCCATGCTCTCCGACTTTCTTCCCGTGTTTTTCCAAATTCTGATTGTCATCGCCTTTGCGGTGGCGGTGCTGGTTCTCAGTGTGGTCTTCGGTCGCTCCGCGCGGCGCAATGCCACCAAAGACACCCCCTACGAATGCGGGATGTTGCCGATCGGCGAGGGCTCGCCGCGGTTTTCGGTCAAGTTCTACATGGTGGCCATGCTGTTCGTGATTTTCGATATCGAGGTGGTGTTCATGTATCCGTGGGCGGTGGACTTCCGCGATTTGGTGGCGAAGAGCCCCACGGCGCTGGTGAGCATGGCGGGTTTCGCCGGGGTGCTGGTGATCGCCTACGTCTACGCCCTCAAGAAGGGTGCCCTCGACTGGAAAGCCTGACCGGGCTGCGGTCGCCAACCGCCCCGTGGGGGTGCATGACAGAAAAGTCAAAGCAGGCAGGGACCGTCTCTCCGAGCGGTCCGGTTGGGGCGAGACCGCTTTCCTTGAATCCCCGTAACACCCTCGGCGCCCGTGTCGGCAAGCGGCTCCTCCCAACGGGGCCCTAACAACCGAGCGGGGTCTTTCCCGCGCTCGGGACGGTCCCCAACCGGACCGCCCAATACCGGCCCCTTAAGAATTCTTGACCAGGGATTGGGTTTCCCCCCGATGAAATTTTACCACTGACACACTGAAGACCACTGAAAACACAGAACATATTGAAAATCAGTGTCCTCAGTGGTCTTCAGTGTATCAGTGGTTGATGACCCCCGCAATGTCCTCCAACTCCGTTTTGGAAGATAGTCGGTTTACCCTGCAATGCAATCGTTTGCAGAGTTCCATAAATCCGCCGTGGGGGATGCGGCATGCGGATGGTGAATGCTTGACATGCCGGGGGCGGTGGCGAAAGCTTTCGCGCCTTGTTGCCAAACGGCGCGTTGCACACCAAACCTATCCAACATCATGTCACAAGCTGATTCCTATTTTGCCGGCCTCGATATCGGAGGCACCAGCGTAAAAGCCGTGCTGGTGGATGCCACCGCCGAACAAATCGGGCCGCTGGTCGAAGTCCGCAGCCAGGTGAAGGACGGCTACGAGTCCACCTTCGGCCAGTTGGAAAACGCCTTGGATCAACTGGCGGCCGCCGCCGGCATCAAGCGCTCGCGGATCGGCGGGATCGGGTTGGATGTGCCGGCTCCGAGCAGCAACGGGGTGATCTGGGGGCGCGCCAATCTGGCGGACGACTGGGTGGGCACGGATATTCGCGGACGTTTGTCCGAACGGCTGGGGGTGCCGGTGTTCATGACCAATGACGGCAATGCGGCTGCAGTGGGCGAGTACGCGATGCGCAAGTATCACACCAGCAGCCTGATGCTGGTGGCTCCGGGCACGGGGCTTGGCGGCGGCTTGGTGATGCCCGGCGGCAGGGTTTATGAAGGGGTCAACGGCCTGGCGCTGGAAGTGGGCCACGTCAGCGTCCCGTTTCGGGAAGACGATGGCAGCCTGCCCGCCTGCTCGTGCGGGTTGACCGGTTGTTCGGAGGCCTGGGTCTCGTTGATGGCCCTGCGGCGGCGGGTCGGGCTGGAACTGGCCAAGCCGCAATGGGCGGATCATCCGCTCAACCAGGGTGACACGATGGTGGAGGAGAAGGCGTACCGTTTGCGCGAGTTCGCCGAGGCCGGGGATGAACTGGCGGGTTCCATTTTCAAACAACAGGGGTTCATTCTCGGCTTTATGATTGCCGATCTGGTGCGGGTCTTTGATCCCGGCCTGGTGGTGATCGGCGGAGGCCTGGCGGAAACCTCGTTCCGGGACCAATACATGGCCTGGGTGGAAGAGGGCTTTGCCGATCGGGCGTGGCCGGTCTATCGCTTCAGCCCGGTGGAACCGGACCAGCAGACCACCCGCTTCGAATGGGCGACCGGCGGAGACGCCGCTGCCGCCATCGGCATGGCCTATGCCGCAAGGGAGTTGTTCAGTTAGGTTGATTGGGCTGCGGCCTCAAACCGATCCGAGACGGCCTGCCAGTTGACGATGTTCCACCAGGCGGTGATGTAATCGGCGCGGCGGTTTTGGTAGTGGAGGTAGTAGGCGTGTTCCCAGACGTCGAGCCCCAACAGCGGCGTGCCCAGCTCGGCATCGGGGACGAGACCTTTCATCAGGGGATTGTCCTGGTTCGGGGTGCTGGTGATCTTGAGCTTGCCTCCCTGGACGATCAGCCAAGCCCAGCCGGAACCAAAACGCTTGGTGGCGGCCTGCGCGAACGCCTGCTTGAAGCCATCGATGGAAACAAGGTCGGAGTTGATTGCGGCGGCGAGTTTGGCGGATGGAGTTCCGGAAGTGGCGACTGGTGTGAGTGTTTCCCAGAAGAATGAGTGATTCCAATGGCCGCCGCCTGTATTGCGGAGTGACGTCCTCAGTTCGGCATCAGCTACATCGGGCAGGGATGTCAACAGTTGTTTGAGGGGTTGGCCGCTGAGGGTTGGGGCGCTGGCAAGCGCCTTATTCAACCCGGCGACATAGCCTGCGTGGTGCTTGTCGTGATGGATTTCCATTGTCCTGGCATCGATGGATGGTTCCAGCGCATCGAACTTATAGGGCAGCGGCGGCAGGGTGAAGCCGACTGGCGTAGCTGCCACAGCTCTGCCGGAAAACAGTGCGGAACCGGCGGCGAGGGCTCCCAGTTGGACAAAACGGCGACGGTCGAGTGAGGGGGATATTTTCATTTCAGGTGCTCCATACGCTGGATCTCCGGAAATGCAACCTGGCGGAAAATTTCAGGACTCGCACTCCAGGATTGCATTTTCTGCCCGGCGGTGATTTAATCCGTGCGTGAAAGGCTTGTCCGAACATCTGTTCTGGGATGTGCAGCAGGATGGTGTCGATCCCGAACACCATGCGGGGTGGCTGGCCCAACGTGTCTTGGAATACGGCTATTGGAGCGATTGGCAGGCGCTCGTCGCCTTTTATGGCAAAGCGCGTCTGGCGCAAATCGTCGTCAACATTCGGTCGCTCAATCCGCGTGCGTTCGCCTTCTGCCGGGCCTGGTTTCAACTCCCCGCCTCTCAATTCCGATGCTCCACCCCGCCGCTGTTCCCATAGCCGTCCGGGAGGTTTTGCAGACCCTTGCGCCGGGCCTGGTCGATACCGGTTTCTCACTTGCCGGCGGCACCTCGCTGGCGCTGCGGTTTGGCCATCGGATTTCGGTCGATCTCGATTTTTTCACCATCGGGGAGTTTGAACCGGAGTCGCTGATCCGTCGCCTGGAGATGCTGCCGGGACAGGTGATGGATCGTGCCGATGGGACCTTGCAACTCCTCGTTCAAGGGGTGAAAATCGACTTTTTGCGGCATGCCTATCCGCTGCTCGAAGCACCCGAGGTCCTTGATGGAATCAAAATTTTATCCATCGCAGATGTCGCCGCGATGAAGCTCCACGCAATCACCAATCGCGGATCCAAAAAGGATTTTTACGACCTGCAAATGCTCTTGCCGCACTATCCATTGCCGGCGTTGTTGGATGCCTACTGCGCCAAATATGCGGTGGTCAATCGCTTCATGGTCATCCGCAGCCTCGCTTGGTTTGATGATGCGGAACACGAGCCTGATCCCGTCTCACTCGCTCAGGTCACCTGGCCAGCGGTCAAAGCCGAAATCAGCAAGGCGGTGGCGGAGCTGGGGTGATCCGGAACATGCCAGAACAGTGGACAATTTCATCGCCGTGACCGGCCTCTGGCCTGGGGCGACCTGATCATGCAGTGGGAGTGGGGACCGCACCCGCCCTCGGGTGCAGTCAGGCGCGCCCTCGCGGCTGACATCTCCGCGCGCCATCCCACCACCGGATGGTGTGAGCCGTCACCCATCTGTTCGGCGCGAGGGCGCACCGAACTGCGGCCGAGGGCGGCCGCGCTCCCTCCTCCATTTTCACCGTCATCCGGCGGTATCAGTGGGCTGACTGCGGCCGGATCCGCCCGATCCCTTGAAAATCGAACTTGCACGTCTCGTCGCCCAAAACGAGGGCGTTTACCGCGTGGCGGGGCAAGGCTTCTTCCCGGCCATTTCATCGCGCCAGGAGCCGATGAAGAGGAGGGCAGCGGCGATGCAGATGCAGGAATCGGCGACGTTGAAAGCGGGCCACCAACCGCCACTCGCGGGGATGAGCTTGTCGTAAAACGGGAGTTTGATCGCGATGAAATCCACCACGTAGCCGGCTCCCAAGCGACTCCAGAACGGCTCGCCCAGGCGTTCCTGCAGCAAAAATCCCTGGACCAGCCGGTCGGTTAGATTGCCGAAGATCCCGCAGAGCAGCAGGGCGACGGCGATGCGCGAGAACACATGCTGGAACACCCCCTTGAGCCAGAACCAGCGGATCATGCCGAGCGCGAGCAGGGGGACCAGCAGGAATACCACCGGTGCCCAGGTGGTGCCGTTGCCCAAGCCGAAGGCCACACCCTGATTGTGGACACGCACCAGATGGAAAAAGTTGGGAATCACCTGGATGTCGTGGGCACCCGCCGCCCACGGCGGCGGGAACGTCCTGACCGTCCAGAACTTGGTGAGCTGGTCGATGAGGTAGAGCGGGAGGCTGAGGCAGAGGAGAAGTTTCGGGAAAGTCATGGTGGAATGTGAGATCCGTCGGATCGGACGGCTTGGGCGGATCATGAAATCACAGCCGCGCACCGCTCACACAATCCTGTGGCGGTGCAGGGTTCGTGTTTGCGGCAGCGGGGGCAGAGCGGATGGGCTGGCTTGCCGGCGGTGGCGGCAAGCGCGTGGCCGGCGGTGGCGGTGAGGCCGGCGATGATGAAGAATTCGGTGGCGAACTCACGGTCGTTGAGCAGGGCCAGCAGTGCGGCGTCGGTCTCGGGCACCGTTAGAGTGACCTCGGCTTCGTTGTTGCGGGTGAATTCCTTGGTCTGGATGCAGGACTCGATCGCGGTCTGGATGGCGTATTTGATCTCGAACAGGCGGGCGGCCTGCTTGCTGATCAAACCGGGGGCGAACGCCGGATCGGGAGCGGGGAAATCCTGCTCGTGGACCCAGCCGGTGGTGAAGGGGGCGTGCTCCCAAGCTTCGTCGGCGGTGAAGGCGAGGATGGGTGCCAGCAACTTGGCCAGACTGGTGAAGATCGCGTGCATCGCGCATTGCGAGGCCAGGCGGCGCGGCGAATCCGCCGCGTCGCAATACATCCGGTCCTTGGTGGCATCGATGTAAATCGCGGACAAATCGTGGGTGCAGAAGTTGTTGAGCGAGTTGAAGACCTTGCGGAACTCGTAGGTCTCGTAGCCCTTGAGGCATTCCGCCACGGTTTCGTGCAGGCGCTCGAGGATCCAGCGGTCGAGGAAAGGGAGGTCATCGGGCGCGGGACGCCCGACCTCCTTGAAACCGTCGAGGTTGCCTAACAAAATACGCAGGGTGTTGCGGAGGCGGCGGTAGGGTTCGGCGACTTGCTTGAAGAGATCCTCGCCGAAGGGCACCTCGTTCTGCCAGTCCACGCTGCTGACCCAGAGGCGGACGATGTCGGCTCCGTATTTGTTATAAAAATGCGCGGCGTCGATCGGCTTGCCCGCCTTTTCCGCCTCGGACTTCGAGAGTTTCTTCTTGTCCTTGTCCACCACGAAGCCGTGGGTCATGACGGTTTTGTAGGGGGCGGTGCCGCGGAATGCGGTGCTGAGCATGAGCGAGCTTTGGAACCAGCCGCGGTGTTGGTCGGTGGCCTCCAGATAGAGGTCGCACGGAGCGTGAAGCTGAGGGTGGGCGTCGAGCACGGAAACGTGGGAGCAGCCGGAGTCGATCCAGACGTCCAGGGTGTCGCGGCCTTTTTTCACGCCGGCGGGCAGGCCGAGGCGGGCGGCGAGATCGGCGTCGGAAAGTTCGAACCAGATGTTGGTGCCTTCGGTCTCCACCAGGTCGGCCACCTTGTGGGCGAGTTCGGCGGAGAGGATCGCCTGGCCGTTTTCAGCGAAGAACACCGGCAGTGGCACGCCCCAGGTGCGCTGGCGGGAGATGCACCAGTCCGGGCGGGCCTCGACGGTACCGTGGATCCGGTTGCGGCCCCAGGCGGGCAGCCATTCCACTTGGTCGATTTGTTCGAGGGCCTGCCCGCGGAGGCTTTCCAGCGAGATGAAGAACTGCTCGACGGCGCGGAAGATGATCGGGGTTTTGGACCGCCAGCAGTGGGGGTAGGAATGGCGGTAGGTTTCCTGACCTAATAAATTCCCCCGTTCGGCGAGGATTTCGATGATCCGCGGATTGGCTTTGAAGACATGCACGCCTACCAGTTCGTCCAGCCCCACCTCATCGGTGAACTTGCCGTCATCGTCCACCGGCGAAAGCACTTCGAGGCCGTTTTGTTGGCCGGCCACGTAGTCGTCCGCGCCGTGGCCGGGGGCGACGTGAACCGCGCCGGTGCCGGTCTCGGTGGTGACGAAATTGGCGAGCAGCAGCTTGGAGCTGCGCTCGAGGAAGGGATGGGCGGCGGTGAGCCCGTCGAAGCTGCGGCCCTTGAGTTCGGCCAGGGGTTCGGTTAGGGTGAAGCCGGTGGCGGCGCTGAAGGACTCCACCAGTTCCCGGACGATGACAAAGGTGCCTTGGCGGTCGGCATTTTCAAAACGACCGACGACGTAGGTCAGTTCCGGATGGACGGCAATGCCGAGGTTGGCGGGGAGGGTCCACGGGGTGGTGGTCCAGACGACCATCGAGGCCTCGACGAGGGCGGGTTCGCCGCCGGTTTCAACCAAGGGGAAGCTGACAAACACCGCCGGGCTTTCCTTGTCCTGGTATTCCACCTCCGCTTCGGCGAGGGCGGTCTTGGCACCGAAGGACCATTGGACGGGCTTCTTGGATTGGTAGATCGCGCCGTTTTCGACCAGTTTGGCGAACACCCGCAGGATTCCGGCCTCGTAGGCGGGATTCATCGTGAGGTAGGGCGCGTCCCAGTCGCCGAAAACCCCGAGGCGGCGGAACGAGTTGCGCTGGATATCGATGAACTTGTTGGCGAACTCGGCGCAGCGGCGGCGGATCTCGCCGGGTTCGAGACCGGTGGCCTCGCGGACCACCTTGAACTCGATGGGCAGGCCGTGGCAGTCCCAACCGGGGATGAACGGGGTGGTGAACCCGGCCATGGTTTTGCTTTTCACCACCAGGTCCTTGAGCAGCTTGTTGAGCGCGGTGCCCATGTGGACGTCGCCGTTGGCGAAGGGAGGGCCGTCATGGAGGATGAATTCCGGGGCGTTTTGGGCGCGCCGGCGGGCGATCGCCTTTGCGTAGAGTCCGGCGGCTTCCCAGCGTGCAAGGCGTTTGGGTTCGTTCGCCACCAGATCCCCCCGCATTGGGAAGGTGGTCTGGGGCAGGGTGAGGGTGTCTTTGTAGTTGGGGGCGGCTTCGCTCATGACGGGGCGCGGACGCTAGCAAGCCACGGCAGCGGGGTCAACCACTGGATTTGGCATTGGATTCCGCCCGGGCGGCAAGGGTGAATCCGGGGGGGGCAAGGGCGGGAGCGGCGGATGATCGTTGGCCGGCGGACAGTAAGGTCCACCCTCCATAGCTACATGGAAATCCCAGCCTGCGGCTCTCTCTGCGACCTCATGACCCGGCAATTCATCACGGGGAGGACGGTGGTGAGGCGCAAAATCAGCTTGTTCATTCGATGATTTGGACATCCTGTTGGCGGGACTCCGGGGTGACCTTGAGTTGTTGGATCCTGCCGTCCCGCCAGACGCCTTCGAGGGTGGTTTGGTATGGGGCGTGGAGCTTGAATGAAACATCCCACTCTTTCGGCCAGGCCGGCAGCAGATAGATCGTGCGGCCCTCGGTTTGCATCAGCATGGACTGGACGGCTTTCATCAGCACGCCACCGTGGTCCTGGTCGGGAACCCAGTCGTAGTTGGGACCCCAGAAGGCGGGGAATCGCGAGTTCTTGTCATGGTTGCGGGCGCGGCCGACCACCAGCTGGCGGGCCTCGTCCGCCAGCCCGAGGTAGGCCATGAAGAGGTCATCCTGGCGCCAGCCGAAGTTGCCGCGGTCCCAGCGGTGTTTGAGCGCCTGAATGCCGAGGTCGCGGTTGTCCTTTTCAAACGAGCAGAGGCGGAAGGGGAAGACCGCGTAGAGTTCCGGGTTCTCGCTGTTGCGTTTGGCGGCAAATTTCGTGGCGGGGGCAAGCGCCTTGCCGCCCGGGACATCGCGGGTGGGGAGGGGGGCGAGTTTGGCGGCAAAGGATTGCCAGTAGGCGCGGGCCTCCGGGGTGGTGGTGGTTTCCGGGAGAGCTAACAATCGGGTGGTGAGCGCCTTGAGCCCGGCGAGTTCCGGCATCGGGTTGGTGCAGTCCCACCAGGTTTCCAGGGCCTGGGCCGGGTGCATTACCAGTTCGCCGTGTGCGTTGGTCTGGTAGTAGTTGTCGAAGAACCGGATGACCGCGTCGGCGGTGGGCAGGATCCGTTGGGTGAGCAGTTTTTCATCGCCGGTGTGATCGTAGGCATCCAGCATCATCCAGACCAATTCGGGGCCGGCCACCCACTCCCACTTGTGATAGCCGCTTTCCTGCAGTGGATCCTTGCGCTCGGCTACTGGCGTCCAGCCGTAGGTTTCGTTGAAGACATCGCCCCAGAAGTGGATGCACTCGGCGAAGTAGGCCCCCTCGAAGCCGAAGTATTGCTTGGTGCGGTATTGGTTGAAGGGCAGCAGCTCGTCCACATACATGCGGAACAGCGGTTCTAACATCTCGAAGTCGCCGCTGGTGCAGAGGCTGAGGTAAGGCAGGCGGGTGTTCTGCCACCAGTAGCCGGGGCCCCAGCGGCGATAATCGCCATCGCCGGGGGAGCCTGCGTTCGGAACGGTGAAGATGGAGCCGTTGAACTTGATGGGGAAACTGCCGCGACCCGCACAAGCGGTGATGAAACGCTGCAAGGCGTAAGCTTGGGAGAGGACAAAGGTGTCATCTCCGGTGGCGACCGTGGACTCCGCGACCTGCCTGCCGTTGTGATAGAGCCGGAGGCTGCCCTGGGCGGCATCCACGGTGACGGCCAGATGCTGCCACTGGTCGGCGACCAGGATGCCGGGTTTGGTGAGGACGGTGGAACCCGCGATAAAACGCAGCTGGTTGCCGGGCAGGATGTCTAACAGGAATCCGTTTGCTCCCCCGGGGCTGATGTTGTCGATGATCCGGCCGGATGTGGGCGTTTGACCAGGGTGGATCCAGGCTGAGATCGTGAGATCGGCGGGCAGGGCCTTGCCGTTGGCAGGCAGGGTGGGGGCGGCGGCGGCGGGGCGTTTGGCGGCGCGGATGGCGATTTCGGCGGCGCTCAGCGCGCCCTTGGTGATCGCGGCATGGGAAATTTCGCCGCCGAAGCGATTTTGTCCGGCTTGGTCTTTTCCCGTCAGCACAGCTAGGTTGTTAGGCGGGATAACCGGCGAGGGAGTGGATTTGTCAGCGGTGATGTGGATCCAGCTCCGGTTCCAGAAATTGCGCCACCAGGTTTCGTGAGCCTGCCGCTGTTCAGCCAACGGGGTTTTGGCGGTGGCCGTGATGAGGTTGTCCATCGCTTTCCGCCAAACGTCCGGGGTGGCGGGGTGTTGGGTCAGCACGTGCACCGCGAGGTGATGGCTGGTGGCGGCAGTGGATTGCAGGCGGGTGGCGTCAAGACGCTTGCCATGGTCTGCGGTGATGACGGCTCCGAAGGTGCGGTGCAGCAGGGGGTCGACCCGCTGATAGCCGGTGGTGCCCTGGGTTTCGGCGTGTTGGGCGGGGCCAACGGACTTGGTATTGTGATGATACCAGCCGACCCGGCCGGTGAGGCCGGTGAGCAGCGTATCCGGCTCCACGATGGTGGGGCCGTGCATGGTTTTCGGCTTGGAGCGGTCCGTCATCACGTCGCTGCATTCGATCGAGTCCAGGTGGGTGGGGGAGGTGCGCCAGAGTTCGACGGTGGCGGTGGCGGTGACGGGCCTGGTCCCGGCGATATCGACGTGAACGAGCGGGCGGTTGGCATCCACCCAGAGCAGCAGGGTGGTGCCGTCGCCGTAACGGACCTTGAGGGTGCCATCGGTGAGGGACAGCTCCTGGCGGAACGGGGTGATGGCTGGCGCGGGATCGAGGGCGACCCGAATCTTGCCGATTTTCAACAGGCGGGCGTTGTCGCCCCAGCTATCGGTCTTGCCGATGTAAAAGACCAGTTCGCCGGAGGGGGCGATCCACGCGTTGGTGCTGAGGTCGCCGTTGCCGAGGGGCATTGAGCCGCAGTGGTCCTTGCTGGGTGAATCCCAGACAACATGGTAGGGGGCCGGGGTGATGGGCTGGGCGGGGAGGACTGCGGTTAGCGCGAAGCCAAGGCAGAGAATTTTTGGGAGCAATGAATTTTTCATCGATTCAGCGAGTTATCGGGACATTTTCAAGCTGGGGCCTGGCACCGGGTACGTGCGGCCGCTTCCGGAACTTGCGGCAATGCCGGACAGAACCAGTACCACCTGAGGTGGTCGAGCGCTGGTTCACTGCCAGCCGCGGCGTGGGCATCGGCTCAGGTGGCGGGGTCTGCTCCGGCTTGGCGGAATGCGTGCATGTTTTCCAGGGAGGTTCCAGGGGTGATTTCGCAGCCGCCGGAGGTGATGCAGCGACCGCCCGCCTGCTGGAAATCGTGCCGGACGGCCGATCCGATCTGATCGCGGGAACCATTCTGCAGCACCGAAACCGGATCCGCCTTGCCGCAGAAAACCTGGTGCGGCGCGAGCAGCGGGACGAAGGGTTGGAACGACGGCACCAAGTGATCCACGTCGATGATGTCCGCTCCGGTGGCGATCATGTCCGGCAGGATTGCGCTGGTGTTGCCGCAGATGTGGAGCTTGGCCTTGGCTCCAAGGCGGTGGATGTGATCCACCAACGCCTTTTCCCGAGTGAAGGCGAGTTTGCGGAAAAGGATCGGGCCGATCTGCGAACCGAAGGCATCGCCGATGCCGATGCAGTCGGCGCCGGCCTCGATTTGCAGCGTGATGAACTGCTTGGCGGCCTCTGTGATCATGTCCATGACCTCGCCGACTTTTTCCGGTTCGTCCATGAAATCGAGTGCGGCTTCGGTCATGCCCCTCAGGTCCGCATACTCGGCCACCGGTCCTTCCACCCAGCCGACCACGAAGTAGCGGTCGCCGATCTGTTCGCGGAACCCGCGGATTTCCGCGATGCGACCGGCGGTCCGGCGATGGCTCATGACATCGTAGGGTTTGAGATCCATCAGCGACTCAACGCTGCTGAAGTGGCCCTGGTCCAGCGGCAGATCGTCTTCCTGGTAGTCGACCTTGATGCCGAAGGCCTCCGCCTCGGCGTAGGGATCGGACAGAACGGTCACCCAGTCGGCTTCAAAGTCGTCGGCGCAGCGGATCATCGCTCGGCATTTGCTCGGCGGATCGAGGCAGAAGTCGCGGTATTTGACTCCGGCGTATTTCGCCGCCCAGCGCATGATGATCGGGTGGAAAGGCGGGCGGTCAACGGGCTTGCCGGCAAGGAAATCCAGGGTCCGCTGGCGACCGCTGGGGGATTCGTTGGAGGGGGGTGTCATGGATGGTCTGCGGAGTTGATGGGTGTTCTACGTAGCGAGTGGTCGAAAACGATCAGGCGTCCTCGTAAAGCGCGGGGCCGAGCAAAACCGGTCGGTGAGTCGCCCCCACGGAGGATGTCTGCGGCGGGGCGGAAGTGGGTGGGGCTGGAAGAAATTTGGCTGTTTTTGGAATTTTGTGCTTGTCAGGGGGTGAGTCGAGAGTCATTTTCCCGCCCCGCGCTGCGAGGCGAGGAATGATTATGGGTAGGTGGCCGAGTGGTTAAAGGCGGCAGACTGTAAATCTGCTCACGAATGTGTACGCTGGTTCGAATCCAGCCCTGCCCACCATCATCATTACCAACGACTTAGGGAGCCAGCAACGGCTCCCTTTTTCGTTAGTGATTTCCGGAGCGGTGCAATCCCGGTGCAATTTTTTCCAGCAGCATTCTCCAGAAAGCCGTAGGAACGCTCTGTGAGGCCAGTCATCGGGATGCCCGTGTTACCGAGATCCTGCGCGACCGCAACGGGCTGACCTTCGTGGATTTGTCCGAGCGACTGGCACAAATAGAGGCGAGTTCTGACCGCGCCCCTCCGGGACCGCACCCGCGCCATCCCCTCCGACCTCCGACCTCCGACCTCCGACCTCCGACCTCTGGGACAAGCTGCTGGGTTGGTCGTTTTCCAACACCATGGGAACCGATTTGTGTCTGGAGGCTTTGGCGCAGCGTGAAATACGATGAGATCGACATCAACGAGCATGCCTTCACTCTGGCGAGGCACGCCGCTGCGCTCGGTGGCGGGCTTCGCCTTCGTTCCGGCTGTCGGATTTCGGAACCAATTGCCGCACCCATTCACATCGTCATTGACTCCGCCACCCTGCGCCATTAGATCTTTCCAGCTCCCAGCCGCCATAGCTTAGTTTAGCTGCCCTATGGCCGAACTTCGAGGCCGAGCTCAAATCCCGATTTCATGAGAACCACCATCATCTCCCTTAGCGCGATTGTTTCATTGCTGTCATTGCCTTGCGCCGGCGAGGATTCTAATAGTTGGCCGCAATTCCGCGGCCCTACCTCCGATGGCCGCGCGGTTGGCGGTGACCTGCCATTGAAGTGGAGCGAGCAGGAGAACATCCGCTGGAAGACCCGCATCCATGACTGCGGCCACTCGTCGCCGGTAGTGTGGCGCGATCAAGTCTGGGTGACCACCGCCACCGAGGATGGCAAACACCTCTTCGCGGTTTGCTGCGACCGCGCTACGGGCAGGATCATCCACGACGTCGAGGTTTTCGAGGTGGGGAAACCGGAGAACATCAACTCGCTCAACACCTATGCGACACCCACGCCGGTGATCGAGGAAGGCCGCATCTATGTGCATTTCGGCACTTACGGCACCGCCTGCCTCGATACCGGCAGCGGCAAGAAACTGTGGGAGCGCGCGGATCTGCATTGCACGCATATCCAAGGTCCCGCGTCGTCACCCATCCTGTTCGACAACCTGCTCATTCTCGACTTTGCCGGCGGCGACGTCCAGTTTCTAACAGCGCTGGAAAAGACCACGGGCAAGACCGTCTGGATGAAGAACCGGTCGGAGGACTTGAGCAAGCTCGGCAGCCCGTTGCTGCGCAAGGGCCATTGCACGCCGATCCTCATCGAGGTGGCCGGCCATCCCCAGATGATCAGCCCCGCCTCCCATGCCGCCTATGCGTACGATCCAGCCACCGGCGACGAACTATGGAAGGTGTTGCATGAAGGTGACTCGGTGGTTTCCCGCCCGCTGTTCGGCCATGGACTGGTGTTCTTCGGCACGGGATTCAGTCATGAGGAAATCCAAGCCGTGCGGCCCGGCGGTCATGGCGATGTGACCCTGACCCAGGTGGCCTGGAAGATCACCGAAGGGGTGCCGCGCAAAACCTCGCCCGTTCTGATGGGGGATTGCCTGTACCTGCTGCGAGACGACGGCGCACTGACCTGTGTCGATGCCACCACGGGAAATGTGAAATGGCAGCAGCGGATTGCCGGGCAATTCGCCGCCTCTCCGGTCACCTCGGCGGATCGCATCTACTGCTTCGACCAGCGCGGCAAGACGACCGTGCTCACCGCCGGTTCCAACAATCCGCCGCTCGCCGTCAATCAGCTCGACGAAGGCTGCTTCGCCTCGCCCGCCGCGGTGGATGGTTCCTTGTTCCTGCGCGGCAAGAACCACCTTTATCGCATCGGGAATTGATCCTTATGGCTTCCCGTCTTGGGTGTTCCTGTTCTGCCGCATCGTTTACAGGAGGCTCTTGAATCCTTCCATCAAGGCACTCGAACGGGATCGGGCACGAAGATATGGGCCCGCCAACCAGGATGAATACGCCTTCGGGCTCAATCCCGCGCTTGGTTCATCGGTCAACCCGATCACCATGCCGCTCGATAAAGCGACCGGTGCGTTCACCTACTCCCGGCGCACCCCCGGGCTCACCGGGCTCGGCTACACGGTGTGAACCTCCACCAATCTGGTGGATTGGGTGGAGGACTCCCCGGCGAGCGCCCGCCCGGTCGTCATCGGCACCGCTGGTGACGTCCAGACGGAGGGTGTCACCCTCACGCCGCCTCCCGTCGACGGCAAGCTGTTCGTGCGCGTCAAAGCCCGGTGAGACGGGAGAGATCGAGGATAGTGGATCGGAGATCGAGGATGGCAAGTCCTTCACGATCCACTATCCAGTCTGACTGCCAGGCACCGCCCCCCCCATACAACGAGTGAGGGGGCGGCATTTTGTCGTCGAGGAGGTGCCGCTCGGGCCGCCGGGCCGCGACAGGCAAAAAAAAATGAAGGATCGAGCATGGAGCCGCGGTAGTACCAGGATGCAGTCCAATCCATTCCATGCGACATCCTCGCGCCGGCGGTTTCTGAAAACCAGCGCCTTGACCGGCAGTGCCGTGGCGCTGCCCTATTTTATTCCCGCGGCGGCCCTGGGCCGTGACGGTGCGGTCGCTCCGGGCGAGAAGATCACCCTGGGTGCCATTGGCATTGGCAACCGGGGCTCCTACGACCTGGGATGCATGTTGGAAGAGCAGGATGTGCGGTGCGTGGCGGTCTGTGATGTCCGTACGGAACGCCGCGAGGCCGCCAAGCGCAATGTGGACAACAAGTACGGCAACAAGGATTGCGTGATGTACACGGATTTCCGCGAGTTGCTGGCACGCCCCGACATTGACGCGGTGCTGATCGCCACCGGTCCCAACTGGCATGCCCTGGCCGCGACCATGGCGGCCAAGGCGGGCAAGGATGTCTATTGCGAGAAACCCACCACCAAAAACATCTTCGAAAGCCTGATCCTGGCCGAGACCTTCCGCCGGACCGGACGCCTGCTCCAGGCCGGGACGCAGCGTCGCAGCCTGCCGAATTTCGAGTTTGCAGCCGGGCTGGCGCAACGCGGCAAGTTGGGCAAGCTCACCGTGCTCCATGCGCATCCGGGCGGCCTTGGCACCGAAAGCAGCGGCTGGGCCGCTGCCGAGAAAGACCCCGGCCCGCAGGTGGCGGACTGGGACATGTACCTCGGGCCGGCCGCCTGGCGCCCCTTCAATAACGGCATTCTCCACAATGGCTTCGGTTTCGAAAAGGGTGGCGGAATGGTCGGCGGCGGCTGCCTCGAGTGGGGGTCGCATTGCGTGGATCTCTGCCAGTGGGCCAACCAAAGCGACGATACCGCAGCGGTCGAATACTGGCCGGAAGGCAACCGGCTTTTCGCCAAATATGCCAGCGGCGTCAAGTTGATCCTGCGCAACGACGGCTGGCTCAACTCGGGCTCCTGCCCGGTGCGCTATGAAGGGGAGGCCGGCTGGGTCGAAACCGGTGACAGCGGCGAGGTCTTCGCCAGTTCGCCGGACTTGATTGTTGGAAAACGCGCGCAATCCAGCGGCTATCCGGCGAATTTCCACATCCGCAATTTCTTCGATTGTGTGAAATCGCGGCATCAACCGCGGGCCGGTGCCAGCATCACCTGCCAGACCCACATTGTCTGCCATGCCGCCAACATCGCCCAGTTCCTCGGCCGCAAACTGAACTACGATCCGGTCAAAAACGAGTTCATCGGCGATGAAGAGGCCAACCGTCTGCGCTCCGAGGCGCTGCGTGAACCATGGCGGATCTAACGTATTCGAGCCGCCCGAGCTGTAATCCAACCAAACTGACAATCCCCAAGATGAAACTTTTCCCCATGTATCCGGCGCTGCTCGCCGGCCTGATGACAACCGGCGCGATCATCGCTGCCGATGCTCCCCCGGCAGCCAGCCAGGAAGCCAAATTGATCGCTGTGCTGCAGTCCGACGCCCCACCGCAGGACAAGGCGATCACCTGCAAACGCCTGGCCCTCTGTGGGACCAAGGCCGCCGTTCCCGCGCTCGCCGCGCTGCTCTCCGACGAGCAACTGGCGTCGTGGGCGCGCATCGGCTTGGAGGCGATTCCCGATCCGGCGGTTGACGCCGCACTCCGGGAGGCGGCGGGCAAATTGCAGGGAAGACTCCAACTCGGAGTGATCAATTCGCTCGGTGCCCGCCACGATGAAAAGGCGGTTGCTTGGCTGTCGCAGCAGTTGGCGGTGGCCAATCCGCCGTTGCAGGCGGCCCCGGCCGCGGCGTTGGGCCGGATCGGCGGCGAGCAGGCGTCACAGGCGCTGGGGCAGGCCCTAACAAGCGCCACGGCAACAACCCTCCCGGCGTTCTGCGAGGCCGGTCTGCGGAATGCCGATCATCTCATCGCCCAAGGCAAGCATGACCAGGCGGCGGCGATTTGTGAGCGGGTACTGGCTATGAAAACGCCCCGCCACATTCGGATGGAGGCCATGCGCAGTCTCATCGTCGCCCGCCAGGCGGCCGGCATCCCCCTGCTCATCGCGCAACTCAAGAGCGACGACGACGGCATGGTCGCAGTGGCGATGGGCCTGGCCCACGATCTGCCGGGTGCCGACCTAACCAAGGCCCTGACAGCGGCGGTGACCACCCTGCCGCCGGCGAAGCAGGTTTACGTGATCGAGGCGCTCGGTGCCCGCCGCGACCGGTCGGTGGGGCCGACCTTGCTCGCGTTGACCAAAGCCGGCTCAGCCGAGGTATGCATCGCCGCAGTGGGCGCGCTGACCAAGTTGGGTGATGTTGCGGCGCTGCCTCGCTTGGTTGAAATTGCGGTTGCGCCTGACAGCGAGAGTGCCAAGGCGGCCCAGTCCGCCATGGTGGCGTTCCCTGCGGCTGAAGCTGATGCGGCTTGTCTCGCAATGTTGGTCTCCAAGGATCCCGGTGCCCGGATGACTGCGGCTGATCTCATCAGTCGGCGGGCGACATACAGCGCCGTGCCGGCGGTCGCGAAAGCGGCGCGTGAGGATGCGGACCCGGCGGTTCGCACTGGCTGCCTCGCCACCCTGCGTGAACTCGGTGGCCTGCCGGAGCTCGCCGCCGTGGTGGAGATTCTGGTGAAAAACCCGTCGGCCGGAGAGGCGCAGGCCGCAGAGAATGCGCTGGCGACGATTTGCGGCCGGCAAACCGATAAAGGTGCCTGTGCCGAAAAGCTGATCGCAGGCCTCGCCGCGGCCCAACCCGCGCCGAAGTGCGCCCTGTTGCGGGTGCTTCACGCGGTTGCCGACGCCGGCTCGTTGCAGGCGGTTCGCGCCGCGATGACCGACCCTGACAAGGATGTCCAGGATACGGCGACGCGGCTGCTCTGCAACTGGAGCACGGTGGCGGCCGCGCCGGACCTGCTCGTGCTCGCCAGGACTTCGGCCAATCCGACCTTCAAGGTGCTTGCGCTGCGCGGATACCTGCGGGTGGGCGGTGGGAAGGATGTGTCCGGCGAACAGCGGTTGGCGATGTGCAAGGAAGCGGCGGCCATGGTGCAGCGGGACGAGGAAAGGATGATTTTGCTGGGAGTGTTGGGAAATGCCGGCGATGCGGAATCGTTGGCCATGGCGGCCACCCAGCTTGACAACCCGGCGCTCAAAGCGGAAGCGTGCCTGGCCAGCGTGGCGATCGCCGAACGCCTGGTCAAAAGCAACCCGGCTGCCGTCGTCGCGGTGATGGGGCAGGTCCTCAAGGCCGGTCCGGATGAGAAACTAACCGAGAGAGCGAATGCCGTCCTGAAGGAGGCGAAGTAGGAAGTCCCCTCGGTCATGTTGCGGGGGGCACCGGCAGGATGATTGAACATTGTTAGGCCCGCTTGCTCCTGTCATTGATTTGCTAGGAAATTGCTTTTCGGGTTGAAGCGGGATGCAATGGGGCCCATTATGGCTTTTTGACATCCTTGAGCAGCGGGGCGCAGTCCTGGCGGAATGCGGCGAGTTTGGCCGCCTGTTCCTCGCTGAAATGGCCGGTGCGTTGCGCGTAGGTGTCCATCCAGGTCAACAGCCGGTGGGTGCTGCCGGTGTCGAGTTTGACGCCGGCGTGGCCGTCTTTGTGGCTGAGCAGTTTCCAGAGTTTGCTGTTAGACGCGGTGCCTGCGCCGGGCAACGAGCGGTCGCGCTCGAAGGCCTGTTTTTTTAAATCCTCGCCGCCGAAGGCGAGCAATGCGGCGTAGGAATTGGCGGGTGTGAGGTCGAGTTTGGCGGCCAGCGGGTCCTTGGCACCGGGGTGGTGGCACTCGACGCATTGTTGGTCGAGCACCGGTTGGACTAACTGATCGTAGTGCAGCGGCCAGGAGCCGGTGGGGCCGGGCGTGATTTGCGACGGTGCGCGGGTGATTGCGAGGGCGGGTTGGGCGGGTGGCGCGCTTTCGCGCTGTTCGTGGCAACCGATGCAGGCGAGCGTCTGGCCGGGCATGACGTAGGTGAGCGTGCGCATCGTTTGCACGGCCAGGCCGCGCTCGTCGAGCGCCTGGAAAAACACCGGCACGCCGCTGGGAACCAGAAAGTAAGCTGAGCCGTCGGCTTCGACCGGCACGGTGCCGAGGACGAACTTGCCGGGCTCCTCCGCCGAAACGCCGAGGCTGGGTTGGTTCATGAGAGGCTGCACTTTCGGTGGCACACCCACCAGGCGGAGTTGTTTCACCGTACCACGCGGCACGCCGTCGAGTCCGCGATAAACATCCTGCAACAACATGCAGCCTTCCTCCTTTCCGTCGCGCCCGGCGAGTTCGGGCTGCACCGGTGGCAGCACCCGCGGTGCGACGGGCATCGGCGAGGCGGATGAGATATCGGCATCGCGGTGGAGCAGTTCCATGTTGCCAAAGGCGTCTAGCAGATAAATCCCGGTGGCGTTGCGCGGGTTTTGTTCATCGGTGGCGCGGCAATGAGGCGGCAGCTTTTGGTTGGACCAGCTGACGAGGAAATATTCTTCTGATAGAGGCCACGGGTTGGCGAAGTATTGGTCGACGTTCGCCTCGGTTTCCGGGAATGGGACATCCGGCGTCAGGCGCGTGAGCGGCGCGTCCCCTTCGGTGCCCGCGTTTCTGTCTAGCAGGCAAAGCGATCCGCCATAGATCGAGTGGTGTGCGGCGGCAATGAAGGCGATCCTGGTGGATCCCGGGATGGCGCGCGCCTCGATCTTGACCTGGGGTTTCATCGTGTAGTTGCCATAGACGAGTTGTGGGTTCGATCCATCCTGGTTGGCGGACCAAAGGCTGAAGAAATGCCCGTTGAAGCGGTCGATGTAATCCCAGCGCGTGTAGAGGATGCGACCATCGTTGGCGATGCTCGGTGCCCACTCGAAGTTTTCGAACGCGGACAGCGGGCGGATGGCGCGGCCATCGGCGGCCATGCCGTGCAGCGTGAAGACCGGGACCGGGCGGAAGTTGTCGCCGCCGCAGCGGACGTAGCTGTCGGGCTGGTCGTTGTCGCGGGTGGATTCGGAAAACCACTGGCTGCATTGGATGGCGGTGCCCTTGCGGGTGGAGACGAATGCCAGTTCGCCACTCGGCAGATAACGGGCATCAAAGTCATCGTATTTGCCGCGGGTCAGCTGGCGGCGCGCTGACCCGTCCACGTTCATCTCAAAAATGTGATAGAAAGCATCCTCCGGCACGCGTGCCTTGTCAGCCTTGTTAGGTTCGGCGGCGAGTTCCGGATGAAACCGGCAGTAAGCAAAGAGCAGTTTTTTGCCATCGAACGAAATGTCCGGTCCCATGAAACTGCCTTCCGGCATGTCGCTCGTCAGGCAGTGCGCGTCGGGCGTTCCGGACTTGAAGTTTTCCAACACATAGACGCCGCCGCCGCCGCCGCGTGACCACCAGCCGTAATGCTGGTCGCTCATGTGGGGGAACATGCCGGGCGAGCGTTTCACAAAAAGCAGCGAGTCAAAGTTGAGCAGCGGATTGGCCAGCGCCATTTCGCGGACGGTGCGGCGGGCGCGGAAGTAGAGTTCGCGGCGGGCATCCGGGGCCTTGCCGGGCGCGGCGGCCAGGCGGGTGATTTCGCGGAGCTCGCGTTCGGCCTGGTCCACATTTTCCGCTCCGAGGCGGCGCTGGCTGGCGGCGAGTTTCAGTCCGCGTTCGATCACCAGTGCGAGCGGATATTCGGGTAGATCCTGCCCGCCGGGCTCGAGGTGCGCCGCGGACCACTGGCTCACACTGCTCTGGGTGGCGGGTTTGCCGAGGGCGATGTTGTCGTTAGAGCCGGTTGCGAACACCTCCACTTCGTCCAGGTGGAAATAGCTGTTGCCGGTTAGAGCCAGCCGCAGGAAACGCGCGGGGGCTCCTTGCAAGGGGACGGCCAACGGGCGTTTGTCCGTGAATCCGAAGAACACGTTGCCATTATTCTGATAGAGCGGCTTGAAGGTCTTGCCGTCATCCGACGCCAGCACCTGGATGTGCGCATTGCGCTCCGCCATGCCCGGATCGCAGCGATTCCAGATCACCACGCGCTCGAGTTTGACCGGTTCCTTGAGGTCCACCTGCCACCACGGGTCTTCTTCTTGTTCGGTGTGAAATCCCCACTGGCCGTTTTTCACTCCATCCACGGCCCCCGCCGCGTCCGCCTCGCGGGACACGGCAACCGACGCCGGCTTGGCGACACGTTTTGCATCCTGCATCAGCCAGTCGGCTTCGATTTGGGCTTGCCACGCGGCGGCGGAGGCGGGCGGCGGACGGGTGTCCGGTGTGCCGCCCACCGTGAACCCGGCAGTGGCCACTGTAAGACAAAATGGAATCAGGAAACGCGTGGCGATGATCATGGTCAGGGTTGGATTTGGGTAACAATTACAGGCAGCCTCGGCAGACGACGCTCTAGTCATACGACCCGCATTTGCCGGGTTTGTCCAATTTTTTCATCCGGGGGCACAGGCCTCACCCCTCCCGCCGTCCACCCTGAAGCGGCTGATTTCCTCAAGCGCCGGGGATTATTGCCCCCAGATTGCCAGGAAATTGCTGTTGGGGGGTGCATGAGGGGCTAACGAGCAGTTCGGAGAGCGGGTATCAGGGGGGGCGGGGGAGGGACCTTCGCGGCGCTTCGCCCGCCCAAGGAGTGGGGCTTCGACAGGTATCCTGGCACTCCGGCTGGCGGGCAGAGGCGCGGTTTTGATGCTCGTGGGCGTGGAAACGGCTGGAATGGTTTTAAAATTTCAAGTGCTTGGATATCAATGGGATATCAAAAAACAAGTCGGTTTACACCCGGTCGGTCGGTGGATCGATTCCGTCCTCGTGCAGCGGCTTGTAGAATGTTCATCCTACGTGGAAATGAAAATTTCGACATTTCCGAACCTTTTGCTTGTGACTTCACATAGCGGAGGTAAACTCCGCTTCCTTCGTCCGATGGGCCGCCGGACAGGCGATGCCTCTGATCAGAACCGATCCGTCTCCATGAAATCTATTTGCATCATTTGTTTGGCGATGGCCACCTGCGCCGGCGGTCAGGTTGTCATTAACGAGTTTATGGCGGCCAATACCCAGGCCCATCCGGACATCGTTGATTTCGATGACTACCCGGACTGGATCGAGTTGAAGAACACCAGTGCGGAGGCGGTCAGCCTAGACGGCTATTTTCTGAGTGATGATCCGTCCAATCCGCTGAAATGGCCGCTCGCCCCCACCGCCAGTATCCCGGCCAACGGGTATTTCCTGGTTTGGGCGGACGGGCACGACACGGTTCCCGGCCAGTCGTTTCCCCGCGGTTACTGGCCATGGCGCAACTTCACCACCGAAGGTTACCACGCCAGTTTCAACCTGTCATCGGGTGGCGAGTCGGTGGTGCTCACCAAGGCCACCGATCTTGCGACGACCACTTTGGTTCACGCGGCGAGCCCGGTGCCGGAGGCTCCGGCCACGGTCGCGGTTTGGAAATACCTTGCCGACGGCAGCGACCAGAGCACTCAATGGCGGGCGCGGAGTTTCGACGACTCCGGGTGGTCGTCCGGTCCCGGGGTGCTGGGGTACGGCGACCCCTGGATTGAGACAACCGTGCCCTATGGCTCAAGTGCGTCCAACAAGTACATTACCACGTATTTCCGCCACACCTTTCAAGTGGCGGACCCCGCCACGGTGGCCAATCTCGCGCTGCGCCTGCTGGTGGACGACGGCGCGGTGGTTTATCTCAACGGCGCGGAGGTGGTCCGGCAGAATCTCCCGGCCGGCGAACCCAATTACCGCACCCTGGCCTCGCTGGCCATCGGCGGCTCCGACGAGTTGGACTATTCCATCTACAACATCTCCCCCACCAATCTGGTGGCCGGCGACAACGTGCTGGCGGTGGAAGTCCATCAGGTCGGAGCCAATAGCTCGGACCAAGGCTTCGATGTGGGACTGGAAGCCACCACTTTCTTCTCCGCCGCCATCGTCGATTCGGTGGGCTACGGCCCACAGCTCGATGATGTTTCGATGGGCCGTGACCCGGCGCTGGAGTCATCCTGGGTGAGCTTTGCCACCGCCACCCCCGGTGCGGCCAAC
>JAIPKB010000064.1 GCA_021733795.1 Akkermansiaceae bacterium | reverse complement strand
CCAAAACTCGTCGGCCGCATCGCCTCCATCCCCCCAAGCCGCAACTTCGTCCTCATTCAAAGCTACGGGAAATGGACCGTCCCGGCTGGCACCATCCTCGCCGTCCACGGACCCGATGGCCGCAATGCCAATCTAACCGCCACCGGTGAATCCCTGCGCCACTACGCCGCCGCCGACCTCAACTCGGGCACTCTGGAGATCGGTGACGGGGTTTACACCGTCCCAAACGCCCGGAAATCGCCTCAAAAGCCTCCGATTTCCGTTTCGGAACCGAAAATGTCAGCGGATTGAGGTATTTTTTGCAATCGCAATCGATTGAAATCAAGCATCTTGGAAGTTTTTTGGAAAAATATTCAGTCTTTATGGAATTTTTTCCTTGTGCGATTGGCCGTCGCGCCGTAAATTCGCGTTGTCCCGACTGAAACTCTCGATGTTGTTTAATCCCAGTCCCCCTTTGGTGGCCGCCAGCCAGTAGCTACCGAGGTGAGATTAAATGCCAGCGTGAGTTGCCTTACATGTGTCCCCGAACATGAACTATATTACCAGCCATGAAACAAACAACACTGGGTTCCGCGGTGAAAGCCGATGCGGACCGCCTAGCTGACTTCGTTATTTTTACCCAACGGAGCTGCATCCTGAACCTGTCGTCAGAACTCAACAAAGGGAATATTTCGTTTCCGCAGTTCTTCCTGCTCGCCTATCTTTCCAGCGAGGATTATTTGACCATGTCAGATATCGCCAAAAAGATGGGTCATTCGACCGCAGCCGCTACCGGCTTGGTTGATCGCCTGGAGAAACTGTCTTACGTTGAGCGTCTGCATGCCGCCGAAGATCGCCGCAAGATCATGGTTCGAATCACCGCCAAAGGTGTCGAACTCGTCTCTAAAATGCGCAAGGAAATCGCCACCGACCTGGTGAATATCCTGACCGACATGGACGAAGATCAAGCGGAGACCGTGGAGCACACCAAACGTGCGATCCTCGGCCGCGTGATCGCCTGAAGCTGATCCGGCATATTCAAGCAGTCTCTGCTTGGCGAATCCCCCCCTCCTCCGTTATGCTAGCCGCATGACGGAGGATTTCGTGTTTCTGGCTCCAATTCAACAGGTTTTTCCCGGAGTCCGGGCCGGTTGGGTGGGGCGTGTGCCAAAGCTGCCGATCAAGGGTGACCGGGATGCCGCGATGCGCCAGCTGCGCCCCGTCCACGAGGCCGCCATCGCGTCGTTTGCCGGCCCCGGAACCCCGTGCTGGCGGGCGGAGCAAGTCCACGGCAACCGGGTCGCCGTGGTCCCGGGACCTACCGTCCGTGAAGCCCCGGATGGCCTGCCGATCGTCCCCGAGGTTGACGGGCTGATCACCAACGCCCCTGGTATCGTGCTGGCGATTCATATCGCCGATTGTGGAGCGATCTGGCTGGCCGACCGGCGAACCGGCGCCATCGGGCTGCTCCACTCGGGGAAAAAGGGCACCGAATCTGACATCCTCGGCCAAGCGCTGGAGCGGATGGCCAGCGAGTTCGGCACCTGCCCGGAGGATGTCACCGGTGTGTTGGGCCCCTGCATCCGCCCGCCGCACTATGAGGTGGACTCCCCCGCCCGGATCGCCGGGCAAGCCGCCACCGCCGGAATCTCCGGATTTCACGACTGTGGTGAGGACACCGCCGGAGACCTTTCGCGTTTTTACAGTTATCGGCTTGAAAAAGGCCAAACCGGGCGCATGATGGCCCTCATCACCAAGGACCCTCTCCCATGACCCCATTCTCCCTCCCTGCTTCAGCCAAGATCAATCTTTCCCTTCGGGTGCTCGGAAAACGTGCCGATGGATTTCATGAGATCGATACCCTCATGGTGAAGCTTCCCGGCTTGGCCGACCAACTCCAATTTTCGCCGGCGGACTCGTTTTCCTTCAGTTGCGACGATCCATCGCTGCCGACCGACGAGCAAAACCTAGTCGTCAAGGCGGCGCAAGCCTTCGCCGTCGCCGCCCGCCCGTCCGTTCAGTGCCGGATCTCGCTCACCAAACACATTCCCCATGCGGCCGGCCTGGGCGGTGGCAGCAGCGATGCCGCCACCACCTTGATCGGCCTGAATCGCCTGAGCGGCGAACCACTCGGAGCGGAGCAACTTGCCAGCGTGGCCGCCGGCTTGGGCAGCGATGTGACGTTTTTCCTCGCCGCAGGTGCCGCCCGCTGCAGTGGGCGCGGCGAAATTGTCCAGCCGGCCGCCTCCCCCCCGCCGCTGCCGGTGCTCCTGCTCAAGCCCGCCTTCGGGGTGGATACCGCCTCAGCTTACGGTCGCTGGGAAAACTCCCGCGCCATCCCAGGCATCGGTTACAGCGAGCAGAGCCATGCCGCGCTCACCTTCATCAATGACCTGGAACGCCCGGTGTTTGAAAAATTCATCTTTTTGGCGGAACTCAAGCAGTGGCTGCTGCACCGAACCGAGGTCGCCGCTGCCGTGCTGTGCGGATCCGGCTCCAGCTTGCTGGCCATCCTGCACCAACTCGATGACGCCGACGCCGTCATCGCCGCGGCCAGGCACGAGCTGGATCCCACGCTCTGGGCCTGGTACGGAACCACCGAAGGGGAACCCCAATAGCCGCCAAGCCTTGATTTTTTTCACCAAATCACTCACACCCGGTTTGACAACCGGGGGGGCGATCCTCTAGCCTCCCCGCCCCGGTGCGTATAACCGGTCTTTCATCATGAACATCGTCGTCGAGAAGCTTCCCCAATGCACCGCCACCCTCCGTGTCGAGATCCCCGCTGACACAGTCGCCAAGGAGCGCAAAACCATCGTCCGCACCTACACCAACAAGGCCCGGATCCCGGGATTCCGCCCCGGCAAAACCCCGCTGGCCGTCATCGAAAAGCGATTCGCCAAGGAAATCCAGGGTGAACTCACGGAGGTCCTGGTTGACGCGGCGCTCAAGGAAGCCCTCACCCAAGAGTCGCTGAAAGTCCTCAATTTCGGCGAAATCAGTGACATCACCTTCCCCGAAGACGGCACTTGTTCCTTCCATTCTGTCATGACCCTGGCTCCGGAGTTCCAACTTCCCGAATACAAGGGGATCGCCGTGACCGTCCCGTCGGCGGATGTGCCGGAAGAGGAAGTCACCCAGCAGTTGGAGTCGCTCCGCGAGCGGTTCGCCGATTTCACCCCCATCGAAGACCGCCCGGCAGAAATCGGTGATTTCGTAGTGATCGACTACACCAGCACCGTCAACGGACAGCCCACCGACGAGTTTCTCGGCAAACCCGCCGGTTATCTCTCCGGACGGGAAGGGTTCTGGGTCCGCCTCGAGGATCAGTTCTTCCTCCCCGGCTTCGCCGCCCAGGCGGTCGGCATGTCACCGGGCGACACCCGGGACATCACCATCAGCTTGCCTGAGGACTACCCGGTGGCCGCCCTCGCCAACCAGCAACTGGTGCTTGCCACCACCCTCAAGGAACTCAAGCTCTCGGTGCTGCCCGAACTCAACGACGACCTCGCCGCCCGCCTCGCTCCGGACAAATCCATGGAGGAACTCACCGCCCTTCTGCGCGAAAACCTCGCCTACGAACGCGAACGCAAAATCAGCGACCACAAGGTGAACCAGATCATCGGCCACCTCACGGCGCAGCTCGAATTCGAACTGCCCGAAAGCCTGATCACCGAGGAAACCCAGACCCAGGCGGATGCCATGGTTGAGCGCGGGGTCAAGGCCGGCATGGGCGAAGAGGAAATCCAGGCGCAACAGGCCGAGATTTTCGCTGCCGCCGGCCAACAGGCGGTGGCCAGCCTCCGCACCAATTTCATCCTGCGCGAAATCGCCGCCGCCGAGGAACTGGGGGTCGATGACAAGGAACTGGTCTCCAACCTCATCCAGATCGCCACCTCCCGCAAGCTCGAGCCCAAGAAATTCATCAAGGACATGCAGCGCGCCGGTCGCATCGACGGCGTCCGCCAGTCCATGCTCATCGGCAAAACCATTGATTTTCTCGTTGAACATGCGACGGTGACCGAAGATCCCGATGCCGCCCTCAGCGAATGACCCCATCCTCCATCAATCCCGTGAGTTCCACCATCATGAGTTCCTCCTCCGCCGCCCCGCGCGGCAGCTACTACGTTCCCTTCGTCATCGAGCAGGACGGCCGTGGCGAACGCTCGTTCGACATTTACTCCCGCCTGCTCAAGGACCGCATTGTCTTCATCGGCACCCCGATCGACGACTTCGTCGCCAACTCGGTGATCGCCCAGTTGTTGTTCCTGCAGATGCAGGACCCCAAGAAGGACATCCATATCTATATCAACTCCCCCGGTGGTTCGGTCACCGCAGGCCTCGCCATCTATGACACGATGCAGTTCCTCACCTGCGGCGTGAACACCTACTGCATCGGCATCGCCGCCTCCATGGGTTCGGTCCTGCTCACGGCCGGCACCAAGGGCAAACGCTTCTGCCTGCCGAACTCGCACGTCATGATCCACCAGGTCTCCGGCGGTGCCAGCGGCACCGCCTCGGACGTCGAACGCACCATCGGCTTCATGTTCAACCTCAAAAAACGCCTCAACGGCATTCTCGCCAAACATACCGGCAAGACCATCGAGGAGGTCGATCACGACTCGGACCGCGACAACTACATGACCGCCGAGGAATCCGTCGCCTACGGGCTGGTGGACAAGGTGCTCGAAAGCCGCAAGGAACTCCCCGACGCCGCCGCCCCGTAACTCCGGCTCCAAACCCCAACCTTTCAGCCTGCCAACCTTTCAGCTTTTCAGCTTTTCAGCTTTTCAGCTTTTCAGCATTTCAGCATTTCAGCTTTTCAGCTTTTCAGCTTTTCAGCTTTTCAGCATTTCAGCTTTTACCCCCATGGCCCGCTCCTCCAACCTCACCATGTGCTCCTTCTGTGGCAAAAGCCACTCGGAGGTCAGAAAACTCATTGCCGGCCCCGGAGTCTATATCTGCAACGAGTGCATCGAAGTCTGCTCGAGTATCCTGGAGAAAGAGCTCGGCGAAACCACTCCCAAGGGCCGCACCGCCGCTGAGAAATCCGGTTTCAAGGTCCCGGCCCCGGCCGACCTCCGCGAGCAACTCAATGCCTTTGTCATCGGCCAGGAAAACGCCAAGAAGGTTCTCTCCGTGGCGGTTTACAACCACTACCAGCGGCTCCGGCAGGACCAGGTCCAACTCGCGGATGAGTTCAAGGACGTCGAAATCGAGAAATCCAATATTCTGCTGTTGGGACCCACCGGCTCCGGCAAAACCCTCCTCGCCAGAACCCTCGCCCGCGTCCTCGACGTGCCGTTTTGCATCGTCGATGCCACCACCCTCACCGAGGCCGGCTACGTCGGCGAGGACGTCGAAAACATCATCCTCCGCCTCCTCCAATCCTCGGATTTCGATGTCGCCCGGGCCGAGCGCGGGATTATCTACGTCGATGAAATCGACAAGATCGGACGCAAGACCGAGAATGTCTCCATCACCCGCGATGTCTCCGGCGAGGGCGTCCAGCAGGCACTGCTGAAAATCCTCGAGGGCACGATCTGCAACGTCCCTCCGCAGGGTGGCCGCAAGCACCCGCAGCAGGAATACATCCAGGTCAATACCGAGAAAATCCTTTTCATCTGCGGCGGTGCCTTCACCGGCCTGGATAACATCATCAAACGCCGGATGGGCCGCAATACCCTCGGCTTCCACACCGGCGAGCATGCCATCAATCTCGATGATCCCGCCGTCAACCCCCTCGAATTCGTCCAACCCGAGGACCTGCTCGGGTTCGGCCTGATTCCCGAGTTCATCGGCCGTCTGCCGGTCATTTCCGCCCTGCGCAAGCTGACCGAAGACGAGCTGATCAATATTCTAACCGAGCCGCGCAACGCGCTCGTCAGGCAATACGCCAAGCAGCTCGCGATGAGCGGCGTCAAGCTCGACGTCAAGCCCCAGGCCCTGCGCGCCCTCGCCGCCGAGGCCGTCGAACGGGGCACCGGTGCCCGTGCGCTGCGCTCGATCTTCGAGCGGATGATGCTCGATGTCATGTTCGAGATCCCATCCAACGCGGACATCGAATCGGTCACGATCAATCAGAAAGTCGTGACCGGCGAACGGGGACCCGTCATGCGCCGCCGCAAGAAGAGCGACGACGACGACACCGCCACCACCGCTGCCTGAGCGTTGCGCAACTGGCGGAGTTTTCACCCGTTTGTGGAAAACCCGGGCCTTTTTGTAGTGGCAATCCTCGGGAGCCTGTGCACATACTGTGGGCATGGCCCAAAAAAGCACTTCCGGATGTCTCACTGCCGTCGTGATCGCGGCGGTTGCTGCCCTACTCGTTCTGATCGCCGTCTTCGGCCTGGTTTTCTCGGCAAGATCCACCGCAGCGCGCGAAATGACCGAGCAGAAAGCGATCGCTGCGAATGCTCGTCACGCACAGGATGGAACTGTCGTGTTTCAGGCGGGGAGGTTGCCCACGATTGCCCCGCACCAGGCGGGAAAGCCGGTTTCCCGGGAACAATTCATGGCCCTGATGATCGACGAACACGCAACCGCACTGGCCCGCGAGACATTCCTGAAATCGGCGGACCAAAGCCCGGTCAAGTGGCGGCTCCACACATCGGACATCTCCGATCATGAGGGCCAACTCACCGGCAATTTCAGCCTCCCCTATCAGATCCGTTCCAACAAGTCGTCAACCGGCAGCTCGATTTCGATCAAGTGCGAGTTTGCGGAGGAATCCAGAGACCGCCTGCTCGCCATCCGCTGCGGCGACTGGGTGACGGTGCAGGGAAAGCTGAGTTTTTCAGCCAACAGCCGAAGCGGTGTCATCAAGGAAGCCCGGATTCTGGACGGATCGTACGCGGAAGACCCGGAGGAGCGCTGAGGTCGCAGCCCCTTAGAGGCTGTCTGAAAAATGGCTTGGCAGGGACCTTTTTCCGAAAGGTCCGCGAGAATGGGTGGCGAATGAACAGACGACACGGCATTTCTATTCTCAGTTCATTCACCCGGACGCTTCGGAAAAGCGTCCCTGCCATTTTTCAGACAGCCTCTTAAAGAATCTCAGCGACGAACGGCTGCTTGCGGAAAATGGTGAAAGCCTCCGGCTCCTCGCCGGTGCCGAGGAACAGGGGGGCGATCCCGAGTTGTTCGTAAATGGTCACGGCGATCCCGCCCTTGCCGGAGCCATCGAGTTTGGTGACGATCAGGCCGTCCAGCGGGCTGGCCTTGTGGAATTCCTTGGCCTGTTGCAGGGCGTTGCTGCCGGTGGTGGCGTCCACCACCAACAATGTGAGGTGCGGTGCGCTGGGGTCTTGCTTGGCCAGGGTGCGCCGGATTTTGCCAAGCTCCTCCATCAGGTTGTGGCGGGTGTGCAGGCGGCCGGCGGTGTCGCAGATCAGGAAATCCGCCTTGGAGGCGATCGCCTTCTGCTGCGCATGATAGCAGACCGAAGATGGGTCTGCGTTCGGGTTGCCGGCGATCACGGGCAGGTCCAGCCGTTCCCCCCAACGCTGGAGTTGCTCGACCGCTGCGGCGCGGAAAGTATCCGCCGCAGCCAGCACCACCGAGCGCCCGCGCTCCCGCAACCACAACCCGAGTTTGGCCGACGAGGTGGTCTTGCCCGTCCCGTTGACCCCCACCACCAGAATCACAAACGGCAGGCGGTCCCGCCGGGGCTCGGGAGCCAGGGTGTCATCCGGCAGGCGGTCCAACAACTGGCGGCGGGTGGTTTCCACCACATCGTCAGCGGAGATTTCCCGACCCAGGTCCCGCAGTTCCTCGATGATCCGGGTGGTGAGATGGATGCCCAGATCGGAAGCGATGAGGTCCGCCTCGATGTCGTCCCAATCGATTTCGGCGCGATTGGAGATTTTGTTGAACAGGGAGTTGAAAAAGCCAGCCATAAAATGAATGTTTGATAATAGATGTTAATGAATCGGATGACGGGGTGACAGAGGGCACAACGCCGCGGCGAGACGGTGGATGGCGGCCGGCGGGTGGGCGGCGGACAGACTCACCCGCAGCCGGGCGGTGCCGCGGGGCACGGTGGGATAGCGGATCGCCGGGACCCACAACCCATCCTGCTCCAAGGTGGCGGAGGCCGCCAGCGCGGCATCATTTGAACCTAATGAAATCGCCTGGATTGGTGTGGACCGGACCTCATCCATACCCAGGGAATTGCGGAAAAGACGGATATTTTCACCCAACCGCTGCCGCAGCCTCAGGCCCTCCGCCGAGCGCACCAGTTCCACTGCGACGATCACCGCATGAGCCAGCGCCGGCGGTGGCGCGGTGGAATAGATGAATGACCGCGCACGGTTCACCAGCAAGTCGATCCACCCGCGCGGGGCCGCCAGATAGCCGCCCGCCAATCCCAACGCCTTGCTAAAGGTTCCCATTTGAAATGCGATTCGCCCTTGCAGTCCCTCGGCCTCGGCCAGTCCCATCCCCTGCCCTCCCATCACCCCAACGGCATGGGCCTCGTCCAACCACAACAGCGCATCGTGTTGCTCTGTTAGATCGACCAACTCCCGCAGTGGACAAACATCGCCGTCCATGCTGAAGACCGCCTCGGTGGCCACCAGCACCCGCGCCCCGGCGGACCGCGCCCGGACCCCGGCCAGCAGACGGCGGAGTTTTCTCAAATCGTTGTGGGGGAAAACCCGGAGGGTGGCCCCGGACAAGCGCGCGGCATCCACCAGACAGGCGTGACTCAACTTGTCGAGCATGATCACATCCCCCTTGCCGACAATCGCCGGGATTGCCCCGATGGCGACCGCAAACCCGGAGGAAAATGTCAACGCGGCCTCGGTCTGTTTGGCCTCTGCCAGCAGTTTCTCAAGTTGCTGATGCGGCGGATGGCTGCCACAGACCAAGCGGGGGGCGGTGGCGCCCGCACCATAGTGCCGGACCCCGTCGATCAACGCCGCAGCCAAGGCCGGATGCCCGGCCAGCCCGAGATAGTCGTTGGGGGGAAAATTCAGCAACTGCCGGCCGCCACGGGTGATCGTCACCCCCGGTGCCGAGTCGAGCGTCCGCAGGCTGCGCAAGAGCCCGTCGTTGGCGAGTTGATTGAGGATTTCCGCGGGCTGGGTCAAGACAGGTAGCTGGATTATTGGCTCTGGGCGGCCACCGGGCGCTCCAGGGCCCAGCGCAGCAGTTTCTCGGAATCCTTCCAAACGTTGGCGCTGTTGGACTTGAGCACCACCACGATCACCGACCTGCCGTTCAGCGAGCCGGAAGCCACCAGACAGCGCCCGGCGGCATTGGTGGTGCCGGTTTTCATCCCATTGCAATAGGGAACGGACTTGAGCAAGCGGTTGGTGTTTTCCAGTTGGCGGGTCTTGCCGCTGCTGTAGCGGAAGGTAAACTCCTTGGTCGCCACGTAGGAACGGAGCAACCGGCTCTGATAGGCCGTGCGCGCCGCGATCGCCATATCCCTGGCGGTCGAGTATTGGCCGGGGGCAGGCAACCCGTTGGGGTTCACGAAATGCGAATTGCGCATCCCCAGCGAGGCGGCCTTGCGGTTCATCCGGGCGGCAAATCCCTCCTGGCTGCCCCCCACATCGCGGGCGAGGGAGCGGGCGACATCGTTCGCGCTCTTGACCATCAGCACCTTGAGCAACTCGCGCCGGGAATAACGCTCACCGGGTTTCAAATACAGTTTGGTCGGCTCACAGACGGTGTCGGATTTCTCAATGGTCACCACACTGTCGATGTTGCCCGAATCCAACACGCACAGGGCCGACATAATCTTCTGCGTGCTCGCCACCGGCCGCGGCAGGTCGGCATTCCGCGCGTAGAGAACCCGGCCGCTCGCCACATCGATCACGATCGCGCTCTCGGCCACCACCGCCGGCGGAGGCGTGAGTGGGGTCGCCGCCACCCGCACTGGCTCCGCCACCCGCACTGGCTCCGCCCGCAGTGCCGGCGCAGCTACCGGTTGCCTGCGTGGCGGCGGGCTGCCGACACAAGAGGAAACCGACGCCAT
The DNA here is from genome assembly GCA_021733795.1 of Akkermansiaceae bacterium. Taxonomy (GTDB): domain Bacteria; phylum Verrucomicrobiota; class Verrucomicrobiia; order Verrucomicrobiales; family Akkermansiaceae; genus Luteolibacter. The sequence goes on along the minus strand of JAIPKB010000064.1, from coordinate 18,055 downwards.
GGTAAAACCCAGCGCGAGGAGGCGAACACAAAATCGTCGTGACATGGGCCGACTGAAACTCATCCGGCTACCAGCATCAAGCCCGGATTGCCCAAATCCGCATCCTTTCCCCGCTGTTCATCGCCACCAAACCATCGTCCCACCCATTCTTTCCCACCGGATCGCGCACTCTACGGCTCATGGCCCACGCGGTGGCAGCAGGCTGCCATCCATCTCCTCGCCCGGTTCCGGCAACGGGGCAGGCTCGAATTTCACGTTGCCCATCGGCCAAAAGCTGAAGCCACCGGTCTTTTGGAACGCAATCGCCTGCTCATGCCCGAGCGGCATTTTCCTCAAATCCTTTTCCCGCACCTCGGCGATTTTCGGGCGGTCGCCGAAGATCTGCGGCCGGGGCAGTGCCGGGAACTTCGCCACCATCTTTGCGGTCGATGTCTGTATCGACTTCATGGTCCCGCAGGAGGCCAGTCCCAGCGGCAGCACCAGCACCCCAATCCAAAATTTCATCCTGTTCATCGTGCTTCTCCCCTCTTTCAAGCCAACCCGATACTCCACCCGGACGCCCTTGTCCAGCCAATTTTTTAAAAAACACTCGATTCGAGCCGCTCCCGCATGGTGAAAATCCCGGGACTCATCTGGAAAAATTGTCAATTCCACCAAAACCCCTGTAACCGCCACCCGACCTTCCGTCAGGAACCCTTGTGAACCCCGCCATCTGTCCCTCCTGCCAGCTCCCGATCCCCCCGACCGCACCGGGCGGATTCTGTCCTGTGTGCGTCCTGCGCGACGCCGAAGACGGCCCCACGTCGGGCCGCCCCACGCTGCCCCTGGCGGAAATCGCCGCCGCATTCCCCCAATTGGAAATCCTCGCGCTCATCGGGCAGGGTGGCATGGGCTCGGTCTTTAAGGTCCGCCAACGCGTCGGATGGCAAGGAATTCGTGAAACACGAATACCGATCCATAAGTGGGTTTTCGCTTGGAGATCCGCCGCCCGTAGCCAGCCGCATGGCACCGTTTTTCGGCGAAATCCTGTTAGTGAAGCCACTGCCCCCAGAAGGAAACACGGGCCGATCCCGGCTCGTCGCCAAAATGAAGGCCAAAGACGGCAGCATCACTTACCGGGAATTTCAGTTCACCCTGATCGCCCGCGCCCTGGCCGCCCTCGAAGCGGAGCATTCCACCCGGCCCGACCACTTTGCCACCCTCAAGCCCTGGCTCAGCGGAGGCACCGACCAACCGCAGGTCGAAGCCGCCGCCGCCCTGGGACTGTCGCCGACCGCTGTCAAGGTCGCCATCCACCGGTTGCGCGTCCGCTTCCGGGAACTCATCCGCAATGAGATCGCGGCCACCGTCCACGACCCCACCGAAGTTGCCGACGAACTCCGCCACCTCATCGCCATCGCTGCCAGAGGCTAGCGGCCCATGCTGTCAACCTTGCGTGCCGCAGTGTGATGGGACGCTCGCGGGCAATGAACTACTGAAACCCGCCATTGACATGCCCCTCGGAGTCGATCATACCGCGCCTCCTTTCCAATGAAATTTCCTGCGATTCTGTTTGACTTCGATGGCGTGCTGGTGGACACCGAATGGGCGATCTACCGGTCATGGCTGCGGGTGTTCGAAGCCAACGGCCACGATCTCCCGCTTGAAATCTACACCCGCTGCATCGGCAGCGACTTCGCCACCTGGTCTCCCAAGACCCACCTGGAGGACCTCACCGGCAGCGGCTTCGACTGGCACGATCTCGACGCCCGCCGCCAAACGGAAATCACCGGGGAGCTCACGGATGCCGGACCCATGCCGGGAGCCGTGGAACTGCTTGACCGGCTGGCCGCCAGCGGCACGCCCTGCGCCGTGGTGTCGAGTTCCTCGCACCACTGGGTCGATGGCTGGCTGGGGCGGCTCGGGCTGGCCGGGTATTTCCAAACCACCGTCTGCCGGGGTGATGCGCCGGCGATCAAACCCGCACCGGATTTGTTTCTAGCCGCAGCCGCCCGGCTGGGCGTGGAACCCGCCTCATGCCTGGTGATCGAGGACTCGCTCAACGGTGTGATCGCCGCCCGGGCGGCAGGCATGGACGTATGGGCCGTGCCCAACCGGGTGACCGCAGACCTCGACTTCTCCGCCGCCGATCGCTGCCTCGCCGATCTGGGCGAATGCGCGCGACTCCTGGGTTGACTCCATCACCCTACCAGAAAGTGTAGCCAGTCACGGATGCCGTGGTGGTTGCGGATGAGCAGGGTGGCGGGCACCGGCCGCGGCTTCACCGGGTGCTTGAGCAGCCGCAGGCCGACTTCATGAGGCAGGCGGTCGCCCTTGCGCGAATTCACCTCGCGGTGGGCCAGCACACAGTTTTCCCAAGACGATGGCCCGCCCCGGGAAAGCGGGACCACATGGTCGATGTTCCCCTCTCCCGGTGCCAGTTTCCTGCCGGTGTATTGGCAGACGCCGCCGTCCCGCTCCCAGATCCCCCGCGCGCCGAAACGCGGCCGGCACAAGGGGACCTTGGCGTAGTTCGCCGCCACCACCACGGTTGGCACGCGCACCGGCCCGCGGGGCGTGTTCACCTGATTGTCAGAGTCCCGGACGGGCAGAGTGATCCAGGTTTCCCAACGCACCGGAATGATCGAATCATCACCCTGCACGTCGAGACCGGTCGCGCTGCCGGCGGCCATCATGCAAAACGCCTCCGCCGGGGTCTTGACGTGGATCGCCTGCCAGTTGCGGTTGAGCACCAGCACGGTGGAGAGATGGAGAACGGCTTTCATGGCATGCGGCTTTCGTTTGTGGAAAACCCTAGCGAATCCGCACCCCGAGTCAATCCATCAATTGCGGCGGTCGAAACAGCGCCAGATAGTCATCGGTCATCCGGTCCAACGAGAAGTACCCAGTTATGTGAACCCGTCCCGCCTGACCCATCGCCTTGCGTCGCACCGGGTCCCCGGCAAGGTCCACCATCGCACGGGAGAGCGCGACCACGTCTCTGGATGGCACCAGGCGGCCCGTGGTGCCATCGATCACCTGTTCCGGCGCGCCACCGACATCGGTCGCGATCACCGGCAGCCCGGCGGCCAGAGCCTCCAACGAAGCATTCGGACAACCGGCCGGGTCTGAAATCATCACAAAAATGTCGCATCCGGCATGAAACGAGGCCATCTCGCGGGTTTCTCCCAGCCACTCGACCGGCAGCCCTTCCGCCATCACCCGGAGTTCCGCCGCACAGGTTTCGGCGCCGGTTTCCACCCCGCCAGCGATGCGCAACACGCAATCCGGCAGGAAGGGCAGCGCCAACCGGAAGGCGTCGAGCAATTCGTCCAGGCGCTTCTGCGGGCTGATTCTCACCGCCGTGCCGAATACGAAGTGCCCGGAAATCGGGTTCCGAGCCAAGGGCTCCGGCGGCACTGCCACGCCATTCGGGATCACCGTCACCCGGGCACCCAGCGCGGCCGCGCGGGGGGCTTCGGCGTGGAATTTCACCACCAGGGTATCCAACAACCGGCCGTAGTCTGACCCGCACCGGATTGACAGCCCCGGCGGCGGGTCCTCCATGCAGCGGTCGAATGACGCAAACCACATCTCTCCGGGCGAGATGTCATGAACCGGAGTGAACAGCAGGGCGTCGGCAAGCAGCAACTTGTGAGTGGTGATGGCATTCCAGAACACCACACAGCGCGGCGGGGCGGCGGTCATTTCCGCTAGAATCAACTCCACCGCGGCGGCAGGCTCGATGAGCCCGGCGGCGGTGGCACCACCACCCCGATGCCACTATCCAACAGATCCAACCGCCCCGCTGTCGGATGCTCCGGATACTCCTGCAGCAACGCCACGCGGACCGGGCATCCCCGGCGCTGAAGTTCCTTGACCAACCGCCGCAGCGACGATTGCGCGCCGCCAGTGGACAGGTTATTGGTGACAAACCAAAGCGTGTCGGGGGCCGTGGTCGGACGCGTCGCCACCCGCTGGCACAGGCCGGCCACCCGTGCCGCCATCCGGTCACTCGTGAAATCCCGCCACACCAACCGGTGGGCGGACGGTGGCGGAGCCATCAGCACCCTGGCAATCACCCGCGCGAAGTCGGCCGGCTTCGCCGCCGGTTCCAACAAACAAAGCGCTGGATTGCGCCAGGCCAGTTCGCGGGTGCCACCGGTATCACAGGCAATCACCGGACGCCCGCTCGACAGGGCTTCCAGATGGCCCAGGCTGAGCCCCTCGTGCGCGCTGCACGACACCAGCGCGTGACATCCGGCAAGCACCTCGCGCACCGGTCGCCGCCCCTCGGTCCAAGAAATCCGCTCCGCCACACCATGGCGCATGGCCGCGTGATCGACCGCTGTCCGGGTGGCGACCGCTTCGGGGAGACCCGCTGAAGTTTCCCCTGCGATGACCAATCTCACATCCGGATTGGGAACCCCGCGGGCGACCAGCTCGTCGCGGGTCGCGGCGAGAATGGCAGGCAGCAGTTCCAAACGTTTCTGGGGCCTTGGATTGGCAACGCACGCGAGGATGAAACCGCTGCCGGTGTCCGGCACCGGGGTTTCGGGGAACTCGTTAGGCCGGATCCCATTCCAGACGGTTCGCACCGGTAGCCGGGGCAGTGCCGCGCGAAGTTCCACCTCCACCGCCTGGCAACAGGCCAGCATCAGGGTCACGTCCCCGCCTTTCAGAGACTCCCAGCCGGTTGGCCAACCCGCACGGGTGTTGTGAACGGTCACCATGATGGGAATCCCGGATGCGGACAGCGCGCGGGTCTCCACCGCATCTGTCAGATGAAGATGCAGCACATCCACCCCGGCGGCAACCGCAAGGTCGATCAATTCCCGCGCCCGCTCGCCACGCGGCAGGTGCGAAAAATCAAGCGTGCCCGCCGGTAACGGCAACGGAGCCCGGTGCGGCTTGCCCAACACCACCAACCGGGCCGACACCCCATGCTTGGAAAGGCTCAGGGCCAACTCCCGCGCAATCTTCTCCGCGCCTCCGTGTTGCAGGCTGGTGACGACCTGCCAGACGACAATCCGCTGATCGCTCCCACCCAGATCAAGCGGTGTCCAATGGACCAACCGCGTCCCGGCGGGCAACGGTTCACCGCGTATCCGGGCCGTCGCGGTGCTTGCATCGGCATGCCACTCCGCCAGCACCGGCGGCAGCGGTTCACTCGCTGGATAATCTCCACCATGTCGATCATGCAGCTCCGCCCACGCTCCGCTCATTGGCAACCCGATGGCCACCAACCGCCCGGTTCCCGCCAGCGCGGGAGGAGACCGGAAAACAGCGGGCCGCAACAGCACCTCGCCGGCCTTGAGCAGCAGCCAGGGACCGGTTTCCGGGACCGGCTCATGGAGGTCGATCACCGCAATGCCCGCCGCCAGCAGGCTGCGCCGGCTCCTCGCTGCCAGCCACGGACGACGGGTGTCTCCGCCTAACACCATCGCCTGCGCCACCCTATCCGACATTTTCAAGAATCAGTAGGCGGATGGAAAAACCGGCGGGCGCGGGCTGACGGCCGGGCGCACCTCGCGAGGTTCAGGCATTGCGGGAGGGTCCAGCGGAACCGGTTCGGACACTGGCACGGGTGGAGGAGCGGTGCCCTCGGGAACCACACTCACTGTCTCCGGTTCGGTACCCGTGTAAACAAACTGCCCGCCGGGACCGGGGCGATAGACCAGCTCGGTGTCCACGGGTATGCCAGCGGCGACATAATGCAACCGCAGGACGCTGCCAGCCGGCCAGTCGCCGTCGATCCAGAAGCCATCCCCGCACTTGCGGATCAACGGCCTGGGAACCCGCGGCTTTGGACGGGTTAGAAACGCGTTTCCGGAATCCCTCCGCCCGTGCTTCGAGATCAGCCTGACTAACAGGAACACCACTCCCAGCGGCACCACCAGGCACACGAGTCCGCCCAATAAGCCGCTGACACCGAAGTCTCTAACCAATATTCCGGGACGCTGCCGTACTGGGTTTGGCCGGTGAGCCGGAGTTGGCACGCCCCGCTGAGGCCGGTCCCCGGGCACTGCCTCAACCTTTGGCGCGGGGTTCGGCACCCCGGCCCGCACCGGCGGTGCGGGCGGGGCGGTGGTTTCGAGAGCACACACGATGCGGAAGCCGATGTCCGCATTCCGGCTGCGGGGGTCCGCCCGGTAACGGACGGCGCTGCGCGAGTGCTTGGCCGCTCGCAGCCACGAACCGCCGCGCAACACCCGCCGTGGCTTGTCGCTCAGATTCGGATTGTCCTGACGGGGATCGACCGCCTCCCCCGCTGGATAGGGGGCATACCAATCCAGGCACCACTCCGAGACGTTGCCCCCGATGACCAAGCCCCAACCGTTAGATGGTTTCGAATCGACCGGATGGGTGGTGTTGCCCGAGTTTCCCTGGTGCCAGATGATCCGGTCGCAATCATCCGGCGTGGCCCCCGCATGCCATGGCGTGGTGGTGCCTGCCCGGCACGCGTATTCCCACTGGGCCTCGGTGGGCAGGGTGCAGGTCCGGCGGCTCTTGCGGGTGAGCCACGAGCAGAATGCCTGGGCATCCGGGAACGTGACCAGGCAAACCGGATGCTCAGGAGTCTGGGGAAACCCGGGGTTGCGCCAATTGAAACGCGGATCCTGGGACAACCCGGTGCCATCCCAGCCAAAACCGCCGCTCGTTCCGCTTTCCGCCTCGCTGCGGTAACCGGTTTCGCTCACAAATCGCTCCCACTGGCCGCGGGTGACCGCGCTGCGACTCACATAGTAGTCAGCACTGATCCGAACCTGCCGCTGATCCTCATCCGTCCCGCGCCCCACCTCCTCAGCCGGCGATCCCTGGGTGAACGCTCCGCCGTGCACCAGCACCAGGTCCAAACCCGCGTCCGCGCCAAGGTCCAACCGCAGCTCCCGCTCCGCCGCTAGCAGTTGCCCGCCCAATACCAAACCCACGGCCAGCAGCAGACGAAAATCGATAAGATGCGGAGGGTGCGGTTCCATGGCTTCGAATATTGCCGGAATCCGGACCTTTTGGCGATTCCAAAATCACCGGATTTTTCCCAACGACCCCGCTTCACCGAACCAGCCAGGCTTTCCATTCGGTTTCGGCATCGGCCGCATCGATCTTCCGATCGGCGGCAATCACCCGGTAGCGGCGCTTGGCCACCTCCGGATGGGCGGCATCCAGAGGCAATGACTTCGCCACCACCGGATTGAAATTCACAAACGGCATCCCGTTGGACATGCTCCCGTCCCACACCCGCAGTTTCTCCTGGGGCTTTTCGGCGGCACTCATCAACAGCACTGAGGCGCGGCCCTTTGGCGTCGGGCCAGTGACCACGACCCACCGCGCCGGTTGGCCATTGGCATGGTCGCGATCATGGCCTTCACTGGTGAGCATCTGGCTGTTCGTCTTGTTCCACGACAAGGGACCGCGCCACGAAAACCCGCTGTAACGATAGGCCACTATGGTCACCGGCTCAGCCGCGGCCTGTTCGTCCAAGATCAGATCCAGCGCAACTCCATCGGCTCCATGCATCGCCAGGGTGACGGTGGCGGTTTCTCGGATTGCCGTAAATGGTGCGGCACCCTGCGGCCGCACCTCGACCGAGTTTTTGAACTCCCACACCACTTTAGCCGGACCAGAGTCCAAGCGCTTGACCGAGTCCGCCCGGTGCGCGCCCTGCCCTTCCTGAATCTCCCAGCAATTGTAGCGGTGGCCGCCAACCTCGATGAATTTCCACGGCCACCACAGGCCGAAGTGATGCAGATGGTCCGCCGGCTGGATGCTGGTCCAGACAAAGCCCGACGGTGTGCTCAGCGGATGGAAAAACGCACTACCGGCGAACTTGCCACCCCCGGTTGGCCGGGCCAGCGCCTGCTGCTGCCACGCCATCACCAGCGAATCACCATGCCGCGCCTCCACCTGCCCGCCGGCCTCCGCAACCGTCCACTCGGGGGGCGCTCCGGATGCCACCGCCAAACCACCTAACAAAAAGGCGGCAACTCCGGTTCTCGGGAATGCTCTGTGCTTCATCCGCACCAATACGCGCACGCCCGCACCAGGCTTTCATCGACTGCCGCTCAATCATCCGTGGGGGACGCCCCCTGCTCCCGGCCACCGCTGCCCGCCGGCAGTGTTTCCGGGTCCTCATACCACGGGATCCCGAGGTTGGCATTGCGTTGGAGATCCGCGATGACCTGCGCGCCCAGCAACAACACCAGCGCCACCATCTCCATCGTGATCAGCACGATGATGATGGTCGCGATCGATCCATAAACGACATTCACAATCGAAATGCGGGTATAATAGGCCATCAACAGGTGCCGGGTCATCTCCCACAACACCGCCGCCGTGAGCCCGCCCGCCAGCGCCCGGTGGAACCGGACCCTGGCCACCGGCATGATCTTGTAGAGCAGGGTGAACAACAGCACCAAGCCCAGCAAGCCGGTCAGATAGAGCAGCGGCCCCGAGTTGTGCTGCAGCAGGCGGCCCAGCCCGGGAATCCCGTCCAGCATGCCGCTGCGGACCTCAAGGATCGCATTGACCGAGGTGATCCCGATCAATCCCGCCGCCACAATCAGGATGAACAGGTAGGGAATCATCGCCGACACCCAGAATTTCCGCTTCAGGGTGGGCAAGGGCCGGTGGAAGATGATCGCGATCGCATCCTCCAGCACCCGGAACGCCATCGAACTGAAGAACAACAACACCGCGCCCCCGGCCAAGCCAACCACCTCGCGATTCCCCAAAAACTCCTCCAACACCTGCGTCAGGGTGGGCACAAACCCTGGCGCGATCAGCGAAACCTCGGTCGTCATCGATTCAATCAGCAGCCCGGGTTCGAAAAAATGCGAGAGCGCCACGACCATCACAATGCACAGCGGGATCAGCGACAGCATCATGTTGTAGGCCACCGCCCCCGTCAGCAACAAGCCATGGTTGCGCAGGAAAAAATCCCTGAGCACCCGGGTACCGAACCTCACCAATCTAGCCAACCGCCTTGCCATCCGCACCAGTCTCACCCCGGCCCCGCCCCCTTGGCAAACTCAAACTCCATTCTTGCCAAATGGCGGATTCCGGCCATCTTTGGCGGCGTCTCGCACCAACCCATAATGACCCGCTTCAAATTTCTCGACCCCGAATACTACCAGTCCCTGACCCCCGCCACGTGGATCTTTTTCCTGCTTTTCGGATGCGGGGTCCTCTCCCTCGTTTTCATCATCTGGAACTATTCCAAGGGCTTGCGCGGTTCGCCGCGGGAACTGTGGCTGATCATCACCTACAAGTTCATCGAATACTCGGCCTACGCGGCCATGAACATGGTCATGATCCTCTGGCTCTCCAAAGACTGCGGACTCAGTGACATCGGAGCCGGTTCGTTCATCACCGGCTGGTCGCTCGCGCTCACCGCGATCGCCATGGTGGTGGGAGCGCTGGTTGACACCGTGGGCATCCGCCGTATCTGCCTGCTCTCGGTCGCAATGCTGCTGATCGCCCGGGTATTCATGTCATGGATCACCGATCCGTTCTGGGTGTTTATTTTCGGTTTCATGCCGCTGGCACTGGGCTTTGCCATCGTCGCCCCGGTGGTATCGGTCGGCATCAAGCGCTACACCAACAAGGAGGGGGCCGCGCTCGGATTTGCGTTGTTTTACGTGATCATGAACATGGGCTATGCTGTGGGTGGCTTCGCCTTCGACTGGATCCGCGAATTTTTCGCCACCAGGGGTCCGGAGGGCATCATCGACGCCAACGCCGGGGTGATCTGGCTCGGGGTGCATTTTTCGACCAACCAGTTGTTCTTTGTCTTCGGCAGCGCTGCCACCGTGCTCAGCCTGCTGGTCCTGCTGCCGCTCCGCGACGGGGTTGAGCGCACCGAGGAGGGCATCGTGATCACCCCCAGAAAGCCCACGGGTTCCGCGCTGCAGACCGTGAAGAAATCGGTAACCGACACCTGCCTCTTGATGGGCAAGGTGTTTGCCGAGAAATATTTCTGGGTGTTCATGGGCTTGATCGGGCTCACGGTGTTTGTGCGGTTCGTGTTTTTCCATTTCCACTACACCTTTCCGAAATACGGGCTGCGGGTGCTGGGTGAGGATGCCAAGATCGGCAATATCTACGGGGTGCTGAACCCGGTGTTGATCATCTTCCTGGTGCCGCTGGTTGCCTATTTCACCAAGTCGGTCAAATCATTCACCATGCTGCTGATCGGGGCCTCGATCTCCTCGCTCTCCTGTTTCATCGCGCTGGTGCCGCCCGACTTCTTTGAGCCGCTGACCCAAACCGTGCTCGGCGAGATGATCTTCATCAACTGGCTCGGCATGGCTCCGGACATGAGCGCGCTGGCGGCAGCCCCGCCCGCTCCCGCCTATTGGCCGCTGATTGTCTTCATCTTCATCTTCACGATCGGCGAGTCGATCTGGTCACCGCGGCTGATGCAGTTTTCGGCGGAAATCGCCCCCAAGGGCCGCGAGTCCACCTATCTCTCGCTTTCCGTCCTGCCCTCGTTCGCCGCCAAACTGGTGGTCGGACCGTTGTCGGGCGTGCTGCTTCACATCTACACCCCGGTCGATGAAAACACCAAGGAGGTCCTGGCCCATCCGAATCACGCGATGATCTGGTTGTGGATCGGCCTCATGGCGCTGGTCACTCCGGTCGGCCTGTTGCTCTGCCGCCCGTGGATCATGCACCACACCGGGCATCACGACAACCCGGATCCGCCGGCGGGGTAGCCGTGAACAGCGCTCGCTGATCGCGCGTTGGGGGCGATGATGGCCGGGTTCCGCGCCGCAGGCAGTTCGGTCGATCCTGAGGAGCGTGGACCTTATCGTCCGCGTCCCGCCAAACTCCATTTCCACCACAGATCCCTCAAATTCTTTGACTCGGAGCTGGTTTATGGTATTACTGCCGGGTGCCCCCCCACGGTTCACCCTCCAATGCCCCCCGAAATCCATGAGTCACCACACCCACACCTGGCCGCGCCTTGAAACGCGGGTGCACCGGATCGCATGTCATTTTTGCGATTCGCATCACCTCGTGGATTTGATCGAGGAAGGGCAGGCGGCGCATTGCAGGCAGTGCGGACAGGTCCTTTACCGCAATCGCAAGTCGAGTCTGGCGAAGGCCGGAGCGTTCGGGATCACTGCCTTCTGCCTCCTGCTCACGGCGCTGCTGTTTCCGTTCATTTCGATGGACGTGTTTGGCAACAAGAGCTCGATCTCGGTGCCTGGCGCGATCACCAGCTTGTGGACGTCCGGCGGAACTTTCATCGCCGTGAGCATGGCCGTTTTTGTGGTCATCCTGCCATTCACGATGATCAGTTGCCTGCTCTATCTCTGCATCCCGCTCCTGATTGGGAGGACATTACCGTTTGCCTCACCGATCATGTGCGGGTTCCAGATGCTCCAGCCGTGGGTGATGGTGGAGGTGTTCTTCCTCGGCGCGATGATCAGCCTGCTGAAACTCGTAAAGCTTGCGGAAATCGATCTGGGCATCGGTTTTTGGTCGATCGCCGGATTGATGTTCTGTCTCGCCGGCGCGGTCGGCGGCATCGACAAGGTGGAGCTCTGGGATCGCATCGAACTCGCCAAATCAAGGAGAAGACCCGCATGAGCAGGGTTCGCGAAAGCGCGCTTCAAGCCGGCCTCGTGGGTTGTCACACCTGTCTCAAAGTCAGCGCTGCCAGCCAGCATCAGTGTGACCGCTGCGGCTCGCATCTCCATGCTCGCAAAAAGCGGAGCATCGAGCACACCATCGCTTTCGGCATCGCCGGCATCCTCGCGTTCATCCCCGCCAACCTGCTCCCGATCATGGTCGTGACCCAACTCGGGGTGGAGGAAAACTCGACCATCATCGGCGGTGTCGCGACCTTTTGGTCGATGCACGCCTACCCGGTGGCGATCATCATTTTCATTGCCAGCGTGATGATCCCCGGCCTCAAGTTCATCGCCATCGCCATCCTCGTCGCGGCCGCCAAGGGATATCTCAAAATTGATCCGCAGCAGGCCAACCGGATTTACTGGCTCACCGAACTCGTCGGGCGCTGGTCGATGGTGGACGTGTTCGTCGTCGCCATTCTCGTCGGCCTCATCCAGATGGGCAATCTGATGACCATCCGTCCCGGTGGCGCGGCGGTCGCCTTCGGGCTGATGGTCATTCTGACGATGCTCTCCGCCCATTCCTTCGATCCCAGGCTGATCTGGGACAGGCTCCGCATCCCCAAACAACCATGACTGAAGAACATCCTGAAGCCCCCCATCCTGAGGTGAAAACCGGCAGGCGATTCAATCCCGTCTGGATCGTCCCGATCATCGCACTCCTACTCGGGCTCTGGCTAGTGAAGCGCAATCACGATGAGAAAGGCGAGCTGATCACCGTCCGCTTCGAAGATGCCGGCGATCTGGCGATCGGCAAAACGGAAGTGAAATGCCGGAATGTCACCATCGGGAAATTGGAGGAGATTTTTCTAACCGACGACCTCGATGTGAGGACGAGCCTGCGGATCAAACCCGACCACCTGCATCTCATCCACGAAGGTTCGCAGTTCTGGGTGGTCCGCGCGCGGGTGCAGGGCAGCTCCGTCCCCGGGCTCGGCACGCTGATCAGCGGCGCCTTCATCGAAGTTGATCCCGGCGAGCTGGCCAAGGGTGCCAAACGCGAATTCATCGGCTTGGAAACGCCACCGCTCACGCCGCGCAGCGTGCCCGGGTTGAGGCTCGTCCTCGAGGCGGAGAAACCCGGATCGGTCGGCATCGGCAGCGGGATCTATTTCCGGGACACGCTCGTCGGCAGAGTCGAGAGCCGTGAGTTCCTCGTTGACAGGAAGATCGTCCGCTTCGGGGTTTTCATCGAGGAACGCTATGCCGAGCTCGTGACCGACCAAACGCTGTTTTGGAAAACCAGCGGGGTGAAACTCGATGTCGGCACCGAGGGCTTCAACCTCGAACTGCCGTCGCTGGATTCCCTCATCTCGGGCCGCATCTCCATCGATCAGCCTGAAGATGGGATCACCGGCAAGCCGTTGGCCGACGGCAGCGCCACGCGGCTCTACAACACCGAGGAGGAGGCGGATGTGAGCCGCTTCAAGGGAGGCTCGGAATTCCTGCTGCTCGTGGACCAGTCGCTGCGTGGGCTTCACGCAGGCGCACCGGTCGAGTTCCGCGGCTTGAAGATCGGACGCGTTGCCGAGATTTCCTACTCGCTCGTCGATCACCCGAGAATCGAGGAAATGCCAGTCCTCCTCCAGCTCGACAAGCGCTTGCTGGAAAGCCATTTTCCGGCCAATCTCGTCGGCGGAGAAACCGATGGCTTTTCGGAAGCGATTGCCAGGAAACTGCGCGCCTCGATCCGCTCCAGCAGTCTGCTCACCGGCCAGATGTTCGTGGACATTGATTATGATCCGGATGTCGCCGATGTGCCCCAGATGAAGCGTGGCCAATACAGCGTGCTGCCCACCGTGGCGTCCGGCCTCGGTCGGTTGGAGGACAAACTCGCCGCCCTGCTGGATAAAATCAACGGTCTCGGTCTTGAGACGCTCGTCACCACCATCAGCGGCACGTCAAAACAAGCGACCGCCACCTTGGCGTCCCTCGAAGACTCCCTCGCCTCTGATCAAGGCGTCGTCGCCGACGCGCAAAAAACCCTGGCCGAAATGACCGAAACCGTCGCCTCGCTCAACCACATCCTCAGCTCCGAAGAAACCAAGGCAATCCCCGCCGATCTCCGTGCGACCCTTGCAAATCTGAACGCGACGCTCAAACCGCTGTCGAGCGAGGGCGCGGTTTACGGTGACCTCCGCCGGACTTTGGATGAGCTGCGGGCGACCGTCCGCTCGATTGACCGGCTCACCACCGGACTCGCTGACAAGCCAAACTCGCTGATTTTCGGCAAGGACCCGAACACCCGGGAAATCCCCCGCGCCCGTCGCTGATTCCACTCCCAATCACCTATGAAAACACTTTCCTGCCTGTTGATAGGTCTCCTGTTCTCCGCCTGTGGCGACCCCGGACACTACTATATGCTGGCCCCCGCTGGCAAAGCACCGGCCCGCGGCGGGCCGGCCATCGGCATCGGGCCGATCACCCTCGCCGACTACCTGGTCGAGCGGCCCTATCTGGTGTTCCAAAGCACGCCGACCAGGATGGAAGTCTCGGATAAACACCAATGGGTCGGCGACCTGGGCAGTAATTTCAGCCGTGCCCTCGGCACCGACCTCGGCTTCCATATGGGCACCGGGAACATCCGCCACTATCCATGGTCCAAGGAAAGCGAACTGCGCTATCAGGTCGTCGTCGACGTCAGCCGATTCCACGGCACGGCGGATGGCGATGCTGTGTTAGAGGCGTCATGGCGGGTTTACTCGCTCCCGGCGGGACAGCTTCTCACCAGCACGACGTCAACCCTCCACGAACCGCTGACGGCCGATGGGTTCGAGAACCTGGCCGAAGCCCAGAGCCGCCTGGTCGATCAACTCGCCGTGCGGATTTCTGCGGCCCTTCGTTAGCTCCCGGCTGAGTGCAGCCACGGTGGCGGATCGTCCATCGCGGACATCGAGGTGACCACGCGTTGCCCCCCGCCGCTTCCCAAGCGCGGGTTTCCACCTAACAAGCACTCCACGCGTGGGGCGGCCATCGCCCTAGAACCGGACACCTTGGAATCCTATAACTATTATTTCCCTGCCACCTTCTGTTGTCACTGGCGCGGCATCCGCGGTGACCCTCTAAGCGTCCCGGAGGCGCCAGGCGTGCGGGTTGATTCCCGTGTAACGCCGGAACACGGTCGATGCGGGCGGGTTTTGAGAATCAGCCAAGCCAGATCCCCCCGCTGCTCGGGCCGCCCGCCGGTGCTGAAGAGTGGCCCGGGCCGGACCCGGAGACCCTGCCCGCCCTGAACCTCCAGATCCACCCCGTCAAGGCGGTAATACTGGCTGCCGGAAAGCACAAAGGCCATGATCAGCCAGGAGTTGTGGCTACCTTACTCCACCATGACCCGGTTGTGTAAAGCCCGGTGAAGGCCTAAAGGACCGGCACCACCGATTCACACCGCCTTTCGGCGGACAAGGATCGGTGGGCGAGGTTCTCTGGATGGCCTTCGCCACGCTCCGTTTCCGATCCCGGCTCCGAGTCCCGGAGTGGCTGAAGAATATTTCGGCTTTCCCCCACTCTGGATCCAGTCAATACTGGTGCCGATGACGGCCCATGGATGGATGATCACGGCTTCAGCGGCGGAGGTTTCGCCGTTGTTCGCGGTGCTCACGCTGGTGATGGCACTGGCGGTGGTGGTGTCGCTGTTGCTGATCCGGTTCCGCCAGAGCCTGCTGGTGGGCTACCTGCTCTGCGGGATGCTGATCGGCAACTTCGGGATGCTCTGGCTCACCGGCATGGAGAAGGACAGCCCGGTGATTGCCAATCTATCGGAAATCGGGGTGATCCTGTTGATGTTCACCCTGGGGATCGAATTCTCGCTGTCCGAGCTGCGCCACCTGTGGCGGACCGCACTGGTCGGCGGCGGGCTACAGATGGGAATCACCGCCGGGCTGGCCGGGTTGTGCGCGGCGTGGCTTGGCTACCCGTTTGCCGAATGCATGGTTCTCGGCGTGGTGGTGGGCATGAGTTCCACCGCCGTGGCGATGAAAACCTTCCATGATCTGGGGCAACACAACAACCCGGGGGCCCGGGCGAGCCTGGGGATCGCGCTGTTCCAGGACATCCTGGTGATCGTGTTTTTCCTGGTGATGCCGGTGCTCTATCAAAGCGGCGAGGGCGGGGTGGTCCGGCAACTCGCGGTGGCCCTGCTCAAAGGCGTGCTGTTCCTCTCCGGGGCGGTGGTTTTCGGCCTTTACGGACTCAACCCGCTGCTGCACCTGGTGGCGCGCACCCGCAGCCGGGAGTTGTTCACCCTTACCGTGATCGGGCTCTGTGCCGGGGTGGCTTATGCGGGCAGTGCGCTCGACCTTTCGCTCGCACTCGGCGCTTTCACCGCAGGTCTGGTGGTCAGCGAGTCGATCTACAGCCACCGGATTCTCTCGGACATCCTGCCGTTCAAGGATTTGTTTCTGGCGATTTTCTTCATCGCGGTGGGGTTGATGGTGGACGTCCGGGTGATCGCCGATGACTGGCTGCGGATCCTGTTGTTGAGCGCGGGGATTCTGACGATCAAGGCGGGGATTGTCTTCGGGGTGCTGAAGTGGATTCGGCTGCCGGGACGACCGGCGCTACTGGCAGCCGGCAGTTTGGCGAGCATGGGTGAGTTTTCGCTGGTCTTGATGGGGCGGGCGGGCCACTACCGACCGCTGGACCCGGCCTTGGAGCAAACCCTGTTGATCTGCACCGCCGTCACCATGGCGGTGGTGCCCTCGCTGATGCGGGCCGCCGCACCCTTCGGCAAATGGCTGGAAAAACGCGGAATCCTCGCCTCCCACCAACTCCCGGCCGGCCCACTCAACCCGTTGAACGCCATCAAACACATCTCCGACCACGCGATCATCTGCGGCTACGGACCGGTCGGCCGCGCCCTCAATGAATCCCTCAAGCGCTGCGGCGTCCAAACCCTGGTGCTCGAACTCAACGCCGACACCGTGAGAACCCTCAAGCACGAGCAACAACTCGTGTTGTTCGCCGATGCCACCCACCCGGAGGCGCTCGACCTCGCAGGCATCGGCCGCGCCCGCCTGGTGGCGTTCACCTTCCCGGCGGTGGACTCCACCTGTGCCGCCATCCCCCTGGTGCGGGAACGCAACAACGGCATCTGCATCTTCGGCCGCGCCAAGTTTCCCGAGGAGGTCACCCGCCTCCGCCAGCTCGGCGTCCAGGTGGTCCATGACGAACGCGAAAGTGCCGTGGCCATGATCCGTGCCGCCATGACCTCCTACGACCGACCGGACATCAACCCCGAGGAAATCGTCGGCGAAACGATGAAACAAGGCTAGCTACCGGAGTTTACATCCACACTTGCCCCCACCGCTTCACTCCTCCATGCTCCGCCGCGTGCCTCTGATCCTGGCGATTGAAAGCTCTTGTGTCGAAACTGCCGTGGCGATTGTCTGCGGCGGGCCGGGGCGTGCCGCCGAGGTGCTGGCGTCCGAGGTGGCCTCCCAAATCGAACTGCACCGGGAGTTCGGCGGCGTGGTGCCCGAGCTGGCGTCCCGCAACCACTCGCTGCACCTGCGCCCGCTCATCGAGCAGGCGCTCGCCCACGCCGGAGTCACCGTGGCGGAGGTGGATGCCTTTGCCGCCACCACCGGTCCGGGTTTGGCCTCGTCGCTGTTGATCGGCAGCACCGCCGCCAAGGCCATGGCCTGCGCCTCCCGCAAACCATTTCTCGGGATCAACCACCTCGAAGGCCACCTGCTCTCGCCATTCGTCGGCCACACCCGGGTTCCGCCCCATCTCGCGCTAATCGTCTCCGGCGGCCACACCTTGCTGCTCGATGTCGGCGGCCCGGGAATCTATCAGAAACTCGGTTCCACCCGCGACGACGCCGCCGGCGAAGCGTTTGACAAGGTCGGCAAAATGCTCGGTCTTCCCTACCCCGGCGGTCCGGAAATCGAGCGTGTCGCCCGCGGTGGCAACCCCGCCGCCTTCGATTTCCCCCGTTCGATGCTCCATGACCCGCATCTGGATTTTTCATTTTCAGGGTTAAAAACCGCCGTACTATACACCTTGCAACGCCAGCCCAGCCCGCCCCCTGTCGCCGATCTCGCCGCCTCGTTCCAACAAGCGGTCATCGAGATCCTGGTTGGAAAGTCCCTCAAGGCCGCGCAACGCACCAGGCACCGTGTCCTCGCAATCTCCGGCGGGGTGTCCCTCAATCTGCCACTGCGTGCGGCCTTGGCCCGCGCCTGCCAGCGAGCCCGGCTCGAGCTGCTCATCGCCCCGCCCGACCTCTGCACGGATAATGCCGCCATGATCGCCTTCGCCGCCCTGCTCCGTCACCTCGCCGGTGAATCCTCACCCTTGGACGCCGACATCCACCCCAACCTGCCGCTGGTGTAACCCGCTGGATTTTCCGCTTTCCTCCCCCCCGCTTTTCTACCACCCTCCCGCCCGTGACCCGCTACCTTACCGACGACCTCCGCATTGCCAGCCTCAACCCG